>JAKAIL010000016.1 GCA_021825235.1 Bacteroidota bacterium | reverse complement strand
GGTCCAATGTCCTTCTTCATATAGCAGGATGCCAATGGAAACGAGCTGGCGAAGCATAGTCCGAAGACTCAGCGGGCGTCCGGCAGTCCGCGAATGCACGGATTGCACCAGGTTCCCGCTGGGTTCTAATTCAAAGAGAATTCGTAAAAACTGACGGGTTTCGGTTTCTTCAAAGTCGGACAGGAAGAGGACGTCGCTCGTTCGCTCTTCTCGCAGGGCCACTTCCCGAATCACCTGCTCAAACGAACGGGTCATTCGTTGCCGGCCTCGCGCGAGCGGCAGTTCTCGACGCTCGGTGAGGACCACAAATTTCGACACAGAACTCAGCCCCAGGAAAAACTGATCGAAGACGGGGAGGTCGTCCATGTTCTGAATGTCTTCGAGCACGAGCACGAATGGGAACCGTTTTGCAATTTCGCTGAGCGAGTCCAGCAGTACTTGTAATGCCGGCGGCCCGGAGACTCCTTCATTGAGTTTTCCCGGTATCGGCACAGAAAGCGTCCCATGGGAGGACTCTCGACGGAGCAATCCCAATTTCTGCAGATAGTCCTTGATCATGGCCTGCTGGTTGAGGCATGCTTCAAAGCCATTCAGAATCGGTGTAAGAGCCGCGACGTTGCTCTCCAGGTAACGGGCATGAAGGATGACACAGGTTTCGCCAAAGTCTCGCGTGAGCTGCTCCTCGAATTCCCGGACCAGCCGCGTTTTCCCTCCGCCGGAAGGACCCGCGACGAGAACATATTTCGATTCGCCCTCGTCCAGGAATTCGTGAAATAACTGTTCGAGCCTTCGAAGCTCTTCCTCCCGGCCAATGAATGGCAGGATGTTCTGGTTCAGGTAGCGATGGCAAAGGGAATTCATTACGACACCGCGAGTCCGGCGGCGTATCCAGGGCCGGACCTGGGTAAGAAACTAACCGCGAAACGCCCGCCGAAAGTTCTGATACCGGTTCCCGGCTCGATGCGCCCCGAAAAAAAAGGGCGCGCCTTCGGCACGCCCTTTTTTCGATACAATGTTTGGCGAATGCGTTATTCGCTCGGAACCTTTATTGCAAAGAAATGCGAATTTCCTTTGCTGTCCACGATGGTCAGGCCAATGGCCTTCCCTTTATTGTCGCTGATAATTTTTTCAAATTGTCCGGCACTTTCCACCTTCTGGTGGGCCGCCTGCGTGATGACGGAATTCGTCGGTAGATATCGGTCGGAGGCTTCCGAAGCCGGTTGAACATCCGTGATGACGACCCCATTCGATACACCGAATTTGTCTTTATCATCCGAATTGACGGTACGGACGGATAGGCCGATATTATTTAAGGTAGCCGTTGACTCGTTGTAATTCTCCGACATATCGGAGTTGTCGGAGTTGTCATTCGACCCATTATCGGCAATATCCTCGCGTGGTTTGAGCGTCACGGTCTTATCCATTTCCTGTCCGTTTCGCCAAATTTTGAGTGTTACATGGTCTCCGGCATGGTGCATAGCGATCATGCTCTGAAGTTCATTGGGTTCGTCGGTGGACTCGCCATTGACGGAAAGAATGACATCATTCTGTTTCAGCCCTGCCGCTTCGCCAGCGCCGCCGGGCTGCACTTCGTCAATACGAACGCCTTCCGGCTTATTGAGTCCAAGGGCTTGCGCGGTAATTTGATCGATCGGAGCAATCTGGACCCCGATATATCCGCGGTTGACTTTGCCCGTCTTGATAAGGTCCATCGCCACTTCTTTAGCCATGTTGATGGGCACGGCAAATCCGTATCCGGCAAAGTAACCGGTACCGGAAGCAATGGCGGAGTTGATACCGACGACTTCCCCTTTAATATCGAACAGGCCGCCACCGGAGTTACCGGGGTTAATGGCCGCATCCGTTTGGATGAAGTTCGCGATGCTATAATTGCCCGTTTCCTTCTGGTCGAAAATATTGAGCGGGCGGTGGAGTGAGGAGACGATGCCTTGCGTTACGGTCGATTCCAGGCCTAACGGGTTCCCCACCGCAAAGACGAGCTGACCGACCTGAAGGTCATCAGAATTTCCAAGTGCCGCAACCGGAAGGTCTGTTGCATCGATTTTGATGACGGCCAGGTCCGTGGTCGGGTCAGTTCCGACGACGTGCGCGTCGAATACCCGCTTGTCGGTCATTTGAACGGTGATTCCGCCTTTCTTCGCGGCATCTTTGACGACGTGGTTATTGGTCAGGATATACCCATCGCTCGTGATAATAACCCCGGAACCAATACCTTCTTCCGGCGTCGGCTTCTGTTGTGGAATATTGAATTGAAAACCACCGCCGTCACCGCCGAAAAAGTGTTCGAACGGGTTTTCGTTCTGGGCCACTTGTTTCGGGGCGGTCTTCACATTGATCTGAACGATCGTCGGTTGGACCGCCTTGGCGATTGCAACGTAGGCGCCGTTTAAATCGGCTAGTGTGGAACTGTTGGGGATGTCCGGAAGGCTGCCGCCGAGCGACGGGTTGCTGGCGCCAAAGGCGATATTCATGCCTTTCCAGCTCCCAAAGCCCGTGACGAGTGTTGCTCCAAACAGCAAGCCGATCACCACCAAGGATAAAGCTGCTAAAAATGGACGTTTTCGTAACATTGTAATTCGACTCCTTGAAATAAAAGTCCTGAACTAAAGTTTTCCCGGCTCAGCGATAATCTCGAGACGAGTCTGGAGCAAAATAGTATTGCGCTCCACGCTCCCCCAAAAGGCGTACTGAACCGGTCAGTATTAACCCCATTAACGCATGGCCGAAAACGTTGTTTCAGCTTTCAAATCCATAAAACTATTCATTAGCAAGTTATATGCTAAATTGTATTGACCACCCTTCAGGAGTGCTCAGGCTTCGTGCTGAGGAACCGAACCCGGTTCCGAGGGAACTGGTATTTCCGTGCCACGGGCCTGCGTCTCCGGAACAAGTGGGCGTGCTTCCGCGTGAGGAGGAGCTGGCGCTGGCGTAAGGTTTTGTGGCAGGTTCAGTTCAGCCTGCAGCGGTGCCGCGGTATTGCGAAGGGAGGTTTCGAAGCCCTGTTTCGCGCTCTTAATGGCATCCAGTGGCTCCTTGATCGCGTCCTTCACCTGGGACTCGATGCCGGCTTTGGCATCATTAAACTTACGGATTCCCTTTCCTAAACTCTGGGCAAGTTCCGGGATCTTCTTTGGTCCAAAGAAGATAAGAATGACGATAAGAATAAGGAGGATTTCCCCTCCGCCGACATTATCAAACATTGCTTGTTCGAAGAAAACCGTGGAAACGAGTTACGAAACCCGCTATCTGTAATATTATGCTTTCGGTGCTTCCGCGATCGACTTCGGCGCCTCCGGAGCAGCGGCCGTTTCCGGCGCATCGCCTTGGGAAGCGCGCTTGAATTCGCGGATACCTTTGCCCAGACCGTGCATTAACTCCGGTATTTTCTTGCCGCCAAACAGGAGCATGACGATCGCGACAATAATGAGTAGTTTTAGTGGGCTTAGATCATCTAACATACGATTTGATGGAATAAAAATTCTGAGTGCAAACAGTGTGCTTAACGCTAAGGCACTCAGGACTTAGCCGCTAATCGAAATTCCACTTTAATTAAGATTCGAAGCTTCCGGACCTTTCCGAGCCTCATCGTCACCATGCAAAGCTCGTTTAAACTCATTAATGCCTTTGCCAAGGCCGTGCATCAGTTCTGGTATTTTCCTTCCTCCGAAAAGGACCATAATGATGACTACGATCACTAAGAGTTCGAACGGTCCGAGATTCCGAAACATTCTATGGTTTCTCCTATGGCTTTCGCCAAAAAATGGAATGCCAAAAAGACGAACTTCCTCGCGGCGAAGAAGGTTCGTTAGTGCCCGCTAATTAAAGTGAAAATGGCCTTAATGAGCGTTGTGCGGCCGCTCAATCCAGCCGTCGCCGCTTTTGCTATAGCGGTACGCCCGGACTTTACGGGACCGGGGGATTGCCCGTGCTGCCGAAACAAGAATAACGAGCACTGCGAGTGCCAGAAGAACAAAAAGCACGATTTGGAGAATATATCCAACGTCCATGAGAGATGTTTAAAGTGCTACCGTGGTGAAACGTTCAGTTTGAGTTGCCGGGATGGTATCGAAAAAGTCACGTAAGCTTTCAAAAACGTTTAGTCCATCCGCGCTGCCCAGGAGTGCTTCGCAGGCGCGCTCCGGGTGTGGCATCAGGCCCATAACATTACCCTCCGCATTGATAATCCCGGCAATGTTGTTTCGGGAGCCATTGGGATTTGCCGAATGAGTAATGTTCCCATTTGCATCACAATACCGAAAGAGGATCTGGCCATTCTGTTCGAGATCGGCAATCACTTCGTCGCTTGCTATAAAATTCCCTTCGCCGTGGGCAATGGGAATGCGGATGACCGCTTCTTTTTCGAAGCTGTTCGTAAAACGAGTATCGGTTCGCTCCACTGTTAAGTGGACTTCTTTGCAGGCGAATTTCAGGGATTCGTTGCGAATAAGAACACCGGGAAGTAAACCACTCTCGCACAAGACCTGGAAGCCATTGCAGATGCCGAGCACGGTCCCGCCTTCGTTTGCAAAGTGGATGACCGCTTTCATCACGGGCGAAAATCGGGCAATGGCGCCGGTACGGAGATAATCGCCGTAGGAAAATCCACCGGGAAGGATTACCAGGTCCACATCCTGACCGATAGAATCCGCTTTATGCCAGACAAATTCTGTATCGCGCTCACCGAGTACATTTCGTACCGCGTGCATGGCATCGTGGTCGCAATTGGAGCCGGGAAAAACGATGATTCGGGTTCGCATTATCCGTTGATCTCCCATTCGGCGGCGTGGAGTACCGGCTCGTCGCTTATTTCAAGAACGGAATAGGTCTCCATAATTGGATTGGCCAGTAACTTTTCGCTCGCGCTTTCGGCAATGGCCCGCGCGGCTTCTGGCGATGAGGCGGTAATCGCAAGCCGGACGAGCTTTCCGATTCGGGTATTTTCAATCTCCCGAAATCCCAGCGAGCTAAGTGCGTGCTCGACCGCCTTTCCCTGTGGATCCAGAATCGCTTCTTTTCGCTCGATGGCAATGTAGGCGTAGTATTTCATACCGGGATTACGTGGATTGTGCTGATACTTCTGATGGATGTTCCTGACGTTTGCTGGTTTTTACTAACCGAGTTTTTACTAACCGATATGTGAGTCATCTGGATTATACGAAGTAGGAGATCGCTGATTACAGCGAAATCAGCCAAAACTCGGATTAGATACCAAATGTCGATTCGTCTTCGTGTTCGAGCGCCTCCTGATCGAGGAGGGCCGCAGCACGACGCTCGCGGACTGCTCGCAACGTCCGCTGGTAGAGCGAGCGTACAAGACCGTATCCGACAAAGAGAACAAAAAGCGGGAAGATCGCGCTCCCACGCGTGACAAGCGCCAGAATGATGGCCGCAAGATAAATTCCAAATTTGATCGGGTGTGCCATAATCTGCCGTTTCGATGGTTTCGGCACGACATCATACTTAATGGTACTTACCATCAGGAGTGAGGCCCCGATTGTTACGACCCACATCCACGGGTCGGCAAGGCGGTCCGCCGGTGGAAGCAGCAGGTGATGAAACGTTACATAGGAAATAATTAGAATGGCGGAAGACGGAATAGGAAGCCCACGGAAATAATCTTTATCGAAGCCGACAAGCTGGACGTTAAACCGTGCAAGGCGAATCGCACCGCAGATGGCCGGAAGCGCCGCCAGCAGCAGTCCCGTGCCTGGGAACTGAAAGAAGAAGGACTTATACAGAATCGCGCTGGGCGCTACACCGAACGTAACGACATCGGCGATGGAATCGAGTTCTACGCCAAATTCGCTCGAGGAATGGGTAAGGCGCGCCATCATGCCATCGAGCATATCGAAGATGCCGCCTAAGATAATGTACCAGCCTGCGGAAACGAAATCGTTATCCACCAATGCGACCTTGATCGCAACGAACCCGGAGAACAGGTTCATGATCGTAAAAAGGCTCGGTATGATGGAGCGTACGCGCCGGCGTTTCACGAATAGCTTTTAAAATGGTGTAGTCAATTTCCTGATATAGTATAAGAAACACCGTTCTAAGTAAATTCCGCTAATACGGTTTCACCGGCGCGGACCATAGCCCCGGATACGACCAGCAGCCGCGCGCCATTTGGAACGAAAACGTCCACGCGGGAACCGAACTTGATCATGCCGAACCGTTCTCCGGCGGAAAGCCGATCACCCACCTTTGCCGTACAGACGATCCTTCGAGCGATGTAGCCGGCAACCTGCGCGAAGAGCACCTTGCGATCTCCACGGGTCATTCCAATGATTGCACGCTCATTCCGATGAGTGGCCTCCGGTGCGTGCGCGACCAGAAATTCGCCCTTCACATAACGAATGTATTCGACTGTTCCCGTTATGGGCGCGCGATTGACGTGGACGTCCAGCGGTGACATGAAAATGGAAATTCGTGTGGCCGTGTGCTGGAGAAAATCCGGTTCCTCGGTCTCGCGGATTTCCACAATCTTCCCATCGGCGGGAGAAACAATAAGATTTTCAACCGGACGACCGTCTGCCTCGATCACCCGGTTAGGATCGCGAAAAAAATTTAGAGAGAACCCACCTAAAAATAGCGCAATAGCAATGAGAAGAATCCGTACCCACAACTCTGGCGTCCAGAATGCAAGCCCAACGAGTACGATTACGATGACCGCAATCGCGAAGAGCACGTCAGTACCATACCGGGTCAGTTTCACGTACAATGAATTACGAATAGAAATTTAGTAGGAGCTATCACTTCGCTGTGCAATATAAAGGATGTATCCGTTTTTTGGCTATTCGGGGATGTGAAAGGATCGTGCTTTAGAAACCGCGTCGAGCAGGATTGGAGAATAGCGCAAGATATCCTGAACGATGTCCATCGGTCCATAGCCTGCATATTCATGTGCGATGCGATTACGGAGCGATCTCCTATCGAGGAAATCGGAGGTCGAGCTAATGATACCACGCTGCTCTGCACGGTCGAGAACGTCGAGTGTCGTACCCGATTCTCCGGTTAAGGCATCAACGGTCCGAAGTATGTGACTGATAAAAAAATCCTGCGCTCGCTGGAATCGGACAGTCGGTGCCCCGATTTCACGAAGGTGCTTTCTAGAGAGCGCGTTGACATCGAGCTGTGCACAAATCGAACAGGACTCGTTCAGATAGTCCTCGAGCTGTTGCAACGTTTCAAGGTCTTGCTCGTATTTTGTTCGGAGCGATTCGCGCGGCGTCATAGCGGAATGGCCGAAGGCATAACGGTCTGCCCGAAGAGACTTAAATGTTCGGGATCTTCAACGAGCAAATAGATCTTCCGCTCACCGCGCGCGCGGTAGAGCGATCCCAAAATTTTATATTTTATTTGTCGGTCTTTCTGGCGTGCGCTTAAGACCAGCAGATCGATATCTCCGCCACGTTTCGTGTCATCCGCTCGCGAACCATAGAGGAGAACCTTGGCGTCCGGCATAAATCTCCGGACCGAGTTTCTAATGGCAATACGCTGGTCTTCGGTTAACCTCATGGTTCTCGGAGATATAACTATGCCGGCTCTGTTACGCGCTTGAGCATTTCCGCGTACGCTTCTTCGACGCCGCCTAAGTCCTGACGGAACCGGTCTTTATCGAGCTTTTTGCGCGTTGCGGCATCCCAGAAACGGCAGGTATCCGGCGAAATTTCGTCGCCCAGCAATATCTCCCCTTTGTGCCGGCCAAATTCGAGTTTGAAATCGACCAGGATAATGCCGCGCTTCCGGAAGAATTCCTTCAGGATGTCGTTGACAGTAAGAGCCGTGTGGCGAATGTGATCGATTTCGTCTTCGGTCGCCAGTTCCATGGCGAGGGCGTGGCTATCGTTAATGAGCGGATCGCCTAAGGCGTCATCCTTATAGGAAAATTCGAAGGTCGGGTGCTTGAATTCGCGGCCTTCCGGAACTCCGTATCGCTTGGAGAACGATCCGGCGGCAATATTGCGGACGATCACTTCGAGCGGAACGATTTCGAGCCGCTTCACCAGCATGTCCACCGGCGAAAGCTGCTCGATGAAGTGCGTGTGAATGCCGCTGGCTTCGAGCATTTTGAATAGCTCGCTGGACATCGCGCAGTTCACCTCGCCCTTGTGGGCCCAGCTTCCACGCTTTTGCGCGTTGAAGGCGGTGGCGTCATCCTTGAATTCCTGAATGACTTCGTCCGCGTGTCCTTTTACGGTGAAGAGTTTTTTTGCTTTGCCTTCGTAAAATTGTTTTTCTTTTTCTGCCATGGTCTGAGCCTGAATTTATGGGATTTTTGAGATTAATGCGATCAAGAATTGACTTCGGCGAGGAAAACAGTTATCCGCTGCCAACCAATCCATAAAAACCAATCTTCTTCATTTCGAAAGCCTCTAAGTTTGTTCGGAATAGTTCGATCACCCAAATTCAAATTGCTACTGGAATAGTCCAACGAATGCGCCTAAGCTTAGGATCAACCCCGATCCCTTAATTCCGCTCAGCGGGCTGGAATTGCCGAGTGAGACGCCCTGATCGACCGTCCAGGTCCCCATGGACGTGCCTTGATACCCAGCCGTCAGCCGGAACATGAGCAGCCCGATCGGCGAATATTCGAATTGCAGTTGTGGCATGTACAGGAAGAATGGTGCTGAGTAGGTATGCGTCGTGTACACATTATCGGGCGTATTGCCGCTGAATTCATGGTTGATATTGAAGTCAATTCGATTGGCCGCCTGCCGCGCATAAATGCTGACCGCACCATATCCCAGCGCAATGCCGGGAACGATATGGAAATGGCCTGTTCGAAGGGGTAATACGTAATCAATAGTCAGAGCGCCGTAGCCCACCGAATAGGTGAGATATCGATTGACGGTATCCACGCCGCCGTTCAACGCGGTATCCACGCATCCGCAATCGCTGCTGGTGCCGCCAAAGCCCATTCCGCCGACGCGCAGGTTCTTCACCCAGGGAACCGTAACGAACCCTTGCCCGCCGACCATCCAGACCTGCTGCCGAAAGTTCGTCCCGGTAAAGGGCAGCGCCACGTTCGCATTGAACGTGGAAAAATCCGGGATGAAATACGCGCCCAAAATTCCGCCACCCACGGAGAAGAAGGAAGTCGAGGGCGCTGCCTCGGACTCATAGAGTTCTTCGTCGTTCCAATGGGTGGTATCGCGCACGATCTGCGCCGAGGCGGTCCCAAATGCGAACACGAGTGACGTAAAAACGGCAAGTGCGACGATCATTTTACTGCTGGTGAGATTCATTCTATAGGCTTTCATCGTTTGTCTCGCAAATTTACGAACAAGTTGCGGTAAAGAGGTAACAGCATTTTGTCGGCCCCGGCTCCGCCTTGAAGAAAATCATTAAGCAAAGGATGAGCCGATGAGCTATTCCGACTGGCGGATCGAGGAAGATTTTGAACAGACCGGCGCGCACCAGATGGAGCGCGACGAAGCCCTTGCCCGCGAACGAATTGCCGATCCTGCGCTGCCAGGTGTTTTGCGTCTTTATTCCTGGCGACCGGCCGCCGTTTCGCTGGGTTATCAGCAAAAGCTGGAATCCGTGAACATAGAAGCCTGCCAATCTAACGGAATCGACGTCGTGCGGCGTCCAACAGGCGGCAGGGCAGTGCTTCACCAGAATGAACTGACGTATGCTGTTGTAACGCGGGCATCTGTTGCCGATGGTCTCTACGCCGTGCACAATCGTATTGTAAACGCCCTCGTGTCGTCCCTCTCGTCTTTTGCGTCACTGCAATCTAACCGGCTAACCGTTACCCCCCGCTCTGGCGCTACTTGGCAGAAGGCCTCACTTCCGGTTGCCTGCTTTGCCAGCGCTGCGCGGCATGAGGTGACCTGGCAGGGGAGGAAAGTCATCGGCTCCGCCCAGCGCCGATTTGGGGAAGTAGTCCTGCAACACGGCTCCATTTTGCTGACGGAGGACCACCTGCTGTTGCCCGAGTTGCTGGCTATTTCCCCTGAAGCAAAGCATGAAATGCGCATTGCATTGAAGCGCGATACTGCAACCCTTGCTGATGTTTTTGGCCGGACGATTTCCATCCGCGAAGCCGCCAATGCCGTTCGCGCCAACTTTGTGTCGAACTTTTTGAACCAATCGGAGTTAATAGCCGCCGATTAACTATGGCCAAATCGCTTAAGCTGCAATTAGTTACGCCGGACCGCTCTATTTTCGAGGGTGAGGTCGATGAATTTACGGCGCCGGGAGAAGTCGGGCCGTTTACGATTATGTTCAACCATGCGCCGATTGTGTCGGCACTGGTGCCGGGCATCTTCAAATGGAAGCCAGGCGGGGAGTCCACGAAGTTTCTCTTAGGCGGCGGATTCCTCGAATTTCACGAGAATGCCGCGACCGTCCTTGCCAGCTCCGCCGAAAAGATCGAAACCATCGATGTTGCCCGTGCCGAACGTGCCCTCGCTCGCGCCGAAGAACGACTACAGCATCCGGTGGACGGCACTATTGATTACGATCGTGCCCGCCGCGCACGGGAGCGCGCCAAAGCACGCATTGCCGCGAAGAATCCCTACAAGGGCTCCTGACCTGCCCGCGATTGTTTCATGTTGATCCCGTTCATCGCCTTGGCCATTCCCGATTCCACAATTTCTCGGCCGGCTTGCGCCGCTCGGTCAATCATCTCTTCGGCGGCTTTTACCTCGCCCGGTTTGAATTTCGAGAGCACGAATCGCACCTGCTCGCCGCGATGGAATTCCGCGCCAATGCCACACCGCAGCCGGGCGAAATCTTCCGTTCCCAATTCATAAATGACCGAAGATAGCCCGTTGTGGCCGCCATCGGAGCCTCCGAGCCGCAGCCGCAAGGTCCCGAGGGGGAGGGCAATGTCATCCACGATGACCACGATTTGTTCGATGGGAACCTTGTAGAATTGCATCGCGTCCCGCACGGCGCGACCGGAGAGGTTCATGTAGGTAGTGGGCTTTATCAGCAGGACTTCCTCTTTGCCGAGAAATCCTTTCGCGAAATAGAACTCGCCTTTGCCGGCGCGCCAGCCGGTCGAGCGTTCCAGGGAACGCTCGACTAAGTCCACCACAGCAAAGCCGATGTTATGCCGCGTACCTTCGTACTCGCGGCCAATGTTGCCGAGTCCTACGAAAAGCCACATGATCAGAATCTGGATTTGGGGGTAAAGTCAGAACCTGGATTTTGGGGGGTTATTGCGATTAACAGGATGGAATGGAACGTCCAATCTCATTAATCTCGAAAATCTCCCCAAATCCAGGTTCTGGCTTTTATCCCTTCTTCTCCGGGGCCGGGGCGGCTGCGCCTTCTTCCTCTTCCTTCTTACCTTTGGCCTTGATCTGTTCGGGTTCCGTAATGACGGTCTCCGGCGTAGCGGCAACTTCTTCGGCAGCCTTCGGAGCTGCCACGATTGCGATAACCGCCTGCGGATCGCTTGCAATGGTGTACGTCGGATGTTCCGGAAGATCGCTTACATGAAGCGAGTGGCCGATCTTCAGGCCCGAGATGTCCAGTTCGATATGGTCCGGAATCGCATCCGGAAGGACTTCGATCGAAAGCTTGTGAAGGACGAAATCGAGAATACCGCCGTCTTTGGTTCCAGCCGCGGTTCCCACGAGGCGCACGGGCACATCGATCTTGATCTTCTCGCCCGCGCGGATGAGGATCAGGTCCACATGCGAAACGCGATCGGTAACCGGATGGAACTGCACTTCGCGGAGGATGCAGCGCATGGCCTCGCCATCTAAGTTCAGGTTGACCGTATGCGTTTCGTGCGTGTAAATCAGCGGACGGAGGTCCAACTCCTTCACATGGAATGGAATGCTGGCCTCGCCGTGGCCATAGACGATACCGGGTACCCGGCCATTGGAACGTAATTGATTTGCGGTCGAGCCGCCTAATTTTTCGCGCTTCTGCGCGCTAATCGTGAGTTCTGCCATTGTGTTCTATCAGCCGCCGCACACTTATGCCGAGAGTCCGGACAGTGCCCAACGGATGCTGGTGGAAATTGTGGCCGGGATAGTATCCCGGCCGTTAATTGCGGCGACATAGCAAATTCTGTGGAGGATTAGTTCAATTCCGGTGCCCGGGGTCCGTAGTCCGGGGTCCGTACTGAACTTTTATCTCGCTATCACCACATTCGTCACGGCTCGCTCGCCGGATGCGGTTTCGAGCGTGCAGAAGTAGGTCCCATTTGTGAGGTTCCGGGTTGGAACCGGGAGCGTGTGCGGTCCCGCGGCGAGCGTGCCATCGAAGACGTTCGTGACGGTATTGCCCAGCGGGTCGCTGAGCGTAATGCGGACGCTTTCTTCGCGCGGAAGTGTGAAGGAAAGCGCCGGAGAACTCGTTGCCGGGTTTGGCCATGAGGTGAGCGCCAGTGCATTCGCTGGTTGGTCCGGCTCGGAAACGGCATCGCTGCCATTGGAATAATCCACGATGCCGGAGGCATCGGAGACCGCGCTGATGGTCATTGCTCCCGAAGTGCCGCCTACGCTCACCCAGCTCGACCGGGGATCGAAGGAAGATGGAGCACTGATATACGTAATCGAATCTTTCCCATTGGCGCTCGCCAACTTGAAGATACCGTCGTTGGACGTAATAATGGCTGTATCGGTATTGGGAATGAAAGCGATAGAATAAGGAATGAATCCCGCTGGTACATGAGGATAAAGCTGCCAGGTAATGCCCCCATCGTTGGAAACGAAAAGTCCCGCGCTATCGGCGTCCTGCCCATTAAACGCATTGTCGGCAAAGGGATGGACGGCTGCATAGCCGAGCACGGCATCGTGTGCAAAAGTCACTGCCGCTACGTCCCTCTGCTTCTTCGTGCCGCCCGCAAGCGGGGCGTTCACCCAGTTCCTGCCATTGTTCGTGGAATAGAAAATTCCCGAATCGGTGCCGAACCAAATATGCTGTCCCACCCAGGATGCAGCGTTATAGAAGCTTCGCGTTGCTTTGCCGGCGGGTGGTTCGAACGGCGAGGGGCTCCAGGTATTGCCGCCATCGTTCGACTGAAGAATATCCCACTTGCCGCCATCGGCATCGCCAATCATCATGCCATTGTTAACGTCACTGAAGTGCAGGCTGCGGATCGTTACGCCGGGGTACGCTATGGCACTCGGAGCAGTGCCATCGGTCGTGGCATAAACAGTGGTAGGCCCGGCGAACCAGGCATGGTCTTTATCGACGGCATCCATCGAATAAATGGGTTCCCCTCCCGAAATTTCCATGGGCAGGCTCCAGCCCGTATCGCCGCGCACGGCGACTTCGCTTACCAAAATGCTGTCTTCCATGCTACGTTCGGGATCGTAATACTTAATATCCACACCGAAGCCGGCCCAGCCATTGGTGGCATCGAGTTGTTTTACACAGGTAGCATGCTGAACGAAAACACGATGTTGCATTCCCGGCTGTGGCGAGAGCGCCACGCGGATGGAAAGCGTGTCCGGCGGGGTCGCATCGTTCACGGCCACCGAGACGAGAACGGACCCTTCGGAATACTGGCCGGTACGGATGATTTGGAATCCGCCCGGTACGGAATCTTTTTTATTGATCACGGCGATGGTGGCCGTTGGCCAATTGCCCGGATAGCGTGGGTCGTATCCATTCCAGGTGTATCCCGCGCCCGGTTCGATCGTTGCCGTGAGATTGTTCCCATCCGCATCTCCCAAATTGATGAAATTGACATTCAGGTTATTGGTGCTATTGACGGCTCCAAGGGTTCCCAAAAACTGGGAACCGACGGAATAGTCCTGAATCGCTAACGAAGGCGATGGCGGAATATTGAGTGCATTATAAGCATTTACGCGACCGTGGTAGAGGTATGGGTTTTCATTCGGGATGGGATCGCAGGTAGAAATGACACGCTTCTGGATGGCCGCAGGCGGCAAATCCGGGAATTTGGACATGAGCAAACCCACTTCGCCGGCCACAATCGGTCCGGAGAAACTGGTACCGGCAACGCCGTCAAGAGTATAGCCATCATTGTTTTCGACGGGTTGTTCTGTCGTAGTAGTAACAATATCGATACCCGGCGCGAAAACGGAAACGATATGTCCGTAATGTGTGAAGGAGGTTGGATGATCGTTCTCATCCGTGGCACCGACGGAGAGGACACCCGGCACACACGCCGGATAGAAGGGAGTCACATCGTTGTCCAGCGCATAGTTCCCGGCGGATGCGACGCAGACCTGCCCGCGCGCGGTGATCTCCTGCGGAAAGATTTCCGCAAAGGGAAGCGCCTCCGCGTCCGTGCGGCCGCCCCAGCTATTGTTGATGACGGCACGCTTCGCATATTGCGCGCAAAACGTCGAGGCATAATGAATTCCTTCATACGCGCCGGTAAGTTGGCCGTTATCGTCCGAAATGCGGACGACTAAAATTTTGCAATAGGGTGCCATGCCTGCTACTCCAAGCCCATTATCCGCGACCGCACCGAAGCAGCCAGTCGTTTCCGTTCCATGGTTCCCTTCGCAAATGCTGGCATCGCACGGTGGAGGGGTTACGGTGTCATTATTGAGTGCCGTGTTCCAGCCTGCCACGCCCGGTCCCGCTGGATTGAGTTTAATATTGGCCTTCAAATCCTCATGGGTCACGTCCACCCCTTCGTCCACATCGGCGATGATGACGTTGGAATCGCCCTTCGAAATTTCCCAGGCGGCTTCGGCCTGCACGTTCTTCACCCAATATTGATTGACCAGGTATGGGTCATTGGGAACCCATTGCGGCTTGAAGATATAGCGCGGGGAAGCTTTCTCGATAAGACCCGTCTGGAGCAGCCGTACCACCACGGGAAGCGGTGCTGCATTGCCGGAATAGTAAACATCATAAATGCGATCGATGCCAAGCCGCCGGTCGATGGAATCCTTCCATGCATTAGGATCGAATTGCGTAATGGAGGTAACGCCGATCTCGCGAAAGATTTTCACGACGGGATCCTCTGCGCCCACCACGCCGCCCGTGTGCAGGCCATTCCAGTTGGGCAAATAGCCCGCCCGAAATTGCACATAGACCACGCCGGGTACGCGCGCGGCATAGGCATCGTTTGGGTTAGGCGCAGGAGAGGAGGATTGCTGCGCCTGTGCCGCGCCAGCAAATAGTGCGCAAAGGAGGGAAATGGAGAAACTCAGGTTGCGAAGAGTATTCATGATTATTAGAATAAGTCGAGAAGCAAATTGTAAACTGCAAAAATACGATGTTCAGACACGCAGGACCGGATTTTAATTCTATCAGCATTCTCTGAATTACTCCACCTGCCAAAGCAGGAGGGTGCAGGGGATGGTTTTCTCGTTCGATTTGACCACCCCACCCCCCCCCCTTCTTTAGGAGGGGCTAAGCTACCCCTCATACTCTTCCAGCGCCAGCTTTGCCCGGACCCTTGCATGAACAACGCGCTCCAGCACAGCGGAAATCGTTACCAAAAGAACAAAAATGGGCCAAAAACGGGCCGTGGAATGATATCCAAAGAAGAGGACCAGCACAAAAATGCCCATAGAAAATATCGCGAAGAAAAAGATTCCGGCCATATAGGCGAAACCGCCTCGATTGGGCCGGCGTGGTTGCGCAAATGGCATTTTGGGCGCGAACATGAGGTAGATTTGAAAGTTTAGTCCCGCGACGGCCGCCAGCACCAGTGTGTGGGCGATTGCGTGATAGACCGGCATGTATTGCGAGAAGATGATGGCAAGAATCACCATATATGGCAAAACAATGGTAACGAGCAAGGTGTTGCGAACGGCAAGCAGGAGCTTCGAGCGGTCCACCGGCATGGCATAGAAAAGCCACGAAGCTTTATAATTTTCGCTTTGGGCTACGGATTGCATCGCAATGAGCGGCATCAGCATTGCCACCAGATAAAACATATTCGCTCGCGCAACTTCGCGAATGCTCCCGCCGAAGGGATCGGTAATGCCGCCCTGGAAAATCGCGATGAGAAGATACAGGAATGTGGGTGGCAGCGAGGCCATTAGCTGCATCCGGAACTTTGCATCGTAGCGGAATTGCGCGCGCATCACCTGAAAGACGGCACGGGCTTCGTCCGAGCGGGCGAATCGGGAATATACGCGCGAGATGAAGGAATCGCTCCCATGCCGTTTCTTTACATTCGTTACGGATGACGCAGTAAGTTCGTCCACCTCCGCTTTATAATGCTTCCCGAGCAGGAGATGCGCCGCGCCGGAAAGCGCGCCGATGAAAACGACGGCAATCACCGCTAGAGTAATGTGAATGCCAGTCGTTCGTCCCGCTATAAGTGCGGCAAGAGCGGCGAACCACACGGCTGGAACGAATGCTATCCAATGTGAAGTCGTGAGCGTGAACGCGTGAAGATCGATGTGGCGTTGGACTTGCGAAATCACGATAAAGCTTAAGGCAGTGATGAACGAGCCAATGAATTGCACATAGGTGAAGGCCTGCACGAGCGTGGCTTTGCCAACAAGCCGGAGCAAAAGGCCATAGAGGA
The DNA here is from genome assembly GCA_021825235.1 of Bacteroidota bacterium. Lineage (GTDB taxonomy): Bacteria > Bacteroidota > Ignavibacteria > Palsa-1295 > Palsa-1295 > PALSA-1295. Next base: position 11,966 of record JAKAIL010000016.1, on the reverse strand, counting down.
CGATCACCGCGAGCGCTGCGGCAATGCCGGAGAGCACCATCGCAATGACGAGAGCCACGTTTTCCGCGATACCCGGGCGCAGGAAGAACTCGAGTCCCACGAATGGGCCAATGGCCAGTAGGAGTGAGATGATTGTAGTATAGCAAATAAGGACCGCAAGCCGGGAAAAGAAAAACGTCTCGCTGGAAACTGGGAAGGGAGCAATGGCCTGCGTTTCATCCGGCGAGAGGAATCCTGTTCCGAAGGACATGAAGATGTTGCTCGCGATGATGAAAGCGGCAAAGAGAAACAAAATTCCCAACGCCGTGATGTAGGCATCGCCGGATGTATTAGTTAGAAATAACCGGATGCTGAAGGCGCCGATCATGACGTAGAGGACCATCGTCCAATACGCCCAGCCGCGCTTCATTTTTTTTCGGCCGCGGCGCATGCGGAGGCTGGCCGTGCGCCATTCACTCACCAGCGCATAGCGCGTGAGGATGGCAACCTGGCGGAAATCTATCGTTCGAAACACGGTGCTACTTCACGAGCAAAAGCGAACCACGGGCGCTCCCGGTTCCGCTCGTGCTCGAAAAGAGCAGTTCATAATGATAATTTCCAGCGGGCAGGCTGGCGAGCTTGAAGGTGTATGGCTGTGTTTCTCCGTGCGTTAGCGACACAGCATCGCGCTGCATCAACCGGCCCAGGCCATCGTAAAGCATAATCTCTGCTGTTCCATCGATGGCCGAGGTCAGGTCGAGCGTCGTTTGGTAACCTGTTTCGTTCGTCACCGGGTTGGGCCGCGGGCGCTCGGCAAGCAGGAGAGAATGTCCTTCCAGATGATACATGAGGGTGCTATCGCCACAGGTGAGCGCGAGCGATGAGTTCCCAGCCAGCGAGGTCGAAGCCAGCGTACACTCGGAGAACGTCGGATCGCTTTCGTTCAGCCGGATCGAGTCCACTGCAATAAGGCCGGCCGGCGTATCGGAGACCATCATCACCATCGGCAGCGTGACGACGGGCGTGGAAGGATCGAGCGGAATATCGTTCGAATTCGTGACGTCGAAGCTGTACGTGCCAAGCGTACCTACGGTATTGGGTCCCTGCTGGCCGAGCGTCATGCCCGGCTCGGCGGACATCGTTCCCTGGCTGACTTCGAAGTTATCCGCGCGCCAGACGAATTCGCCATGAATCGAATGCAACCCGATTCCCGATACTTTCAGGTCTGGTACGAGGGAGGCGGTGAAGCCTCCTCCGGCTGCCACCGGCATCGAAGAAAGAGCAATATGGAAGTGGACGGAATCCACCGGCTTAACCGTACCGGCAAATTCGACATTTGGTAGGTTCACGCCAATCGCTTTGAGATACAAAGTCGCGGTTAGGTTCCCTCGCGAACTACCATCATACGCCACACGGATTCTGGCGGTACTGCCGGGCGAAAGCAACACAGAATCCGGGCCGGCCAGCATGAATCCGGTTCCGGCGAGGCTGTCATGCAGAACGATGGTCCCACATCCGGAGTCGTAGGTTACAGCGATCGTTGTATCCGTAATAGAAGAGCATGGGGGAATAGAACCAAAATTTTCCGTGGGCGGGCTCTTCAGGCTCAGCGTTGTTGCTCCGCCACTACCCTGGGAAATGGCTACGCTAACAGCAAGCATGGAATCTTTTGTCGTTCCATCGGGAAGCCGGTATTGAATATCCAGATTCCCATTGTAATTTCCGGCAAGCAGATCGACTATGCCGACGGTCACGCGAATGGAATCGTAACCGGCAATGGCGACCGGAAGCGGATTCGTGGCATGAGCATCGAACACGCTTGCAATCGAAGCGTCGAGCGTAAGCCCGGTTAGCATCAGCGTGTCACACCCGCCATTGTGGATATAGAAGCTGACGGAATCCGTATGATCGCATTGCGTCCGAGGCGCGAAGGCGAAGGTACTGGCGGTTAGCTGCGGATACGTCGCGAACGAGGCGGTGCCCGGTCCGCCGGTTCCCGAAAGCAGGATGGTGGTAACGATCCCGGTTTGTCCATTGTTGGTCCAGGCTCTCAGATGTGCGGATCCGGTGTCGAGTCCTTTCCTGGACGGCTGATATTGAAAGATAAGGCTTGCAGTCTTCCCGGAACTTACGCCCTCCGGCAAATTCGCAGAATCGAGCAACACGAACGGCCCGGTAAGGCTCATTCCGAGCAGCCGCGCCGAATCGCACGAGGTATTGCGGAAGAATACCGTATCGAACGATGGCTGGCAGATGGAGACCGTGCCGAAGTTCACGGACGAGGAATAAGAAAGCGTTCCGGACGAAGCGCCGGTTCCGGAAAGCGTCACCACATTCGAGCTATCGAAGCCGAAGTATTTATATACCAGTTTGATCGTGCCATTTTTTGCTCCTAAATCCTGCGGAACGAAACGGACCATGAGGCGGAGCACGCTATCCTGCGGCACCGCAAGCGGCAGCTTAAGTGCAACTCCATTTGCATCCAGAAGATGGAAATGCGGATCGGCCAGGGTGGCCGTGTTTATGAAGAGGGTATCGCATCCGGTGTTCGTGAAGGAGACGAAATCCTCGGTAGAATCGCACGTTGCGAGCGAATCGAAGGCGAGCGTAGTAGACGCGCTCAGTGGCCCAAAGGGCATCTTCGACCATGTCCGAAGCGGCGCTCCCCACAGTGTGTCGCGGCCCTCATAGTGCATTTTCACTTCGAGCGAATCGTAGAGCAGTGCGGCGCTGGTAGGCGTTGCACGCAGCCGGAGCCGGATGGAATCGCCTCCCAAAAGGCGAATCGGTAGCTTTAGCGCGTTGCCGGCGGTATCGGTTAGGGTCCAGGCGTTCTTGGCAAGCATCGCCTGAGTAATCCGGAGGGTATCGCAGCCGAAATTGACAAGATCGATCGTCGTATCCACCTTTTGACAAACCGTGAGTGTATCGGTCTTCACTTTCATGGTGCTCAACGTATAGGTGGCGGGAACGGAAATGCCGTTCAGTTTCACGGTCATCGTGACCGTGTCGTATGCCAGCTTCATTTCGGAGCAGGGACCGAGATACGAAGCGTAGTAAATCACTCGGATAGTGGCCGAATCGCTGGCGGTGGAATCCATCATCGCCCCGGGATGCCATCCCAGCTTGAACGCAATGGAATCGCCAACCTGAATGCTCATGTAAGAGGGAGGCAGGCTATCGATCCAGACCGCATGGGTTTTGGCAGGACGCCGATTGCTATCCAAAATCCGAATATCCTGAATAATAATCGGACTTGTGTTGATATTGTGTAGGAAATAGAGCTGCTTCGTGGTATCGCAAATGGTTGAAGTGATCGGACGCATCACATTGGAATCAATGAACTTAAGCCCCGGAGCATCGAGCGTTTTCCAGAAGCGCGCGGAGTCATCGGAAGCATAGACAATATTGCCGCACCCCGATACGGCAAAGCGCGTATCCACTCCACGATAAGCAGATCCGGCTCTGCCCTGACTGGGACCGCCAATGGAACTCCAGGTCAGGCCGGCATCGGTGGATTCGTAAAATCCTGCGGCGGGACCTGTGATGCCGCCGGAATTTTGAATATACAAAACTCCTTGAATGCCTTCAATGTCGCCTGTAGTGTTGACCTGCCAATTGGCCGGTGTGATGTTCGACCAATAATGGCCGAAGGACGTGGAGCGATAAATGGGAGATGGCTGGACAACTCCCAAGACCGGCACATTTTCCGGAGCGACGATGAAGGCATCGGCATTGGGAATAAAATGTATGCCCCAGGCCTCGTGTTGGAAGCCGCCCGTCGAATTCGCCCAAGTTCGACCGCCATCGGTGGTTGTTAAAAATGTTGTGGTCTGCGGTGGGTTAAATTCGGTTGCGACACCAAGCAAGTGATCGAACGCTAAACCGTTACTTGCGGCGATGGAGGTTTTCGTCCAGGTTTTACCCGTATCCAGCGACACCCAGAGTGCCCTGTTTACATCCTCACTTACAACGAGCGTGCTATCGGTTTGTCGAACCGAGACGAGACCGCCGGTACCACCGCCGAAGTTAAAATTGATGGCCGTCCATGTTTTGCCGCTGTCAACGGTCCGCCAGAGCCAGGGGCTGTTTGGATTCAGGTTACCAGAAATCGTAAGCCAGCCGCTGTCCGGCGTCATGAACCAAATATCGGTAACGATGGCCGCGATATTCGTGCCCAGCGAAGGGATCGTGCAATTATTCCACGTTGCGCCGCCATCGGTCGAGCGCATGACCATGCCGACATCGGACGAAGTGACATTCCAATGCCATCCGATGAGGATAGTCTGTGGATTCGTAGCCCAAATGGAGGAGATGTATCCGTACGACCGAGAAAATTGATAGGAACCCCATGTCACTGGTTGGGCGCGAGAAGTGCCGGGAAGAATGATGACAATAGAACATAACACGGCGCAGGCGGCCGCGGCAAGAATCCGGAGACGTATCTTCATGGTACAGTTTGGTGCGGCGAGCACAAAGAAAACCCACCGTAGAAATGAAAGCTTTCTAACCGATTGACACGCGAAGGGGGCGGAAAGTTGCAGGGCGTGCGAAAAAAATTTGTCCGAAAAGCATGGATTCTATGCCGCCTCGGCCACAATCCGCTCGCACAAATCCTCGAATCCAATACCGGCGGCGCGGGCGGCGTCGGGAATGAGGCTGGTCGAGGTCATGCCGGGCAGGGTATTGATTTCGAGGCAATAATATCTCCCGCTCGGGTGGAGGCGGAAGTCCACGCGCCCATACCCTCGGCATCCGCAGGCTTCGAAGGCTTTCAGCGCATCGGCCTGAATCGCGCTCGCAAGTTCCGTCGGCAGTTTGGCCGGACACGTATGGAACGACATTCCGGGTGTGTACTTATGCTCGTAGTCATAGAATCCACCTTTCGTCTCGATTTCGAGAATCGGCAATGCTTCCCGGCCTAAGACAGAGACAGTTAGCTCACGGCCGTCAATAAATTCTTCGATGAGCGCCTTTGAGGAATAGTCGAGCGCAAGGTCCACGGCCTGATTAAATTTGTCCTGCGATTCATCGCGCAGGATTGTTAAGCCCACTGTGGAACCCTGATCATTCGGCTTGATGACAAGCGGGAACCCGAGCTCGGTTATGCACCATTCCCATGCGGCATGGCGTTCGAGCGGGTGATCCTCTTTCGAAATTACTCGTCCTTTGGGAACAGCGACGCCAGTATGTTCCAGAATGATTTTGGTGTATTGCTTGTCGATGCAAAGGGCGCTGGAGCGGGCGTTCGAGCCGGTATAACGTTTGCCTTCGAGTTCCAATACCGCCTGAATCAATCCGTCTTCGCCGGGAACGCCGTGCAATCCGAGCACGACAACATCTGCCTCACGCACCGCCAGAGATTGCAGGCTTTCGAGCATGAGATTGCCCTGCGAATACTCGCCCAATTCCCGAACGGTCGGTGGCTCTTTGCTGGGAGGATTGGCTGTAAACTCTTCGAGGCGCATCGTGCGGCCGGTGGCGGGGTCGAGAAGGGTCACGTCCTGTCCGCGGCCGGCCAGGGCGCGGGCCATGGCTTCGCCGGAAAGGAAGGAAATTTCGCGCTCGGCACTTGGGCCGCCTAAGAGGATGGTGAGTTTCAAAGATAATGATGAATATTGAATGATGAACTACTCTCGGTGAGACAACAGCGATTCACGGGAAGGCATTCTTGCAGAGGGGTAAGGTTCACCATGGCCTCGAGGGGTTTAGAGAACTGTTAAGAGAGGCACCCATGTTTCTGGGAGGTGACCAATTTAACCACGCGGTTAATATGGTCTAAATTACTGAACCAGCAATATTTGGTATGAAATGGCACCAGACTTATTCTACCGAGCTTATAGGGGATCTCGAGTCTATTCGACATGTCGAAGGAGAGCTGGAATATTGGTTTGGTCGAGAATTCCGGCCGCCGAAGAGGATGGTGAGTTTCATTAGCTATTGTTCACGCCAATAGTTGCGAAGACCGCGGGACATGTGAACAATCCCAATTATCCGAATGAGATTTTCTTCCAGAGAGTACATCATGCGATATGGGCTTACAAATAATTCCCGCACGGAAGGATCGTCAATTTCAGGTAGGATACGACCTCGCTTGAGATGTTCGAGAATACTCATCGCTTGTTCGAGAAGGGTATCGATAAGTTCGCTCGCGTAAACTGGAGAATCGCGAAGATGGTAAGTCAGAATGGCTTCCATATCTTCAACTGCGGAAGGAGCCCAATTTATTCGATACGCCACTTGCGGAGCCGAGCTTCAACTTCCTCGTGTGGAATGGCTTTCCCTTCGCGGATCTCCTGGAGACCACGCAATGCTTTCCGCCGAACGTAAAGGTGATATTCAATATCTTCCAGTCCAACGTCATTAGGAAGCTCCTGAATCATAGCAATGACCTGTTCCTTAGTACTCATAGTAAAGATTATAATGAAAATAAGATAGGCAACGTTCCACGTTCACGTCGCCACCACATTTACCAGCTTATCCTGCACGACAATCACCTTGCGAATCTGTTTACCGTCGATGTGTTTCATCACATTCGGGCTTTCGCGTGCGAAGCTTTCCAGCTCGGCGGCGGAAAGTCCACGCGGCACTTCGAGTTTGTCGCGGAGCTTGCCATTGACTTGTAAGATAAGCGTGATCGTATTCTCAATGGTCTTGGCTTCGTCATAGGTGGGCCACGCGGCATCAAAGATCGTTGTGGAGTTCCCAAGCCGCTGCCACAGTTCCTCGGCAATATGCGGCGCGAATGGCGCGATGAGCTTCAGCAGCACTTCCATCGCCCGTCGCGGGACGCCGCCCGGTTCTTGCTCCATCGCATTGAGCAGGATCATCGAAGCCGAGATTGCCGTATTGAAGCGCAACGCCTCAATATCTTCGCCAACTTTTTTGATCGTCTGGTGCAGCAATCGTTCCAGCGATGGCGAAAGCGGTGCATCGGTTAGGTCCGATAGGTTCGTAACATTGTCCTCGCCTACGACCAGCCGCCAGATGCGATTGAGGAAGCGGTGTACGCCCATGATGCCTTTCGAATCCCAGGGCTTGGTGCCTTCGAGCGGCCCGAGGAAGAGCACATAGGAGCGCACGGTATCCGCGCCGTACTGCGAAACGAGTTCATCGGGATTGATGACATTGCCCAGCGACTTGGACATCTTGCTTCCATTTTCGCCCAACAGCATTCCCTGATGGAAAATACGCTGGAACGGTTCCGGCGTGTGAACGACGCCCAGATCGTAAAGGAACTTATGCCAGAATCGCGCATAAAGCCAGTGTGTTACCGCGTGCTCAGCGCCGCCAATATAGAGATCGACGGGCATCCAATACTGCTCGGCCTCTTTGGATACCAGTTCGCGGTCGTTCTTCGGATCGAGGTAGCGCAGGAAGTACCACGAGGAGCCGGCCCATTGGGGCATCGTATTGGTTTCGCGGCGCGCCGGATGACCGGTTTCCGGATCGGTCGTATTTACCCATTCCGAAATGGTGGCCAATGGCGATTCGCCCGTCCCGGACGGCTGGTAACTTTTAACCTCCGGCAGCAGGATAGGAAGCCGTTCCTCCGGGAGCGCTTTGGGATATTCGCCGTCGCCATCGTCTGTATAAATGATGGGGAACGGTTCGCCCCAATACCGTTGGCGGGAAAAAAGCCAGTCCCGCAATTTGTATTTTACGGAGCGCGAGCCTTTGCCATTCGCTTCGAGCCACTCGATCATCTTTGCTTTGGCATATGCCGTTGAAAGGCCCGAAAGAAATGCCGAATGGACAGCGATTCCATCTTCCGTAAACGGCTTGATGAGTGGCTCATTCGCATCCACGCCGAGGGCTTGCACCACGCGGACGATGGGCAGCCCGAAGGCCTCGGCAAATTCGAAATCGCGTTCGTCATGGCCGGGAACCGACATGATTGCGCCGGTGCCGTAAGAGATAAGCACGTAATCGGCAATCCAGATCGGAATATGCTTGCCGTTTGCCGGATTGATGGCGTAGGCGCCCGTAAATACGCCGGTCTTTTCACGCGCCAGATCGGTCCGTTCCAGATCGCTCTTGCGCCGGACTTCTTCGATATAGCGCTCGACGGCGCGCCGCTCATCCCGCGCGGTGATTCTCTCGACCAATGGGTGCTCTGGCGCAAGCACCATATAGGTAGCGCCGAAGAGCGTATCCGGACGCGTAGTGAAGACGCGTATTTTGCCCCTCTCCGCCGGGGAGAGGGCCCCGTGGGCTACCTCGAAGTCAATTTCCGCGCCTTCGCTCCGCCCGATCCAGTTCCGCTGGCTGAGCACCGTGCTTTCCGGCCAGTTTACCCTGTCCAAATCTTTCAGCAATCGTTCTGCGTAGGCGGTTATGCGCAGCACCCACTGGCGCATGTTGCGCCGGACGACGGTGTAACCTTTTTCTTCCTGCTCGGCAATTTCTTCATTGGCCAGCACGGTTCCCAACTCCGGGCACCAGTTGACGGGGGCGTCGGCCACATAAGCTAAGCGGCACTGGGCGAGGAAATCGGCTTGTTCCTTCTTGCTGGCGGCGTGCCATTCTTTGGAAGAATAGTGTTTCGTATTTCGTGGCAGTGCGCACGGCAGGCCCTCCGACCCATGGGATTCGATGTGGCGAATAAGATCGTCGATTGGCGTGGCCCTTTGCGATTCGGTATCGAAGTAGGAATTAAAGAACTTCAGGAAAATCCACTGCGTCCACTTAAAGTAATTCGGATCGGTGGTGTTAATTTCGCGGGACCAATCGTAGCCATAGCCGAGCGAATCCAACTGGCGGCGGTAGGTGGCAATATTCTTTTCCGTAGTAATGCGTGGGTGCAGCTTGTACTTTACGGCGTATTGCTCCGCCGGCAGGCCGAAGGCATCCCAGCCGGTTGCGTGCATTACCGCGAAGCCCTGCATGCGCTTCAGCCGCATGACGACATCCGTTGCCGTATAGCTGAGCGGGTGCCCCATGTGCAGCCCTTCGCCGGATGGATACGGGAACATGTCCATCACGAAGTACTTGGGCTTCTTTGAATCGCGTTCGGTGCGGTAGGTTTCGTGGCTCCTCCAGTATTCCTGCCACTTGAGTTCTATTTCTGAAAAGGGATATGCCAAGGGTCTTAATTTCGAATTACGAATTTCACATTACGAACGGCAGATTTAAATTTTCCGCTAAGGGAATGACATATAAGCCATTCGAAGTTTAGAGGAGAACATTCGTGAACCTAATTCCGTCTGCCGTATTTTTGTGGCAATGATAACACGCCGAATCTTTTGGGCATTCACCCTTGCGCTCTTTTTTTCTCGATCGAGTGCATTTGGGCAGGGCATGACCGTGGATAGCATTCTTCCGCGCATCGGCGCGGACTTGCACAATCCCGCGCTTGCCGAGCAGCTCCGCGATCTCATTCCGGACTATGCGAATGCCCACGTCTGGGGCTTGGCTATTGGCGACTTTACAAACGATTCGCTGCCCGATCTCGCCCTTTCGCTCTATGATGCCGGAATGGCCACGGATAAAGTCCGCGTGTATCTTTTCGAAAATGTCCAGAACCGCAAGTTCGCCGATCGCTACGAGCGCGATATCCCCTTCGTCGAATCGCCCATCGAAGTGGGACTGGACATAGATAGTTCCATCGTGACCATTACGCAGAAGACCGGCGAAGACCATTGGCTGCAACAGGGATATACCATTCGGTACGGCGATGTCATTCTCGTATCCCGCTATGAAACCGAACAGCAGGAACTCTCCGCAAAAAATGGGAAACTGCATCCCCTGGGACACGATATTTACCGCAATTACCAAACGCTTCGAACACGGACCAGCTATTTCACCGGGTCTTCCGGCGCGTCTATGCTGGCGGAATCGTTCTATACCGTGCCCGCCTATGCACGCTTGCGCGAAATCTATCCAGGCTACGGTGACATTCTTTCCGATTCCTCCACGGATTTTATCATCGAGGGGCAAGGCCTGCGCCGCGATGCGCAGGACCTTTCCATCCGCTCCATGCAAGCGGCCTATACGGACGATTATCTCTACCTCGCGCTGCGCGTGCGCGATAATTATGTCATTGGCGGCCAGCCGGATGTGAAGGATAACGACCGTGTTTCTTTCTGGTTCGATACGAAGTACACCGGCGACCGGTTGAACCGCGACCGGCGTATTCTCTCCGAGCGAGGCGGGTTCCCAACCTTCCGTACTGCACTCGATTCGCTGGTGACGAGTATCACGTTTGCGCTACCGGCGCATCCCGGTCCCGTAACGCAAGTTACCTATAGCACGGTGAACGCACTCACGCCGCTCCAGGAGCGGGGCCTGAAAAATGTGCGGGCGATCATGGAGTACGATACCGCGGCCAATGGCGCTGCGGATGGTTACCGGCTTACGCTCCGCATTCCGTTCGCATTTCTCGGCCTTGAAACGAATCCCGAGCACGCGTACGAAACGCCGGTGCCGGTTAACACGAGCGAGCTGAATTCCGGCGAAACGCCGACCGCCAGCATTACCGATGCTGCCACCTTGGGATTTACCGCGCTCGTGTACGATATCGATAATCCCACACAGCCCGGCGATGTTAAAGTGCAGGCGACGAGCCAGTACCAGGCTGGGAACCCATCCACCTTTGGAACGCTCGTGCTGGAACCCAGCGCGCTCTATTACGGCGAGGTGCACCCCACGTATCTGGAAATGCTGCGCAAGGGGCTGATGTCGGCGGGTTATTAAGCTGGGCTTCCTAAACCTGGATTACGCTGAGGTTGCTGATTTCGCGGAGTGCTGGGTTTTAGAAAATACTTGTTAAGGATTCCCGCATTCGCGGGAATGACAGGAATGCGTCACTTTTGCGCTTTGCGCAATGACGAATCAATCTCTTTCCACGGAGTCAACTTATGGAACCAAATAAATCCGATTTTCTTGAGGTCCTTTTACGAATCTTCGAACAGCAGCGCTCGCAGGGCGAGAAAACGCTCGCGCAGATTTCGGAGGCGGACGTGCATTGGGTGCCCGATCCCGAATCGAATTCTATTGCCGTTATCGTGCAGCACCTTCATGGCAACATGCTCTCGCGCTTTACCGATTTTCTTACGACCGATGGTGAAAAACCCGCGCGTCAGCGCGACGAGGAATTCGTCGAACATACGCGTTCGCTCGAAGAGTTGAAGCGATTGTGGCTGGAGGGATGGCACCGGGTATTTGAGACAGTACGGGAACTAACGAGCGAGGATTTAGCCAAACATGTCTCGCTTCGCGGAACTCCACTCACGGTAATGGATGCCCTGCTCCGCGCGATGAACCACTTTGCCTATCACGTTGGGCAGATCGTTTATCTTGGCAAAAGCCGGAAAGGAAGTGAATGGAAGACGCTCTCTATTCCAAAACCTGGAGTACGCTGATCCGTGAATCTCCAAAAAATAAAGTATGAACCTTCATAATTCATACTTCATCATTCATAATTGCCTGGTGCGGGAGGGGGGACTTGAACCCCCACGCCTCGCGGCGCTACCACCTCAAAGTAGTGCGTCTGCCAATTTCGCCACTCCCGCTAAATCTTGCGGCTTGCAAACTGCCAAGTCCGGCCCGCGGTTCCTTTGCTCACGCGATACCGGTTCAGAACGGCTTACCTTCGAACGGGGAATTTTGGTTCCACATGGTATCGGGCTTGGTATTGATCGTTCCACCTGCGAGCGGGCGTCCGGCGCCATCGGTATTGGCGGGCGTGCCATTATGGAGGTAATCGTGGATGCCGCGGGGCATGGGGCCCTGGTCGCCACCCACGACTTCGCTATGGCGGTCGGTCATTTTATCGGCGCAGGAGGTAAGTCCGATGGATAGAAGTCCAAGGCTGAGTGCTAACGAAGCGACGAGGAATGATTTTTTCATAAGAAGAACCTGGATTACGCGGATTGGATGGATTTTCAGGATTTTAAAACCGATGACTGTACAAAAATACGAAAATTTTTAAGAGAACAAGGCAATTTTTTGAAATTTTGTAGCCGCACAATAGAAATGTAGATCGG
>JAKAIL010000232.1 GCA_021825235.1 Bacteroidota bacterium | reverse complement strand
AGGCGCTCTGCGTCCGTGAGCTGGAAACGGCAGAATGAAATTCGAAATGTTCAAGGATGCGGCATTCGCCTGCGATGTGCCCGAGCATGGCATCCTGAAAGGCGACGTCGGTACAGTGATCGAATATTTCGAGCAACCGAGGCCGGGGTATATGCTCGAAATCTTCGATGCACGCGGCAATACGGTCGATATCGTAACGGTGCCTGAAACCTCTCTCGAGCGCATCCGCGAAGGACAGCGATGGAATGTCCGCGATGTGGACTCCAAGTATAATCAGTATTGAAGTTTTTCCTGGCCGGAGATAGAGCCGTTGAGTTCCGACGAAGTCCGCCACGCCCGCCACATAGAGCCTGCCGAAGCATAAGCGGTGTGGCGCATCCTTTAGCTTGCGCCGCCTCATCCCACCCATCCCGGAATCCCATGCATCCCAGTTCAGACAATCCCCCCGAACTCCCCGCTCAGCGGCCTGTTCTTGTTGGCATGAACTTAAATTCCCAGGACGCCGAGAAAATTCGACACACTAATTACAATGGTATTGCCTATCGTTGGCGTTTCTCGAAAATCCCCATCGCCAGTGATGAAATAGCTCGCATTCGAGGCCAATGCGCAGCGTACAAACTTCGCATCGGTAGGATCCCTGGGAAATTCCGCCGTAATATTTGAATCGTCAATAAGTGGGAGCGAATCGAACACCTGAAACATCGCTTCAATCGCATCGAGCGGCAAGCGAAATCGAGGACGGCAGATCACTTCCTCGTATTCTTTTCGGATTGCTTCTGTGATAACCCAATCGTACAAGGGAGCCTGCAGCAACCTGGCAATGACTCTCCTCAGCTTTCCATTGCGAAGCAGAGAAGAGACGACGACATTTGTATCGACGACAACGTTCATTCGCCGCGCCGGTAGGCCGCGATCTCTTTCGAGATTTCCGCTTCGGTCAGATTGGAAATGCGCGCGTCCTTATCGAGTCGGGACGTAATACGTTTGAAAAGTTCCGACGCCCGTTTCTTGTTCTCGGCCGTGCGCGCTGCGAACGACTGCTCCGTTTCGACAACGACGCGGACTTTCTCCCCTTTTTTGAACGGAAGCCCGGAAAGCATTAGCTGCCCGGCGTTCTCCACCGTGATATGTGCCTGATACGAATTCATGTAATTGGAATACGCAGCGTTCTCACATAAAGTTCACATTTCGGGAAAATGAGCCGCTAAGCCCCCTTCATCCTTTCAGGCCGCGAACCACGCCCCAGCACACCCTGTTTATAAGCTTGGTACTCCGGTTCTTCTCTCGATGTTCTCACCCATGCTTATTCCGAAAGACGCTATTATTGCGGTAGAAAAGGTGCGGGACTATCTGCTCAAGCCCCTTGAAATTGACGATAAATCAGGCTTTCTTGAAATCGGAGGTTACACACGGGAAAACTATCAGCGACTTCTCCAGGACATTCGTAAATTGCTGCCAGGGGAAGGACGGTTTCAAATGTACACAACCTTCGGCGATCGCTTCGAGCTCGATGGGATACGGCAAGGGCCGTCTGGCGAATCGTTATTCGTTACTACTATCTGGCAATGCTCGCCGAGGGGAACTTGGAGGTTCATTACGCTCTTTCCCAATACGGAAGCATTTTATAAGGAGGCGATGGAAATATGAAGTTTGAACTATTCGAACGTGTGGCATTGGCACAGGACGTTCCGGGACACCCGGTACGAAAGGGCGATATAGGGACCATCGTGGAATTTTTCCCGAAAGGTGAGTATCCCGAGGATGGCTGCGCGCTCGAAATTTTCAATGCCGTCGGCGAGACGCGCGATGTCGTGTTTATACCCGCTACCTTTATCGAAGAGCTTAACCCGAACGAGGCGCTCTGCGTCCGTGAGCTGGAAACGGCAGAATGAAATTCGAACTCTATAAGGACGTGGCGTTAGCCACCGATATTCACGAGCACCGGCTGAAAGAGGGCGACGTAGCGACCGTCGTCGATTATCTCACGTCCGAAAAGACCGGTGAGTTGGGGTACGCCCTCGAAGTATTCAATACGCAGGGCCAGACGGTAGATGTAGTATTCGTTCCCGCAACCGCCGTAAAGCCGCTCTCTCCGAATGCCGTCTGGCACGAACGCGAGCTTGCCGAAACTAAGTGAACTGGGGTGGCGCATGCGTTAGCTTGCGCTGCCTCATCCTTCCTCCATTCCCGCGCGAACTACCGCCGTGCCGCGCCTGTTCCGGAGAGCGGGTAAGGATGAACAATCATGCACATCTCTCACTCCTCCCTTCTATAGCTATATAAAATGAGTCAGGTCGAAAATCTAAAGATTATTCACGAGAATGTCCGAAATTATTTCGAAGAGATGACATTCACCCGCCAGGGACGGATTACGGAGAAAGCTTTTAAGTTCCTGACGCTATACACCTTTACGGTCGCCGTTATTCCAACCTATGTAAAGACAGTCCTTGATTTTTCTCAATTCGTCGCTACGTTCGCGGCTGGCATAGTGTGGATCGTGGGAATCAGTATTGTTTCCTTGCTGTCGCTTGGTCTATTCGTTATTGCGGTGGTGCTGATGCTACGCGTCGTTCATGTGCAGTACCACTCTGCATTCGATTTTTCCGGACCGCTCGAAGAAGTGTGGAACAATCCCGAGTTACCGGAAGAGGTATTGCTCTATTCCATTTCAAAGAAGCTCATTGAAGCTTCGAATGAAAATTTTCCGGTGGACGATCGACGCTCGGAACGAATGAAGCGTTCCTACACCTTATTCTACGTAGCCGTTGGAGCTGGTTTAATTACATTTATTGGGCTCCGACTTTTTCTATATTTTAATCATGTCTGAAGACAAAGCAGGCGAACAACCGACAAATGGTGAATCGAAAGAACGACCTCGTTCCAAAGAAGCGTTGAATCGCTTAGTGCAGCAGATGAACGCGGCCATGGATAAGAGCCGGGTCAATGCAGCCGAAAGCGCATTACCGGAGGAACGTGCCGTTCGGAAGAACGTGAACGATTAATTCCGCAACCGCCGTAAAGCCGCTCTCTCCGAATGCCGTCTGGCACGAACGCGAACTTGCCGAAGCTAAGTGACCTGGTGTGGCGCATGCTTTAGCTTGCGCGCCTCCGCAGCCCACCCATCCCATTCCCGCGCGAACTACCGCCGTGCCGCGCCTGTTCATGAGGGCGGTTAAGGATGAGTAATCATCCGCAACTCTGGCCCTGAGCGCGAGTTCGTCCCGCGAACCCCTACACTCTCCGCCGACAGAACATTTATATAATAAAGACAAGCCCTCACCTGGCAAATTGAGATAAAAGACCGTACCGATGAAACTCACCAAAGTTCAAATTACTAACTACCGAGGCATCATTGATTCAACTGAATTTGACATAGGCGATGTAGCATGCCTCGTAGGAAGAAATGAGTCTGGCAAGACGAACGTGTTGAAATGTCTACAACACTTTAATCCCGTTGATCCGTCGGTGAAGAAGGCGTTCAGTGCTGATCTCGATTGGCCGCGTAATAGTGGTAGGGACGCGAATGATCAAGATGTGATTCTAACCACCACATGGGATTTATCAGAAGACGATGTGTCGGCGATAGAGAATGAGCTCGGAAAAGGCGCTCTTAAGTCTAAGCAAATCAAAATTAATTCTAAATTTGACGGAGGGCGAACCTGGGATATTTCATTGAACGAGAAAAATGTAAAGGCGCATCTTGGATCTTTATTTGGCCTTGATGCTGACCAAGAATCAAAGATCAAAGATGTGCCCATATCATCCTTAGCGGAGACAATCGGGACGAAATATTCTGACGATGAGAAGTTGAAGTCTGTTGCCATCCACCTTAAAAAATACAGAGAATCGAAACCCGTATTAAGGATGATCGACATCCTAGATGGACGGTTGCCCGCTGTCCTCTATTTTGAGAGTTACGATCGAATGGGTGGAAAAATATCTGTTGATCGGGTGACCGCACGGCTCGCCAAGCAAGAACCTCTCGAACGAGGCGAAGAGCTTTTCTTGTCATTCCTCGATTTTGCTGATGTGAAGATCGAGGACATTAAGAATTCAGCAACAACAGAATCATATTATAGTAAGCTGGAGCGCGCGCAAAATAGAATAACAAGTCAATTCTTTAGCTTTTGGAAACAAAATTTGCCCGATCAATTGGAAATCAGATTCGGAATCGAGGCTGCGCGCCCACAAGACCCGCCTCCATGGAATTCTGGCAACATTTTTCACACGCGAATTTATAATCGGCTCCACAAGGTGACCGTGCCATTTGATGAGCGCAGTGCAGGATTCACTTGGTTTTTTTCCTTTTTAGTGCTCTTCAGGCAGATAAAAAAGAAATACCCTGATCTTCTAATTTTGCTCGACGAACCTGGTTTAAGTCTTCATGGTTTGGCGCAGGGGGATCTCCTGCGCTTCATCGACACGGAGTTGAAACCACACCATCAGGTCATTTACACGACCCATTCACCATTTATGGTTCCCCCGAACAGCCTTGATCGTGTTCGGGCTGTCGAAGACAGGGTGACCAAACTTTCGGATGGCGGCTTAGTATCTGAAGGTACCAAGGTTACAATCGACATTTTGAAGGTGACACCAGAGACTCGGTTTCCGCTCCACGCTCTCTTGGGTTATGAAATTACTCAAACTCTATTTGTAGGTCCCAATGTCTTGCTCGTTGAAGGCCCTGGCGATGTTTTGTATCTCCAGATTTTTTCAAATGAATTACGCCGACTTGGTCGCACAGGCGTTGATGATCGATGGACGCCATGTCCGACAGGCGGAATCGACAAGGTGAGCGCCTTCATGAGCCTATTTGCCGGCAATCTTATGAAGATTGCAATTTTTACTGACTTTTCTAAGGGGGTTGGAGGGAACAAATCTGCAGTTGAGCAGCTAAGGAAATCCGAAATTCTTGAATCGTCACACATATTTACTGCGCTTGATTTTACAGGTCTCGATGAATCTGACATAGAGGATGTGATTGGTGAAGATGCCTATATTGCAATTGTCAATGAAGCATATAACCTCGGCGGAAGGCTAACACTTGCGGCAGCGAATGCTGTTCTCAATAGTCCGCGAATTCTCAAACGAGTTGAGGCATGGTTTAATACGCAACCGGCGAGCGTTCCAGATTTCAGCCACTATCAACCAGCTTACTGGTTACTGACCCATCCCGATTTTATCACTAACCATCAATCTCTTTTCAGTGGGGCGCTCAATAGGTTCGAAAATTTTTCAATGAAACTCAACCCATTACTTTAAGTACCTTGTACTCAAATATCACATAGGCTGCTAATCAATTAGCACGGCGTCTCGGATTCGAACCGAGGTCCCAACCTTTCCAAAGATCATGATACATGAGGTCTTTGGAAGGGGTGGATTCTAACCCCTGAACTAACGCCGTAGAATAAGGTTATCAACGAAAATTGGCGGGAAGGGTTTCTGTGCATAGAATTACCGTTGTGATACACAACAATGTCATATTTTTTGTATAATGGGTTACGCAAAAATTAAGGGAAAGCTTACTTCGCGAATTGGCCGGGCGGTAAATTACAGTGCGCCAAATGATTTAAAGCAAAAAGGCCGACATGGTGCACCTCACGGGAGGATCGTTGACGACTTTTTTGTCACTCCCAGCGAAAATAGTAAGCCGCCACATAGGCAGCCCTGTCCAAATGAAGATTGCTGGGGTGATTATTCCTTCTCTTCCCAGCTGATAGAATGGGATGATGGTACTCATGCTATCCGTATGGTCTATTTTCGAAGAAGGTGTGGAGAAGATTGGTGGGAGTACGCAAGCCAACATACCGTGAGTGCAGAACCAGCCGATATAAAGGCCCTCCTGGAAGCTACCCTTTCAAAAGTACATTGGTTCGATCAAAACTGAAAGTTGTTGAAACCGTGGTTGCGCTTGCCTCAGTTCACCAGCGGCGGCATCCCCCCGCCTCCACAAGGATGAGGCCGCCAGGGCCTGGCGGCCGCCGCGGGGCTCTATGCTTTGGCTTTCTTTCGCGGGGTGGGAACGGAACGGCGCGGTTTGGCTACCCGCGCTCGCGATTTTTGCATTTCTTTCTTCAGAAGTTCGTGCAGATGCTTTTCTTCTTCGGCGCTTCTGGGGACGCTTTGAATATACACATCGATATCGTCAAGCCGATCGAAGTCAGGAGTCTTTGTGTAGTAGCACCTTAGAAATGTCAGGTTCTTAGCACAATAGAAATGTCAGGGTTTCGGGAAGACCGCTACTGCTGTTTGGACGAACTTTCAGCAGGAGCGGTCGATGACGGAACT
>JAKAIL010000231.1 GCA_021825235.1 Bacteroidota bacterium | reverse complement strand
TCATTGTCAGTAGTTCCGTCATCGACCGCTCCTGCTGAAAGTTCGTCCAAACAGCAGTAGCGGTCTTCCCGAAACCCTGACATTTCTATTGTGCTAAGAACCTGACATTTCTAAGGTGCTACTACATCTAAAATTCAATTTCTTGTATAGCAGACAAAATTGTTGTATATTTGCCTTACGTCTCACGAAAAGTTGAGGCAAAGTGTAATTTTCGAACAATTCGGAAGTTATTTAGTCAGACTCTTAAGCATAAAGGAGAAAATTATGTTTTGTTTTTCTCGATCCCGTTTCTTGCAGGCCCTCGTGGCTTGCGTGCTGTTGGTTAGTCTCACGAGCGTCGGACGCTCGCAATTACTCGCGCCGGGGCAATGGCCGTGGCCTGCCTCCTGTTATTCCGGGACCACGTGGGATGGATTTCACCTGCTCTGAGATACCGCGGCTCCCGTATGTGCTATCAATGATGCGGCGATGCGTATTACGCTGGGAAGTTCCTGGACGGAACCCATCTTCGCGCAACTGGGAGTGGTCGATTCTATGCGCGCGTTCGGTGGCAGCTACTGGCATCCCTGGTTCTCCGCCATCGCGCCGATCCACTCGACCGTACTTCGCTCTTCGTGGGGCGATTTAGTGCTATCGGCGACTACGTGCCTGCCATCACCAACACACGCCGGTCCGCCGCCGCACGCCTCGATTCATTTCGGGACAACGCCGAGTCCTCCGGCTACCGATACGACCGTCGAGGAGCCGTGGGATATGGAGCGTATGACGCTTTGGTGGGACGGAAAAGCCGCTATCGGAACGCAGGGAACGCTTCCATCGCTGATTGTCGGTGATAGTTCCCGTCCCGGCGAATATGATCTGCTCCACCTGCATGTGCCGTGCATCCCACTTTCGTATAATGTGGATACGACCCAAGGCTACGCACAAAACCAACTGGCCACGCTCAAGCTTTCGTACGGCGGCATAACGAATCCGCAGATTCAGTTCGCTCAACTCGGCTTCGACCGCAATCATCAGCTTGCTTCGTTCTCTTCGAATGAAGATTTGGTGCTTTCGACGAGTTCCGATCAATCGTTCGGTCCGGCGGGAAGCACACACGGAGATATGATCTTCTCGAACCGGCGCATCGGCAAAGCCCTCCGTTTCGGCACGACCTACGACACCGGCGAGACGCCCGGCGCGATCACCGATGCGGAGCATGTGGCGATTATGAGCAATGGAAATATTGCCATTGACGTGCCTCCCGATTCGACGACCGGCCTCATGAAGGCGATGGACCAGGTGCAGATAGGCGGAGGAACGATAGCCTATCCCGGTCAAGCAGCGCCCGATCCCGGCCTTACCATCTATGGCGGAAATCAGTTTGAGGGAAGGACGCTCCCCAGCGGTAAAACTGCTCCATGGAGCTATCGCTACATTTCGTATAATGGTTATCAAAACCATATAACCGGGAAGGGAGGCCGCTTTGTCCCTCTCGGAGCATCGGCAATCTATTTTAGCGATCTGGACACAGTGGGCATGATTCAGCTCACAGCCATTCCCTGGTGGAGGGGAGATAGTCTATCGGATCTGAGCGGAGGCATGACCCTCAATATCAGTGGTGGTAGCGATTCAACGGGCCTCTCCATTTGGAGCGACGAAAAACGTTTTCATCCGGGAGATACAGTATTAGATTGGAAATACTTCCATGAGCTCGACATTGACCGTCCCGATACCGCCGTAAAATGGGATACGGCAGGCATGACACTGATTAATACCCCGCTCTACGTGGGGAAGGTGTACCGCTACAGCAACAATCCGCCATTTCCGGGGTTCCCATCCTACAGCATTCAACCGGATATGGGCGGAACGTGGCTCATGGCCGTCGATGGACCGGCTCTCTTCAAAGAAGCATACGTGAATGAAACTGACTGGCCGGACTATGTCTTCACGCCGGGATACAACCTGAAGCCAATCGAAGAAGTGGAGAAATATACAGAGGAGAACCACCACTTGCCCGACCTGCCCTCGGCGAATACAATCGCGAAAAGTGGTGTTCCCTTAGGACGAACGGAAGCCGCCCTTACCAAGCAGATGGAGGAGATGATGCTCTATATCGAGCAGCAAAACCACCGGATTGACACGCTCGAAGCGGAGGTGAAGGAACTAAAGAGTGGAAAGGAGCAGTGAGGGATGAAATATTTGATTATTTTCTTCTTTGCGGCAATTACTTCACTGCCAGCCTTCGCGCAGGACTCGATCAATCCCTACGTTCTCCATCAGCGCGGGAACATTATTCTGCACCGCACGGACGTGTATTACCGGCCGTTCGCGCCGCCCGGCCCCATGGATACCCGCGAAAAGCTCTCGTGCATCAGCGACATCTATCAGGATTCGAACGGCGTCGGCACCGGTGCTTATGTGCCGCTCATCTATGACTCTGCCCACAATCGGTACGATACGCTTGCCAACTGGGCGCCGGATAGCATTACCATCGGCCCCTACGCCACCTGGCAGCGGCTCTTCCAAGCGATGGACAAGCCGGATGGAACGCATTCCGACATCATTGCCGGAGGAGATTCCGGCGATTACGTCACCATCAGTAAGAACGAAGACGTGGATTTCCGTGCCACGGGGACGATAAAACTCAAAAACGGGTTCCACGCCAAACCGGGATGCTTCTTCCATGCCTATCAGGAACCCAAATGGGACACTACGGTTTTTGCAGATGAATTCGACAGCGCAGCAAAGTTCCACAACCAATGGTTCATTTACAACGGGCATGAGCCAAGCTGGCTGAACGTGACGCAATGCGAATACGACACAAACGTCCGGCTCTGGCCGGACGATACGGGAACGTATCCTGCCCTCGACGGACATGCGCTCGATCTTATTTTCCGAGCGGATACCGATACGCTCTCATGTGATGTGATCGCGAGCAAGGATAGTTGTGGATATACTATCGATACCAATAGTGATGGATCGCACGTGTTGCACAAAGCCTTCACCTCGACCGGCTATGTTCGGAGTTGCCCATTTCCACTCGATCCTACGAACAGCCCGCCGGGCTATGAGCATGCACCCTACGGGAAGTACGAGTACCGGGTGAAGGAACCGAAAATGCACTTCCATACCAATAACTGGGGAGCTAACACGAACTATGGCGGCCAAACTTCCGAGTACGATCTCGATGAGACATTCAATGGCGTTATGGGAATCCGGCATCCCAACTGGGGTCACGGGTTCCGATTTGGGCCGTGTCATGGATATTTCAAGATCACTGGTACTTCGCCCGGCGATACACTTTTTCTCTCTTCCGATGACACTGCCGTTTATAGCGATTACGATCCAACAGGAGCACCGCTCGAGATTATCATAAACAACATTGGATATGGTACAACGTATAAGCGGGATACCACGTACAAGAAGGACACTTTTCAAGCGATTTCGGGAACGCCTTTTCCCTCCTCACTGGCTTTATCCTCTGACACCTTCACGTTTTATTATACCCGTTGGGGCCAACTTTCGTCGGATTCCGTTCGGTGGTACGTCACGCAGGCAGGTGACGGCTCGTGGCGCATTTTCCACGGCCCGTTCCATTATCGGCATGGCGACTCGATTCTTTTTACGAAGGATTATCAGCCCACTGCAATTACGTTAAGGGACAGCGTTGCTCCCGGCGGAGATACCACGGCTAAGAAAACTTATCGGTGCCACTGGACGTACTCGTTTAACAGTCCTACAAATCATGGGATTTTATATCTAGATGATCCTCTCGACTCCGCAGACTTGAAATCACATAGGGAGTCGTATGGTTATCAGCTTCCGGATGCATCTGCTGGCGGCCCCGGATACGTGATCCCCGGGATTGCGGTGGGTGCCGATACCATATTCGATTATGGAGACATGAGTGACCCTTACCATCAGGACTCTTCTGCGTTCATAGGGGAACCATATCGGTACCATACCTACACTATGGAATGGCTTCCGCATGAGGTGAGGATATTATACGACAGCGTCGTGATACGCCGCATTCCGGATAGGCTCATACCGCCAGGCAGCCCTTTCTTCGACTACGCGAGCACGATGGCGCGCGGTGGAGAAAATTTGATCCCTGGCGAGTTCGATGATGAAGATCTTCTTGCCACACCGAAAAACGCGGGAGATTATTACGTCGCCGCTCCGGTGCTGTCGTATTTTTTGAAACACATTAACACGAATACCCCCGGCTTCTGGCCGGTCGACGGTCAGCCTGCCGCACATCTTTTAATAGATTACGTCAAGGTCTGGGACGTACCAAAAGACGTAATCGTTCCAGCATTCCCGAAATAGAAAGGAAGCAAGCGATGAAACAGACTCTGATTTTTAGCATTTTTTTTATCAGTATCTCTATGCCAAGTGTTGCTCAGTGGAAGCGGCAGGGAAATCTCGAAACTTTTGCGATTTACGCGCACGACACCAGCTTATTCTTTAGCCAACACCAAAGCCTGTTTCGATTGAATCCCAACGGCGAAGCTGATTCAGGTCTCGATTTTACGCAAGGAAATTTTACGACATTTGCTTCGGCGGGTCCGAATGTTTTTGCGGGGAGTTATAATTCGGATGATGGTGGCGTCGGGGCTATATCAACGAATAATGGGGCAACATGGAAAACAGTAATTGGCGGCCCGGTAGGTTCGAATGGAACGTTAGTATTTGCGCACTATGCACATCACCTCGCTTGCTCTACAGATAACGGCAGTAGTTGGCAACACCTATCATACCCCGATGGAACTGGCTATGTCGGCGCCGATTCCGTGATGTTTATGGTAACGTCATCGTATTGGGTTGGCACAAGCTTCGCTGGTCTCTGGCGCTCTCTTGATAGTGGCTACACATGGAGCAAGATTCCGCGACAACCACCTTTTATGGGAACTCTCGTATATATGAGCCCACTGCTCTTTATGTATCAGAACTACCGTGCTGCCTTCGATGGATCTTCGGTTCCCCATAATGGCATTCTCATCCTGTCTAAAGATAGTGGCATGACGTGGGATACCGTGCAGGTGGACAGCGCGGGAATGCCGGAATATGTGACCACTGTCGCCACCGATGGCAAGAACTTATTTGTCGGCGGCGTCAGCTCGCGGCAGGACCCTGTAGCATTTACCAATTTGGGTAACGGATTCTATGTTTCAACCGACACCGGAAAAAATTGGAGGGCGGTAAACGACGGTTTGGGCAATCCCGCTTATGACCCGTTCAATGTCGAAGCCATTGGTATTTATGTTCACGATTCAGCAATCTACATTTCAACAAACAACAATAATTACGGCGGTTCGAACCCTTCCTTTGCGGGCTATTATCGCCCACTGAAGGAAGTGCTCGACTCGACCAAGGATGGGGTGAAATCCGTTGCGGATAATGCCATTTCCGATTCGCTTTCGATTTATCCGAATCCGCTTTCGGGTATTACTACAATTTCGCTTACTGGAATTCCGTTTGCCACCGTGGAAATTTACGATCTACTGGGGCGGGAAGTCGAGCATTTTCGCATGGCGGGATCGTTTGAATGGAACGCAAGCCGACTGCCGGCGGGAACGTATATCGTTCACGTCACGAGCGGGAGCTTCGACCAAATCCGGCGCGTAACCATCGAGCGATAGCAATGGAATGGCTTCCGCATGAGGTGCGGTTCCTCTACGATAGCGTCGTCGTGTATCGGTACCCGGACCGGCTGATTCCTCCCGGGGACCTTTACTTCGACTGGGTGGAACGTTTGGGTCGGGGCGCGCAAAACATAATTCCCGGAGAGTTCGACGCGGCCGATGAACTGATTGCTCCTTCCTGGTACGCAACGATTACACAAAACTTCTTCCTTGCACATAAAAGCGACCGGAATCTGGGTTTCTGGGACAACGCCGCTCATCATCTCGTTGATTATGTTAAGGTGTGGGACGTGCCCAAAGATGTTTTTATTCCAGATTTTCCACATTAGAGAGGAAAGAAGCCATGAAACATATTACGCTATTTGCATTTATTACATATCTGAGCCTTCCATGCATGGCCCAATGGCACAACGATGAAACAAATATCCAGATTGTGGCTTTTGGAGTACACGATACAAGCTTGTTCTTCAGCGATGATCATTCTATGTTTCGGCGATACCCTGGTGGCTGGGCCGATACCGGTCTCGATTTCACACTGGGAAACTTTACTACATTCGCTTCGGCGGGCCCGAATTTTTTTGCGGGTTGCGACGGTGGCTTAGGTGCTGAGACAACGAATAATGGTGCCTCGTGGACATCCGTCATTGGCGGTCCAGTAGGTTCGAACGGAACTTATGTGTTCGGGCATTACGCAAATCGCCTCGCATTCTCTACAAATCAGGGCAATTCTTGGCAGCATCTTTCATATCCCG
>JAKAIL010000015.1 GCA_021825235.1 Bacteroidota bacterium | reverse complement strand
GCCCGGTGAAACGGCGACGATTTCCCTGGACTATGTTCCTCCGGTCGGAACGAACGTGACCGTCCACGATTCGCTCGTTGCCATTAACTCCGAGCAGGATACCGTCATGGGCCACCCGATTCGCATTACCGTCCATGTGGTGTATCGCGCACAGCAGATCCAGCCGGCCTCGCCTCTCATTCTACCGACCGTCCGCTATCAGCAGGGCCAACCGGCGAGCCGCCAGTTCGTCATCACTAACTCTACGAGCGCGCCGCTTGCCATTAGCGGCATTACGCTCTCGACCGGTGGCGCATATAACGGCGCATATACGATCACTACGAATCCCGCAATGCCCGATACCTTGCAGGCCGGGCAGTTTATGACCGTCACCGTCACCTTCAACGATTCCATGAGTTTCGATCCACTCCAGACTGCACAGCTCGTCATCAATTCCGATGCGTGCAACCTGGCGACGATGAACGTTGTCGATTCCGTCACGACCTCCGGTGCAGCAATCACCGGATATGTACCCTCCCCGATCCTCTCCTGCGATCAGGCGACGAACAATGTCATTGTCCATAACACGCAGCCCTTCGATTCCGTGAAGCATACCTATATCGTCGATTACATCGATTCAGTTATTTGGATTGGCCCCGATAATGGTGCCAGCTTCTCCATTCCGAACATCATTGGCGATTCCATCCTGAGCGGACAGTCCTTCACTATTCCGGTAACCTTTATTCCCACGCAGGCGAAGGGACTCGATACCGTGACCGATCTGCTCAAGATCGTGCTCCACAGCAGCCGCTCCGATACCGTGCTCCTGCAATCCGTTTCCGGTATTTCCGGGAGTGCGCTCGTGACTGCTACCTCCCAATTCGCGCAGCCCACGGCCGCCGCCAGCGACATGGTTCAGGTGCCTGCCACGATCAACATCAATAAGTTCGGGCTGGCGCTCCCGACCGACACGATGCACATTACCGGCATCCAGCTCACCTACACGATTCCGCATCCGGACCTCCTCATTCCGCAGACGCCCAATCCCTTTACGATGAGCCAGGCGCTACAGGCCTTGGGATGGACCGCTACACTGGTGCCCAATCCACCCGGCGTGAGGAACGATTCCTTAATCGTCGTGAAGCTGGCCGGGACAAAGGAGCTTACCAGTGCCTTCGATGCAAGCATGGTCGGCCAGCTGAATTTCCAAGTCGCGCTCGATAAATCCGACCAGACGACCCCGGTCACGCTTCAAAGCATTCAGCTCTTTACCGGAGCGAATGCCCAGACGCCCATCGGTTCCTGTATCGATACCGCGACCCAGAGTGGCAATTTTGCGCTCATTTTGAGATGTGGCGATTCCACGCTACAATCCGTCATGGCTACCGGCGCCGCGCCACTCGTCATTCTACCGGCTACGCCGGACCCCGTTACCGGGCCCAGCGTGACCTTCAAGTATGCCACCGAGGGGGAGAAGACCATGACGCTCGCCGTCTATGACCTCCTCGGACACGAAGTAGCCCGGCCCGTGGACCATGTTCCGCAGGACGCCGGTGCGTGGCAGGTTAGCTGTAATACCGCCGGTCTGCCCAACGGGACTTACACCTACCGCCTCAGCGCGCAGGGGGCCTTTGGGGCCACCGTTCGTTCCGGGCAGTTCGTTATTCAACGATAACAGCACCGTTTCTGTATAGAGGGAAGCTCCGGCTTCCCTCTTTTTTTCTGGAAGATGGCGGTGGTGTTGGGAAATTATTCATGAAGGCGAGTTCCCGAAAATTTGCAAATTTGCAAATTCTTTGTTACCATTGGCAAACTCAATGGTCTATACTATAGACGAAGCTCGCGCATGCAGAACGAGCTATAGGCAGGACCTCAGCGGCGCAGTTACCCGGGAAGCTGGAGCTTTCCGATACACAATCGGGAAGGCTATTCCGGTAAGGTGTAACATTTTGTCACTGCTGAGATTCTTATAAGAATCCGCTTCTCGAATATCGGTTATGACACAGCTTAGAAAATTCCCACTTGCGGCCTTCCTTGTGATGGTGGCATTCTTTACCATCCTCGTGACTTCCGGAGGTTTTGCTTCCGCGCAATCCGGCGAAATCCAGCAGGAGATCACCAGGCAGTCGCTCACGCCAGCCACCGCGGGTCGAGACTTTTGGTTCGCCATTCCCTCGAACTATTGGGGCACGGATATGGGTGGGAAATATCTCCGCATGTACATCACGGCCAATCGGAACACGACCGCGTACGTTCAGGCCGTGGGCTCGCCCATGCCGGTCCCGGTCCTGGCCTATAAGGTCGCGGCATTTGCCATTCCCGACGCTTGGGAAATGGAGTCCAGCGGCTACGTTGAGCCGAATGCCATTCATGTCTGGTCTGACTCCGCCGACCTCACGGTGTATTTCATGTCCCACAATGCGGAGACGTCGGATGGATCGTATATCATTCCGACGATCGGCTGGGGAACCGATTATGTGGTCGCGGGCTACGCTGCGCTGTACGAAGCGACGGCCGACCTGCCTTCCGAGTTTACCATCGCCGCCGAGGCCGATAACACAATCGTCCAGATTACCCCGTCCTGCGATCTCCGACGGAGCACCGGGCAGGGAAGCAATGATTCCATCGTCGCATTTCCGGCATGGAAACCATTTTCGGACACACTGAACCGCGGCCAGAGTGTGCAATTTATGTCCGTGGTGGCGACGGCTGTGACGGGGTTCGATGTGACGGGAACGATCATTCACTCGGACCATCCTATCGGCGTAATCGGTGGCTCGATGTGCCCGAATATTCCGCTCGATTTTCCGTACTGCGATCACGTCGAGCACATGGTGCCGCCCGTGCGAACGTGGGGCAAGACGTATTATTCGACCTCTTTTACGCAGCCAGCCGGAGAATCGGGCCATGATTTCGGCCTGTATCTTTTTATCTCTTCAAAGGCGGGGCAGGTTATTTACCGCGAGAATTACACTCAAGGCCCTCAGCAGGAGTGTATCATTTCGAACCAGTACGGTACCTATTGGGACGAGATCGAGAAAGCGCAGAAGTTCTATAGCGATGCCCCCTTCATGCTGGTCGAGTATATCAATAGTGCGAGTTATCCTGACGGCAGGAATGGTTACGGTGACCCAGCGGAAGTGGTTATTCCCCCGAAGGAACAATATACGAAGACGGTTATCTTCCAGGTACCGGCCTCCGCTGCGGGCGAGCAACCATACGACAACTATGCAACCGTTTGTGTGAAGGCCAGCGATAAACAACAGACGCTGTTCGATGGAAAGCCCATTTCGACTTACGTCTCTCAACCGGTTGACGACACGGTCGAAATTTTTACGATTTCCCATATTACTCCGGGCGTACATGTTATCTCTGGCGACAGTGCCGGCGTTGGCGTGAGTGTCTATGGTTACGGCCTCGATGAATCCTACGCGTGGTCCGGGCCGTTGGGAACCGGAACCTTTGCGCCGCAGGATACGACGCCGCCGGTCGCGGTGGCATCGGGTTCCTGCGCTCGAAGCTATATTCACCTCGCCGATTCCGGCCACACCGCGTATGGTGCCGCGCAGAGCATGCTTTCCTTCATCCGCTACGATTCGAGCGTTAACATGACGTTCCGGCTCGACCAGAACTGGCAGGAAGGGCAGGGGCTCGATACGAGCGGCTACACCGTTTCCGTCATCGATCCCACAAAACCAGCCTACATCCGAATGGATGTGTTCGATGTGGCCGGGAACGAAACGAGCATTGTGAACACCTATACACCCAACTCGGTTATTCTGACGCCTGCGCTCCGGAATTTCGGTCTCGTCCCGTTGGATTCTACACGATACCGGTATGACACGATCGTCAATGTTGGAACCCAACCTTATACGTTTACACGATTAGCACTGTTGTACGGCAATCTGGGCTTTTCGCTCGATAGTGGCACCACACCCGCGACACTCGCTGCGGGCGAGCGGCGCGCGATTAAGATCGCGTTTACGCCAACGCGGGGTTCCACGGCAACGGATACGCTCGTGCTGAGCGATGAATGTGGAACCCAGACCTCCGCGCTCGTGGCCTTTGGCGGCTCTGCCGATTTTACGGTTTCGAATCAAACCTGGCAGAACGAACCGGTGCCACCGCCAGCCGGAGGGTACATCGGGAGCGTGACGATTCGGAACCTTTCCAGAATACCGATTACCATTGATGCAGGCCGATGGCAGGACACGGTTCACTTCAAGGCGGTCGAAAGCTTCCCGTTCGTGGTGCCGGCACTCGATTCCATGCCGTTCCATATCGCGTATTTTCCGGACGATAGTTCCGGCCTGAGGCCCGATCGCACGATTGGGAACTGGACCAGCCCGCAAGTCCGCACCGCCGATGGAAAAACCGAGAACGTTCGGACCGATACCCTCACCGGAAATGCGGAGAACTTGTCAGTCTCGGGCGCGAACGCAGCAGGATTCGGATTGGCTTCTATTCCCAATCCGGTTACCGGGTCGAGCATGGAATTCCAACTCTCGCTCGCGGAACCGGCGCGGATTTCGGTGAGCGTGTATGATGCCATTGGCCGCGAAGTGGGACAAGTATTGGAAAGCGTGCGCTATGCGGCGGGTTCATGGCAGGTGCCCTTCGATGTTTCGCGCCTCGCCAACGGGACCTACACCTGCCGCGTGAATGCCACCGGTGCCGGCGGAAGCCTTATGTTTTCGCGGCAGTTTGTCGTCCAGCGGTAATTCCTCATGTTGGACAGCCGGATTGGACAGCCGGGTTGGACAGCCGTCGGGTTGGACAGCCGGGACGGCTGTCCAGACAGCAGGCGGGACGCCTGCTCCACGCGGACTGCTCCACGCGTCCCGTTCGCTGTGGCGCGGGGAATCCGTTGGGAAGCGCGCACGTTTCTCCACGTAGTGTGTCGAGTCACGTTACAACAAGGCTATGAAGCATCGAACAGGAATAACTCACCGGTTCTGTCCGTTTTTGGATAATTCATGCAAATAGTTTGTAACCGTTGGTTCGGCAGGCGTTTTACTAACAGAGGCTGGTCGCTGGATGGACGGCGGCGTGATGGCTGATGCCAGATGATGGCTCCTGCTTCCAGCCTGCATTGTAGGAATGGGATGAAATCGTTCGAAGCTTTCGAGTATCGTTCCTTACGCGTGCGTGAGCACCTGTGCGCGCAGGCGTACCGCGCGCAGGGGTTCCTGATTGCGCGCGTAGTCCTTGGCGCGCTCCTTGTCGCGGCGTTCGGCGTGCGCCTGGCTGTTGCCCAGCCCGTGTTTATTCAGCACGCGATCACACAGGCGCACGAGTCGCCTCCGACGATGGGCCGGGAGTTCTGGTTCGCGATTCCCTCGAATTTCTGGGGCGTGGACGAAGGCGGTAAGTACCTGAACGTGTATATCACCTCGCCGGTCAATACCACGGCGTATATTCAAATTGGCAGCACCGGGGCCACGACCCCAATCCCCGTTACAGCGTATAAGATTTCGACGTACAAGCTGCCCGAATCGGCGGAAATGGAGTCGAGCGGCCTTGTGACGGATGGAGCGGTCCACGTGTGGTCCACGAACGCGGATTTGACCGTGTACTTCATGTCGCACAATGAGTACACCTCCGATGGTTCGTACATCATCCCGACGATTGGCTGGGGTACAGACTATGTGGTGGCAGGCTACGGAGCGTTGCTCGAAGCGACGGCGGACTACCCTTCGGAGTTTACGATATGCGCGAACACGGACAACACGCAGGTCCAGATTACGCCCTCGTGCGATATGCGCCAGGGGACGGGCCAGGGAGCGAGCGGGTCGGTGGTGGTGTACCCGGCTGGGCAGACATTCAACGTCACGCTGAACCGCGGGCAGAGTGAGCAGTTTATGTCGGTGGTGGCTACGGATGTCACGGGGTTCGATGTGTCGGGTACGATTATTCACTCGAACAATCCGATAGGGGTGATCGGGGGCTCGATGTGCCCGAATATTCCGCCGGATTTCCCGTACTGCGACCACGTCGAAGACATGATGCCGCCGCTCCGCACCTGGGCTTCGACCTATTACAGCACCTACTTCTCGCAGCCGAGCGGCCAGCAGGGGCATGATTTCGGCCTGTATCTTTTTATTTCGTCCAAGCCGGGGCAGGTTATTTATCGCGAGAATATTACGACAGGTCCGCCGCAGCAGGAGTGCGTTATTGCGAGCCCATTTGGTACCTATTGGGATGAGATCGAAAAAGCGCAGAAGTTTTTTAGCGATGCGCCGTTCCTCTTAGTCGAATACATTAATAGCTCGAGCTATCCGGATGGCAAGAATGGGTTTGGCGATCCGGCGGAAGTGGTCATCAATCCACGCGAGCAATATACGAAGACCGTGGTCTTTCAATCGCCGGCGAACTACGGCGGGCAATTGCCGTACGATAATTATGCAACGGTAACCGTCAATGTGAACGATACGGCCCGGACGACCTTCGATGGCCAGAGCCTTCGGCAGTATAACAAGTACATGCAGCCTGTTGATGACACGTTCCTCGTCTTTACCGTGCCGCATATCACTCCGGGCGTCCATATTGTACAGGGCGATTCCGCTGGCGTTGGGGTGTATGTGTACGGGTATGGGTATGACGAGTCCTATGCGTGGGCCGGATCGTTCGGGCTGGGAACGTTCCATCCGACCGATACCATGCCGCCGGTGGCACTAACACACAGCGCGTGTTACGATGCGTTTATCCATCTGGCCGATACGGGTTCGCCGCTACAGACAAAGCTCGGAAAGATCGAGGTCGATAGCATCTACAACATGAACTTTGTGCTCGATTCGGACTGGAGCGAAGGCGTTGGGCTCGATACCTCCGGCTATGGAATGTCGGTGGTGGATTTAGCGAAAGCGGCATATCTTAAAGTCTCGGTGTATGACCTTGCCGGTAACGTAACAACGATCACCAGCACTTACTCGCCGAACGATGCCACGATTACCCCGCCCGTGCAGGACTTTGGGACCGTAGCCAGCGGCGGCACGGCTACGGCCTACGATACGATACGCAATATCGGCACGACGCCGTTCGATATTACGGAACTGAAGTTAGAACTGGACACCGCCGGATTTACGCTCGTGAATCCGGACCTGACGCCCTTGGCGCCGGATTCGATTCGGCTGGTCGAGATTCAGTTCAAGCCCCGGATCCTTCGCGAAAGTTACGATACGATCAGCTTTAGCAGCGCATGCCTGCCGCAGCTCGTGGTTGTGGAAGGCAATGCCGGTGGCACCGATTTTTCGGTGGACGACCAGAATTGGAAGAACGTACCGCTGCAGAAAGATACGGGTTGGATTCAGTTGCCGGTCGTGATCCACAATAAGTCGAGTGTGACCGATCTTCCGGTAACCTTCGATTCCGTCTCCGATACAGTGCATTTCTATCTTGCGCCGTATCAATCGAAGTCGGTCATGGTTCCGAAGAAGAAAACAGCTAACGGCCCGGATGGCCTCGATTCCGTCTGGTTTATTTACCAGCCGACCGTCGTGGAGCAGGATGGCGCGAAAGGATATTGGGAAAGCTCGCTGGTCACCAATCCGGATGGCTCGCTCTCGATTCGGAACGATTCGCTGCACGGTAACCCGGTCGTCGCTGCCGTGACCTTTCTAAGCGATGTAAACGAAACGGTAGATTGTCCAGCCCCTGGCCAAACCCTGCATTTTGCCTTTATTCTTCGAAATACGGGAACTGCAAATGCGTTTGTAAACCGAGTGTATGCGAGTGATTCCCTGAACTTTACCAAACCAAAGGGTGTCACGCCCGATGACTCGACGTGGGACCCAAGCCAGATCGCACGGCTTCTGCCCATGAGCGGCGGCGTCGATTCGATTACCGTGGATTACCATGTGCCGACGGGCGTTAATGCCGTCGCCGTGGATACGCTCACTGCGTATGGTTCCGATGGTTCTATCCTGGGCGGAAAGCCGGTGATTGTGCGCGTGGTAGTTAACCAGCTTACTATGGTGTTTACTCCGTCCTCGCTCGATTTTGGAAGCGTGGCGTATAAGAGTCCGAAGATTTCGAAGTCGTTTACGATCAGGAACCCGAACGCGACACCGATCACGTACACGAATCTGTTTTTCGGTTCTCAGAGTGGTAATTCAAATAGGTCCTATTCGTTTAGCACCAACCCCTCAATGCCGGTTACCTTGCAGCAGGGGGATTCGCTTGTCGTTACCGTGACGTTCGATCCCGGTGACACGACTACCTATTTGCAGTGGGCGGATCTTAAGTTTACCTGTAACGCGTGCGATACCACGGTCGCGCTCCAGGCGCGCGATGGTTCTCCCACGGTCTTAGCGACCGGTTCCTCCGGTCCGGCCATTCTGGCCTGCAACCGCACGACCGATTCCATCTCGCTCGTGAACTACGGAAGCGTTCCCGATACCGTAATCTGGTATATGTGGCTTGGCCCGGACACGGCGCAATTCGTACTCCCGGCTAATTTTGATCAGTCCGTGCGGCAGCGGCAGGTGACCGTACCACCATTAGACAGCATTCACATTCCGGTGGACTTTATTCCGAATTCGCAGGACTCCGGGCTTCAGATCCACGCCGACTCCATCGAGTTTGGGCTATCGAACGGCCAGACGATTTCAACGACGCAGGCAACGATTTCGGACACCGCCAACTATGTGGACGTAAAAGTTACCTCGCAGTTCCCGCCGCCCTCGGGCACCGCGGGTAGCCAGGTCGAGCTGCCGTTGAATATCGCAATTAATCCGAGAAATCTTAAAGTCAACACGACGGATTTGAATATCACCGGGGTTCGGCTGGTCTATCTGCTTTCGAATCCGGACCTGCTGAATATTGACAAGGGCGACGTCCCCGGTGCAGTCAGCGGGCTTCCGGCAGGATGGAAAGTATCGCCGGGTTCCTACGTGAGCAGATTGGGCGATACCCTGATACTCGTGCTGAATGGTCCGGCGCTGCCAAACAATACGACCAGCTTAGGGCGGATCGCGTTCCGCGTCACGCTGCCGGCAGTCGATTCCACGACGAATGTCACGCTGGACTCGCTTATCTTCTACAGCGGCCCTGATATTGCCGGGTGCATCAATCCCATGATCGCGGACAGCACGTTCAGCCTTATCATGCAATGCGGCAATGCGACGGTGCGCGGCCTCATGCAAGGCAAAGGCATCATCGGCTTTGTACGGCCGGCCATACCCGACCCGGTTTCGGGTTCGAACGTGACGTTCACCTACACCAACGAAGTTGCAGCTAATTTGACACTTACTATTTACGACGTGCTGGGCCGAGAGGTCGCGCGTCCTATCGATAACCTTCGGCACGAAGCGGGTTCGTGGCAAATCAGTTACAATGTGGCGAAGCTTCCCAATGGCACCTATACCTACCGGCTGAGCACGGATGGGTATCGCGGCCACGAGGCGGTTTCGAAGCAATTTATTATCGCCCGATGAGGGTGCAAGCGTGAAAAATGGGGCAAAACCATGAACTATTTTCAATTTGCGGAACCATCCATCTTGCTTCATGCTTGAAATCTCATCCTTTCCCCATACTTTTGAAGTTTTTAATCATTCTGAACTGAAGAAAACCATGCGTAATCGTCTCTTTTTACTTCTTACTGCTTTTGCGTTTCTGGCACTTGCTGGACGAGCATCGGCCCAGGGCGTATTGACGCCGCAGGTCCAGGTCGGCTTTTTGGCCGGACCGATCGGCGGCATCAACCTCGTTGCGTATAATTCGGCCCAATTCCCGATTCTGAATTCGGAGCCTTCGTGCTTCCTGGCGCAGAACGGTTCGGACGTCGCGGCCTGGGGCGGACTTTCACTTGAATTCCCGCTTGGCAATGCCAATGCGCTTCAGAACTTTATCGTCGGCGAGGTGCTGTATGATTCGAAGTCCTCGAAGTTTACGAATTTGACTGCCTCCGCGGCCAATACCCCGACCAAGGAAAACGGCGTCGTGTATAACCAATCTGGCGTCACGACGGCGCTAACGGCCAACGTAGCGTACCTCGAAGTGAACCTGGCCTACAAGTACAACTTCACACCCGGGCCGAGCCCGGTTGGCCCCGGCATTCAGATTGGGCCGACGATTGGCATTAAGATGAATGCGACCTTTAACAAGACCGTCACGGTTACTGCGACAAACGGCAATCCGGCCAATCCAGGACCGGCCACACAGACGGTTACTTCTTCCACCGCCGTTGCTACGGCGCAGTCACTCCGCATTGCCTTGCGCGGTGCTGCCACCTATGACATATCGTTTTCGAACGATTGGATCGCCACGCCGATTGTGGGATACGATTTCCCGCTGACGAAGGTAGATGCGCCGGAGAACTGGCGTGCATCGTCGCTGTTTGGCGGCATTGCAATCCGTTACTTCATCCACGGATAACCGAGTATGGCGAACGGCGCATTCGGAAGAGTGCGCCGTTATTGTAGGAAGCGGCGCGTCGCCAATGCCCCGCTTCGGGACAAATCTTTACCGTCCGATTGGCTTGGTCGCGGCGTGGCTGTGATCGTTGCATTGGTCCGACGGGATTCCTTCACAACCGTAGTCGCCAATCGTTCCGCCAATACGGCGGCGCCGACAAGACGGCGCCAACTGGCGGCGGTACGCGTTGCTATCCTGCACGATTTTGTTGGTTTTTTTACTGCATTTACTTAGACCGATCAATCCATGAGTACTTTCTACCGTTTGGCGCGTTTTTACCTCATCGCGCTATCTCTGCTTAGCATTAGCTTGTTCGCATCCGTTTCCTCGGTGCATGCCCAGGGCGTGACCTCTCTGGGGACCGATTTCTGGCTCGGATTTATGCCGAATTCCTTCTCATCCACGTGCTGCCCACCGCAAGCCATGGAGATTTTTATCGGCTCCGGTACAGCGAATACAGTAAGCGTCGATGTGTATGGAGGGAACCAACAGCCGGTACACCAGCAAAAGCAAATGACGGCCAACACGATCTGGACCCTCTACTCCCCCGAACCGTCCCCCTGGATCAACTATAACACCGAGGATCCGGCCTATTACGCCATTCACGTCTATTCCTCGAATCCTGTCGTGGTCTATGGGTATCAGTTTACCGGGGCCAATACGTCTTCGACGGATAGCTATCTCGCCATTCCAACTCCGGCATTAGGGACAGAATATTATCCTTCGTGCTATTATGACGACCAATATACTCTTGGTCCTTCGAATCCATTGGCCGGGCAGTTCCTGATTATTTCTCCCTTCGATAACAATGTGGTTACGATCGGGCCGGTTAAAACGCCAACGCGAGCGGAAGCGCAGCCGCAATCGCCCGGCGCGGTCACTATTTCGCATAACCGTGGCGATACGTGGAATGTAACGCTGATGAAGGGCCAGACATATCTCGTCCAGTCCACCGGATTGAATTACGGCAACGATGACATCACTGGAACTCATATTGTGAGTTCGGAACCAATCGCCCTTATCTCCGGGCATCAGCTCTGCTCTATTCCGATTGGGGAGCTTGCCTCCTCGAATGGTTCCAAAGACGAAGTCATGGAAATGATCCCGCCGTTGCAGGCGTGGGGTCATACCTATTTTGACATGCCGACGGCAACCCGGAACGTCTGCGGGGATTTAGTGCGTGTGATTGCCGGAGAGCCAAATGAAAGAATCACCGCGACGAGTGTCAACGGAGCTCCCTCGTGTATTCTTGCGAACCCGGGCGATTTCTATGACTTCGACCTAGTTACCGATCCGACGGTGTTTTCCTCCCAAGGTGGAAAAAAATTTCTGGCGGTTCAAATGGCCTATAGCCAGGGTTACAATGGCGATCCCGGGGAGTCTGATCCTTTCTCGATCGTTCTGACTCCGGAACAGCAGTTTCAGAAAAAGATGATCTTCAATATTCCTGACCGTACTGGCGTACCCGGTTTTGTCCATTATGGAACGTTTCTCTGCCAGACGGACTCGATTATGAAGATTCAAATCAATGGAAAACCCATTAGCTTCTATATCCCTGCCGGTTCCGCTCCTATTCCGGGTACAAATCCTCCGATCAGCGCATATCGCGTCCAATGGCCGGGGGATGCGACGGTATATGTAGCCACGTGCGGCGCACCATTCGGATTATACCTTTACGGCTGGTCCACCTACGAAAGCTACGGGCATCCCGCCGGCATGGCACTCGGAATCCCTTCCCCGGACACGCTGCCGCCGCTTGCAAAGGCCGATTCGACGTGTGGCAGCATCGATGTCGAATTGATGGAATTGCGGCATCCACCGGATTTTAGTTTCAATGATACGAAGATTTCCGATATTCAGATGATCACGGATACGCTGGACTCGCGCTGGCCAAAGCCGTCCTATAACTTTGCTTTCTCCTATAACCAGCCGTTTACACCGGGTGATAGTTTGGCCTTTTTCAAACTTTCGGTGATTAATCCGGCGGAGAACGCCTACGCAGCGGTCTGGGCCACCGACCGGGCAGGGAATGATTCCGTGTATCAGTATTATTATTACACGCCGACGATTAAGTTTACGCCGCCCTTGCCGCTCGAAATTCAGCCCGTGAGAGTAGCTACCGATTCCTGTGAAACAGTGACGCTTGTGAATCAGCAAAAAAACGACCTTAAAGTAACGAGCGCCAGCATCGATGGTATCGATACTGCCGGTAAGTTTACGCTCACGGCACCTACGTTGCCTCTGACATTGCATCCCAACGATACCCTCATGCTCAACTTGTGCTTTAACCCGTCCGATACGATTTCTTCCTGGGATACCCTACGAGTAACGGTCGGCGATTGTGCGTCCTTCCGATATCCACTCAATGGTCTTGGGATTACCCCGCTGATTATTGCAAGCGATCTGAACTTTGGGAACGTAACCGTCGGTACGAGTTCGCCACCGCAACCCGTTACGGTCCGTAACGTTGGCAAAGCCTCGCTCACGCTGGATAAGAACTGGAAGTTGGATAATTCGACCGACTTTTCCTTTGCCGATGCAAGCCAGTTGCCGATTACTATTCCCCCCGGTGGTATTCAGACGCTTAACTTCGTATTTACGCCGCAAGCCACCGGGCCGTTTGTGACGCTGCAGCATTGGAGCACGGACCTTCCGCTCGCCTTTGCACATCAGATCAAGGACACTTCACAACTCGTAGGTTTTGGCGTGCAGGCCGGACTCAATTGGGACCGGCCCAAACAGGGATTCTGGACCGAATGTACCAATCCGGTGATCGATACGGTCCACCTGCGTAACCCTTCCGGCGATTCCAGCGGGACGAATATTACCGTCGATAGCATTGTCCTTGCGGGTGTGAACGCCAACGAGTTTTCCATCATTGCCACCGAAGTAGGCTATGTGCCGAATGGCAAGCAGGTGTGGGTGCTTACACCCAATTCCTCGAAATGGGTCGTACTCCAATTCACGCCGAACACTGCTAACGGGTATGTGCCTCGGTCCGCACAGCTCATTGCCTACGGTATTTCCGGAGACAAATCGTTCACACCGACGATCGATCTTTCCGGTACGGTGCGCCATTCTACGATTCGCATTACACCACCCAACTATGATTTCGGTACTCCGTTGCCGGGAAGTCTTGTATCGACAAACGAATGGATTCATAACGATGGCGATACCGTGCTTTCCTTAACAAACCTCACAATCAATAATGGTTTTACACTTTCGGGATTTACCCCCGGCGAGCAAGTGTTGCCGGGAGATAGTGTGATGGTCACGGTGCATGACACGGCTCAGGTCGGTTCGACCGTCGCAACGATGATTGCTCATGGCATCGTCCCCTGCACGGATACCGCTCAGGCCACGTTTACGATATCCTCGTCCAGCTTTATCGTTCAGGGCATTGGTCATGACTTTGGCAATTTCTATGTTTGCCAAAATGGCTCTGCGGTGCTCACGGCAACCGATCTCGGGTCGAAAAATGCGGTTTTGATAGATGCAAGGATTATCGACAGCCTGGGCACATCCGGGGCGTCGCAATTCAAATTCTCCAATGGCTCAAATTATTTGGGTATCAATAGAACCCTCACCACCGACTCCTCATATCCGGTGGCCGTGACCTACACTCCAAAAATTGGCGGTGACCGAAGTGCCTGGATCGTTTATGATTTCGAGGACCCGGTGACCCTGAATGATACCTCGGTGTACCAGCCACTTTCCGGCAATCCGTTGCACTATGTCAACACCCTCAGTGTGAAGAATACGGGGACTTCGGGAGTTTATACGGCCTATCCAGGTCAGGGAATCGTGGTGCCTGTTCAAATGAACACCTCATTGAATGACCTTGGGGGTATTTATTCGATCCAATTCACCTTACGGTACAAGAGCGATATGTTCATAGCCAGCCCTGTTACCCCCGCTGGTGGATTGCAATTGATCAACAGTACCACCAGTGCGGATCCGACCGATCCGAGCTATGTGCTGAACACAGTTACGGTTGGTTCTACCTCGCCTATTGCTCAAATACCCGTCATAGCAAACCTTCCTCTGGAATACGTTCTGAACAAGGACTCCATTTCGGATATCCAGGTGCTGAATCCTGTGTATATGGATTCGACCGGCGCCCCGGCGTGCTGGGTAACCCCGGATACCATTCCGAGTGCCTTTGCCGGTCTGGACCGTTGCGGTGATCTTACGATCGGCAATTTATTGAGAGGGGGCTTGCCAACATTCCGCATTCAGCAGATTACTCCGAATCCGGTTACCACCAATGCGACGGTCACGTATTCGGTGCGGCTGGATGGAGTTCCGCTTACTATGGAGGTCTATAATGTTCTCGGACAACGGGAAGCGGTCCCGATGGAGAATACTCCGGTTAGTGCGGGCAACCATAGTGCTACGGTGGAAATAGGCGCCTTGTCGTCCGGGCAGCACATTCTTCGTATGTCGGACGGTACCACGACGCAATCTCTTCCATTCGTGGTCCAGAAATGATCGGATAATTTGCGAAAGAATGAAGAGCCCTCGCCGAAGAATTTTCGAGCGAGGGCTTATTTTTTG
This sequence comes from Bacteroidota bacterium, assembly GCA_021825235.1. Classification (GTDB taxonomy): domain Bacteria; phylum Bacteroidota; class Ignavibacteria; order Palsa-1295; family Palsa-1295; genus PALSA-1295. The sequence goes on along the minus strand of JAKAIL010000015.1, from coordinate 14,070 downwards.
CATGGGCTTCGTTCTTCTTTGAAAGACATCGGACATCCAACTACTTTACCTATTTATGCCAAATCGCTGGAAAGAATTATCGAAGTTCGGCCAAAGCCTCTGGTACGATAACCTGAGCCGAAAATTTATTACTACAGGAAAAATTGCAAGCATGGTTGACGAACTCGATCTGCGAGGCATCACTTCGAATCCTTCGATTTTCGAAAAGTCCATCTCCGGCGGTCATGAGTACGACGAAGACATCGAGCAGGGTGTACGCGATGGACTCACCACCGCGGAAATATACGAGCGCCTTACGACCGACGATGTTCGCAACGCGGCGGACATTCTGCGCCCCGTCTATGATCGCACCCAAGGGCTGGACGGCTATGTTTCCATCGAAGTGGATGCCAAGCTGGCGAAAAAAACGAAGGAGACCATCGAGGCGGCACGACGGCTGTGGAAGATCGTTGACCGGCCGAATATCTTTATAAAAATTCCCGGCACGGAAGAAGGCGTGCCGGCTATCCGGCAGTGTCTGACCGAAGGCATTAACATTAACATCACGCTGCTCTTTGGTATCGATAGCTATACGGACGTAGCACATGCCTATCTCGATGCGCTGCGCGAGCGCAAGAAGCGCGGCGAGGATATTGCGCATATTGCGAGCGTCGCGAGCTTCTTTCTTTCGCGCGTAGATACCAATGTGGACAAAACGCTCGATGCGAAGATTGGCGCTGCCGATGGAGCGGCAAGTGCTATTCGTCCGCTGCACGGTCTGGCGGCGATTGCCAATGCAAAGTTGGCGTATGAGCGTTATCTCGAAATTTTCCGGGGGTTGCAATTTGCCGATCTCAAAGCCGCTGGCGCACGCACACAGCGCTGCCTATGGGCCAGCGTCAGCACCAAGAATCCGGCTTATAGCGATGTAAAATATATCGAACCGCTTATCGGTCCGGAAACCGTAACGACGGTTCCCGACGAGACCATCGAGGCATTTGCAGACCACGGAACCGTCGCCCATACGCTGGAACAAGGCATCGCGGATGCGCATGAGACGATCGAGAAGCTCAAGAAGATTGGGATCGATACCGAACAGGTCGCGGTCGAATTGCAGGTCGAGGGGGTGAAAAAATTCGCCGATGCCTTCGATTCGCTTGCAAAGAACTTAGAAAAGAAGCGTCACTCTATCGAAGAAGCCATAGCATCATGAGAGGAACCGGAGAAACCCTTGCAAGCCATGAGACGATGCTCGCGAGCGATGTGGTAACCGCGCTCGATCGCGCAATCGGCCAAAACCTTGCCACGCGCGTTTGGGAGAGAGATGCGAGCGTGTGGTCGAACGATCCAGCCACTCAAGAGAAGGTCGAGGGGCGATTGGGATGGCTCGGAGTTTCCGATTGGTTGCTCGAACGGCTTAGCGAGATGACCAAATTCGCGGAAGAAGTGCGAAAAGATGGCTTTACCCATGTCGTAATTCTTGGCATGGGTGGCAGCAGCTTGTGTGTGGAAACCTTGCGCGATACGTTTGGCTCGGAACATGGCTATCCGGAACTGTTAGTGCTCGATAGTACCCATCCGGACCAGGTGCTGGCGATTGAGCGAGCATGTGTTCTTGACAAAACGCTTTTTATTGTTGCCAGCAAATCGGGCACCACGCTCGAACCGCAGTGCTATTACGATTATTTCTGGAACCGGCTGGAATCCTCCGGCAATGACCGCCGGCTGCATTTCGCTGCGATTACCGATCCGGGAACTCCGCTGGAGAAAATGGGCGATGATCGGGGTTTCCGGCGCGTGTTTTCCAATCCTCCCGATATTGGGGGCCGCTATTCGGTGCTCTCTTATTTTGGAATGCTTCCGGCAGCGCTTGCCGGGATAAATATCGAGCGAATTCTCTCGAGTGCCAGTTCCGAAGGGGGACTTTCTCAAGCGGAAGAGGAACGGAATGCGCCGCTTGCATTCGGAGTGTTCATGGGCGACTGGGCGAATAATGGCCGCAACAAACTGACCATTGTTACTCCACCGGAACTCCGCTCGTTTGGCTATTGGGCGGAGCAACTCATTGCCGAAAGCACCGGCAAGCTGGGAAAAGGAATCCTTCCCATCGAAGGGGAAAGCGAACGAGCAATGATGGAAGACATCGATCATCGTATCTACGCCCATCTTACGCTTGGAGATGGCCAGTTGGACGAGGAGGACCGGGAGCGGCCCGCACACATCGAGCTTCACCTGAACGATAAATACGATATGGGCGCTCAATTCTTCCGATGGGAATTTGCAACGGCGATAGCCGGAGAGTTGCTTGGAATAAATCCATTTGACGAACCGAATGTGGCGGAGAGTAAAGCCAAAACGAATGAAGTGCTCGCGAACTACAATGCTTCCAGGCCGCTTCCGCACGAGGCAGACTTCGGCAACTCGCCAAATGCCAAAGCGTTGGAGGCATTTCTTTCTGCGAATGTCAAGCCGAATAGTTACATAGCCGTAATGGCCTACATCGAGCGCAACGCGCAGTCCATAAACGCGCTCGCTGCGCTGCGGGAGAAGCTTTCGCTAACATATCACGTTCCAGTGACCGTTGGTTTTGGTCCGCGCTTTTTGCATTCGACCGGCCAGCTTCACAAGGGTGGCCCGGATGGCGGTGTATTCGTGCAGTTTGTCGATACTCCCAAAGAAGACATTGCTATTCCGGAAAAGCCATACACGTTTGGCACGCTCATTCGCGCGCAGGCCATCGGCGATTTCGAAACGCTGAAGAAACATAATCGAGCCGTGGTGAGCTTCGATTTGGGAACGGAATTGATCGGCGCATTACAGAAGCTCTAACGCTTCCCGTAGCCGCCCCAGCATCTGCTCGATATCATCCAACGAGACAGCGCCGACCGACAACCGGAACCAGCCCGTATTTTCTTCGGAGCCAAATGCCTGGAAGGGCACGACCGCCAGCCGCGCCTGCTCTAAGAGATACTTACGAATGTCCTCATTCGTTTGGAGGACTGTGCCGCGCGCCGTGCTTCGTCCCCGAAGATCGAATCGGGCCGTGAGATAAATTGCACCCATCGGCGGAATGGCATCGACGGGGAATCCATCTTCCCGCAAGCTCCGAATGCCGCCATAAAGCAGATTGAGGCGCGATTCTATTTCTCCAATCATCGTGGCATGGTAGCCGTCTATGGCATCGTCATCGAGGAGCAGCACGGCAGTTGCGACTTGCTCCGCGCGCGGTGCCCAGGCGCCAATATGTCCCAATATGTTGGACATTCGGTGCGCAACATCCGGCGCAGCCACTGCCCATCCAACGCGCACGCCGGTGGCTGCAAATGCCTTGCTAATGCCATCAACAAAAATAGTATTGGAGGCTAATTCCGGCCGCAGCGAAACCGGATTATGGTGCACCGTATCGCCAAAGGTTAGCATCCAATAGACCTGATCGTACATAATGAACAGCGGGCGTTCGTCCCCATCCCGCCGGTCGTTCTCATCGATGACGAGATCGCAAATGCCTTCGAGCGCATCTCGCGTGAAGGCCGTACCCGTCGGATTGAGCGGCGAGCAGAGCGAAAGCAGCTTTGCATCTTCGAGTGTGCCTTCGAGGATTTCACGCGTGGGAAGGAACGAATCTTCCGGGCGGCAAATGGCGCGTTCCCAGGTTGCGCGGCTTAAGTGGCAATAGTGGTTATTGTTCCAGGAAGGAATAGGATAGACCACCTTATCGCCTTCTTCGATGAGCGTTGTGTACGTTGCATAGATTGCCGGGCGTGCGCCGCTTGTGATAATAAAGGACTCTACAGGATAATCGAGTCCCAGCCGTCGCTCATAAAAGTTCTTCACCGCCTTGCGAAGGTTCAGCATCCCGTCCGACGGGGGATAGTTGGTCTCCCCGGCATTCAAAGCCGCTTCAATGGACTTTCTTAAGTCTTTCGGAATAGGGAAGTATTTGGGATCGAAATCGCCCACGGTGAGATTGCAAATGGTATGTCCTTCGGCGACCATTGTGCGAATGTCGGCGGCAATCTTTAAGATTTCGGAGCCAATCAGCCCTTGTGCCATCTTCGAAACCGGCGGCAAATCGCGGGGTGCAAAGCTCGGCTTGACGATAGTTTCTTCGGCGATGTCAAAATTCATGATGATAATCCTTTTTCTTCTGATCTTCTTCTACAAATATATACTATTAAAGAAGAGCCGCCACAAAAATTTAAAATTCTCTTCTTGTGCTATGAACATCTTCTAAGAAATCAACTCAAAGAAGGAAAAAAGCGTGCACTCTTCGGAATGCTGATGTCCGAAGCCCATCCATATTCTTTCCGAGCCTGGAGCAGGGACGAGAGAAATCCATGTTCCGGGTGGAACAGAAGCCGATGAAGTGCCCGCTCCGTGCGCGAGGAGCCTTTCATCTCGAATTCCGAATCGGGAAGCTGTAACAGCGTGTGCATTTGGAACGACGTTGCACCGCGTTTCAGGTATTCGAAGGCAATCTTCCCAGTAGTAATATTTCCCGTCGCGGAAAACGGCATTCGACGCTTCCAGCGTGAGAGGACGGAAAGGTTCCGATCGCTAAGGTCCGGTCCACCATACGCAACGCCCCGAACTCCTTCGTAGCTTTTGTTTGGATCGAACAGGCGATTTCCATAAATGAGATAATCGGCCCTGGCAGCGTTTTGCGCGCAGGCTTCGAGCATCTCGAGTTGAAAATCATCGGTAAACGCGGCATTGAAGATTTTCAGCCCAATCCGAACGGTATTCCCAACACTGGTCTCGCGTAGAAGCCGAGGCACCTCGCGCAGCCAGAGCAAAATGTTCTCTCGTTCGCTGGAAAAACCTCTGTCGCCAGCCAGCGTTGGCGAAAAATCTTTCTCCAGTGGCATGGAATCATTCCGTTGTTCCTGCCAACAGCGATAGAGTTGTGCTGTGGTAAATTCATATTCTTCCACTCGCCAGGTGGCTTCTCCCGGTTTTGGCAAATGATATTTTACCGATGGAATGACGAGCATTCCAGAATGTCTCCCGATTTGCAGAGAATCCTGGAAAAAGTTGAGATATTTTTCGAAGCTTTCGCTCCATCCACGGCCTTTCCAGGTAACCGTCCATCCGCGCTCTCCACGCACGGCTTCGCGGGTTCCAACGATTTCCTCGACCGCCATTTTTGTGGCCGGAATCGCCCAGGCTTTCATGGACTGCGCGCCTTGCTTATCTTGTGCGATGAGTGTTTTAAGCACGACGAAGCCCAGTCCTGCCTCCGCATCGCGCTCCACTTGATTGGCATTGAGCGAAAGCTGGCCCGAAGCCTTGCCAAAGGGATTTTTTATGGGAACACCGGCATATTCGCTGGCGAGCGAAATGCCATAAGTTTCGAGAATGTACGATTCAAGCGGACGCGGAAGGCCTTGCGCGAAGTGTTCGTAATCGTCCCGAAGTTTGGCGTTCCAATCCATCAGTGCTTAAGTTCGGTCGGGAGATGGGTAAGGAACTCCCCCACACGTCCATAATCCGCCTCATCTAATTGCGGTCCCCAGGGATCGACAATGGCGGCAGTCGAAACGACGCCGAGCCAGGAAAGCGCATAGAGCATTCGGCTGATATAACCTTCCATCGGATCGGTAAACGTGGACATGGAGAACCGGTCCACAAACGCCGAGCGATACAAAAAGTCGTCGTGATTCTCGGAATAGAAAGCATGCATCATCGCAGCCTGTAACCCGGTAAGAGCGGTTCCCATCCCGACGAGGCCGGCATCGGCGCCCATCATGAGTGAATAACCAAAGAACCGGTCTTCCCCTGTGATAAGCAGTTGCCGAGGAAATTCCGTCTTTATGAAGCGTGCCAGCGTTTGAAACGTCATAACGCTATCCAATGTCGCGAGTTTAATGCCCACGACATTCGGGATTGCAAAGAGCTTGCGGAGGAGTCCCGGCGAGTAATCAATACCACCTGCGGCTTCATAGAGATAAAAGAGAATAAGCGGAAGTCCGGCATGCGCAAGATCGGTATGATATTCGAGGATTGCTTTGTCCTGCGCCGTTGGTGGTAGTTCTCGAACCTCTTTTGGAGGATGGCACAGAATGGCATCCGCGCCAAGTGCTTTGGCCTGCTCGGCCACCTTTCGCGATCTCGCTCCGGCGATAAGGACGGCATCTGGTAACGATTCCCGCCAATGGACGAGGACTTGCGTTCGTTCTTCTTCCGAAAGGAGCATTCCGCGACCGGTATGCGCCCACACCGCTATGCCGCCAACAGGCATATCGTTCATATATTCTGCCATGCGCACGTGCGAATCCGCATGGATAATTCGTTCCGCCGTAAACGGTACCGGCACGGCCGGGATAAGCTTATGAAATAAGGCTTCACGAATGTCTACTTTTTTCATGGCCGATGGAATTCCTTTGTTTGAACAGTATATTGTTCTAATGCTGGCAGATAAACATTATATCCTATTGCCCCTGCATTTGGCACCTCTATCACGCCGCCATCCGAAATTGTGATTGTGGGATCGATTATATCGTCCACGAACCACCGCGAACTTGCTTCGATGTCCGTGGGATAAATAAAACCGGTCAGCCCCGCAAGTTGGAGTGCCTGGGCGCTTGCAATTCCCAGTTCCGGCATGGTTCCCAGCCAACCCGCGAGGCCAGTTTCGCAAGCGCGATCCTGCATTCTCTTCGCATTCCACAACCCGCCGACACGCTGTACCTTGATATTGACAATGCTCGCTGCGTTCAGCCGAATAATCTTTTCCAAAGATTCCATAGAATCTGCGGATTCGTCAACACAAACCGGGGTTTTAACCGTCCGCGATAGTTCAGCCAGTTCCTCCAAGGCATCCGCAGCCAGTGGTTGCTCGATCATCATGAGATTGAACTGGTCCAAAGATCGGAGCAAATCCGCATGGTCGGCGAGATTATATGATGCATTCGCATCTACCATGAGCGGAATATCGCCAAACCGGTCGCGCACTGCAGTCAGCGGTCCGATATCCCATCCAGGCATAATCTTTACTTTCACACGCTGGTAACCCTCTTTGAGATATAAGGCTATGTGTTCCAAAAGCTCATCAAGGGAATCGTAAATGCCGACGGCAAGCCCGGATGGAACACGGGCAGCGGGCGCTCCCACTAATTCACGGATTGTAGTTCCGAGCCGATTGGCGAACAAATGCCAGACTGCGCCTTCGATTCCCGCGCGGGCAAAGGGCTCGCGTCCGTATCCATTCAGCAACTCCGCATACTCCACCGGATTGGCAATACTTCGTGAGAAAATGTCTGGAACCAGGTCCCTTTCAAGGGTATCCCATGTTGTCGCCGGCGTTTCGGAAGAATAGAACGTGCCGCTCATGGGCGAGGCTTCGCCAAAGCCAATTGTTTCCCCCGCATGTAATTCGATGACGATGCTTTCCTTCTCAGCCACCACACCATTCGAAATGCGAAAAGGCTCTCGCATCGGAATGCGAACCAAACGCAGAATAACTCGGTCAACCGTGAGGCTCATTTATCCTTTCAAACCCGCTTGCAGGAAAGAATTCGTAACGTAACGCTGAAGAAATATATACAAGAGAACAATCGGGACAATACTAATGAGCGTGCCGGCCATTAATAAATCATACCGGAAGGTATGCTGCGCGTTCTGCAATACGGCAAGCCCAAAGGGCAGCGGCATTTTGTCCTCACTCGAAAGAAAAAGTACCGGAGAGAGTAAATCGTTCCAAATGCCCATAAACACGAAAAGGGATAACACCATCAATGCCGGTTTTGAAAGTGGCAGGAGTATCGTAGAGAAGAAACGGAATCGGCTGGCGCCATCGATGCGAGAAGCATCCTCCAATTCTTTCGGCACAGATTCGAAAAACTGCCGTAACAGGAAGACACCAAATGCCCCGGAAGCAAATGCTCCACCGAAAAAATGCGGGACGATAAGCGAGGCAAGGCTATCCAGCCATCCCAGATACCGCATGATGACATACACCGGAATCATCGTCACCTGAAATGGGATCATCATCGTGGAAAGCAGCACCGCAAAGAGGACGCGTTTGCCGCGGAATTCCATTCGCGCGAACGCAAAGGCCGCGAGCGCAGCGGCCATCACTTCACCAAAGGTTCCTATCACGGAGATCTTGATCGAATTGAAGAAATAGGTCCCGATGGAAAGTTCACGAACGACCGTTCCATAGTTCGAAAAACGAGGGGAAGCGGGAAGAAGCCGTGGCGGAAAATGAAGCAGCGCATCCGGGGATTCGAGGGAAGTTGCAAGCATCCACAACAGCGGCGAGAGCATCACCAGCGCAACGAGCGAAAGCAAGACGTAATGAAGCACTCGTTTCATTGCTGGAACACCCACTTTCGTCGAGCGAGAAATTGCAGCCCGGTGACTGCCAGTACGAGAAGGAAGAAAATATAACCAAGCGCCATTGCCCCGCCCAGATCGAAGAAGCGGAACGCCATTTGCCAGATATAGTAACTCAGCGTAAGCGTGGAAACGCCCGGCCCGCCGTTCGTCATCACAAAGGTTTGCTCGAATACCTGAAACGCGCCGATGGTAGTAACGACCAGCACAAAAAAGGTTACCGGTGAAAGCAGTGGCAGCGTAATGTGCCGAAAGCGATGCCATGCACCGGAACCATCCAGCCGGGCGGCTTCGTGGTAATCTTTGGGGATGCTTGTGAGTCCCGCGAGAAATATCATCATGTTGTAACCGGCATTTTTCCAAATGCTCATAAGGGCAATCGCCGGGAGTGCCCAATGGGGGTCTTCCAGCCATTTGGGACCGTTAATGCCAATCACGGAGAACAGGTAATTTAGTAGCCCCACATCGCTATTGTAAAGCCAGGACCAGATGATAGCAGCGGCTACGATGGAAGTGACAACGGGAAGGAAATAGACCGTCCGGAAAAAAGCGATACCGCGAACGCGGCGCTCGATGAGCAGTGCCAGTGCAAGTGACACGATGATGCTTGCCGGAACATATAGCAGAACGTAATAGCAGGTATTCAGCAACACCTGCCAGAAAAGATCGGAATGGAAAAGCTCCCGATAGTTGGATGTACCAATGAATGTCGGCGCTTGGCCGATGTCATAGTGCGTGAACGAAAGCCCGAGCGAGGCCAGCACGGGTCCTGCGGTAAAGACCGTAAGCCCAATCAGGATGGGAAGTAAATAGAGGTAAGCCGAGCGCGTTCTCACGGATTTTCCCGGTTGCGAGCGAGGACCTCGTTAATCATTTTGTCGATGGCGGCGCAGCCATCGTGGACCGATTCGCGGCCGGCGAGCATATCCTGCATGTTAGGAATGAAACCGTGGTCCCGCCATTCCTGCCAGCCTGGAGTAATGAGGGTAAAGAGATGCCCATAATTATTGATGGAAAGCAATGCTCGGCGATTGCATTTTGGCGTACCATCTAAGAATGCGTTGGAATACGCCAGTGGCTTATAGAGTGGCATGGCCGAGGAGAAGAGGCGATTGATACCTTGCTTTGGTGGGAGTGTGGCAATCCATTTTACGAGTTCCCAAGCGGAGTCCGGTTCCTTACACGAGGTGGTAATACCGAATGCTTGTCCGTTTTCGCGGTCCTCAAGTCCGGCGGAGCCGATGGGCGGCGGAGCAACGTCCCAGCGGAACGTGGCATGGGCGAGCTCCGTCTTCGCGTAGTCGATATTTAGCATCATTCCGGCGTGGCCGAGTAGAAATTGCTGCCCCAATGGTTGTGAAGGATCCGGCGGCGGCGCAACGTGATCTTTCTGAACCATATCGACATAGGACTGCACTGCCTCAAGCGTCGCGGGTTCCACCATTGCGCTGTGCTGCATATCGTTTGTAAGAATGTGCCCCCCATTTGAATAAATGTAAGTATCAATTCCTGTGAAGCCACCGTCATCGAGCAGAATCCCCCAGGTTTTCTTGCTGGGTTCAGTGGCATTATTCGTGAGCTTTTGGGCAGCATTTAAGAGGTCCGCATACGTCCAGGTGGAATCCGGATAGTTCAGTCCGGCTTTGTCGAAGAGATCTTTGTTATAGAACAAGGCGGTCACGCCGCCGGAAACCGGCATGGCCAGGAGCGGGCCACTGGGAACGTTCCCTTTATGCCAGACTGTAAAAAACTGCGTGAAAAAATCGCTGTCGTGGAGATCGCGATGGTAAAACGTGTCCAGCGGAATCGTATAATTGCGTTTGAAAAGGTCCTGCGCAAACCAATCGTCGATCACGACGACATCCCCTAATGGGACCCCGCTTGCTGCTGCGGCCTCGATTTTCGTAGTGTAGAGTCCATACGGAATGGCCTCCACCTCGACATCGATGTTGGGATGGGCTTTCATAAAGGGGTCCACGACATCGTGCTGCCAGGCATCTTTCTGGTCTAAGTAAAAGTGGACGAGCGTTAGGTGCACTTGACCGGAGTTGGCCTGTTCCTGGCCGCAGCCAAAAAACAATACCGTGGCGAATAAGACAAAAAGCGACAGAACGGACTTCATTTCGGGAGCGAATCGTAATAACGGCGTTGATGGGAAGAGATTTGAGTGTATTCTTTAGCGTAGAGATCCATTCGCGCAATCGCTTCCAAATCCGCGCGAGTATCATCCGGCTCGTGGATCAAAATGACGCTGGACGTTTTTCGCCGTTCGTCGAGATCGATGTCACACACGGCGAGGCCGTCGCGCCGTCCGGTTTGCGTGAGCGTATCGCCGTTAAAATCCACGATGCGCGCATTGCCCGGATAAAACCGCCCCGCATACGGCGCGTACGGTGGGCGCCCCGCAAGATTCGATTCCACAATAGGGATTGAATTATCAATCGCGCGCGAACGGAGCTGTGCTTCCAGGCCGCTTTGCGTTGGGCCGTGTGTCGTTGTGGGCCAGAAAAGAATTTCCGCGCCGTTCATTGCATAAATACGGGCGATTTCTGGGAAGTAAATATCCATGCAGATCATAATCGCGATTTTGGCGAAGCCAAGATCGAGAATGGGAAACGTATCTCCCGGTGAAACCCGCTTTGCTTCCGCCCCGGTGGGCTGCGCTTTGCGGTAGAAACCAAGTGAATGTCCCATGGGACCAAAAACACTGGCCTGGTTAAATAGGCGGTTGCCTTCTTTTACGTAAAAGGGGGCAACAACGGCAATGGAATTCTCGAGTGCCGTAGCGGCGAAGAATTTTGCCCAGCCATCATCCACTGTGTCAAGTGCGCTCGGCACTCCGTTGGTGGTTACCGTTTCTGGCAAACACACGATATTTGCGCCGGCATGGCTTGCATCGTGAATGTAGTGAGACGCGCGTTCTAAATTCAACTCGACCGTATGCGGTGAGTCCTCCATGAGGAACGAAACAGAAGCGATCCGGACTTTTCGCACGATGTTATCTGCCGTTTAATTCTAATCGACTTTACGGAGCCGTGGATTTATGCCATGCAGCCCAGCGTTAATCTCATCTTTCCTTCAACCATCTGAATAACATCATAAATCCCGCCGCGCAGTTGGCTACGGAGCGCTTCCGGCGCGAAGTGATCGCAGGGCTTTTGTCCGCGCCGAAGCGTCTTCCGAGCAAGCTTTTTTATGACGAGCGCGGCTCCCAACTCTTCGATGAAATAACTCGCTTGGACGAGTATTATCTGACGCGTACCGAGATTTCGATTTTCGAACGGTACTTGCCGGAGATGGCAGCGCTCGTTGGTCCGAATGCCCTGGTGATCGAATTTGGCACCGGCGCAGGCATTAAGACGGCTATGCTACTACGATCGCTGGACCATCCACGTGCCTACATTCCCATCGATATTTCGAGCGAACAACTCGCGATCGCATCGCGGGAACTCTCTGCGCGGTTCCCGACCGTTGCGGTCCATCCGGTTTGCGCGGATTATACAGAATCGTTCCGATTGCCGGTGGTCGAACGTGGAGAAAGGAATGTCATCTTCTTTCCCGGTTCCACCATCGGAAATTTTGAACCACCCGGCGCAGTCGAGTTCCTGAGGCGAGCTGCGTCCCTCGTAGGAACCCCGGGAGCGCTCTTAATTGGGTTCGATCGTGTGAAGGACCGGAAAACCCTGGAAGCAGCCTACAATGACAAGAAAGGAGTCACCGCTCAATTCAATCGTCATCTCATCGAGCGGGTTGCCGAAGGGTTCGAAGTCTCCATCTCACCAGAGGATTTTGAGCACTATGCATTCTATAACGAACCGGAGAACCGGATAGAAATGCACCTTGTCAGCCGGAAGTCGCAAGTACTTTGCCTGGACAGCCAAACAATACACCTGGCAGCCGGAGAGCACATTATTACGGAGTATTCCTATAAATACACACCCGAATCCTTTGCCAAGATACTCGCGGAGAGTGGGTTTCAGGTGTCAAATACGTGGACTGATCCCATGGACTATTTTGCACTCTGCCATGCCGTGGTTCAGAGGTGATAGTTGGGCGCTTCTTTGGTAATCGTTACATCGTGTGGATGCGACTCGCGCAATGCAGCCCCGGAAATACGAAGGAATTGGGCGCGCTGCTGCAAATCGCGGACGGTGACACAGCCGGTATAACCCATGGCGCTGCGGAGCCCGCCAATCATTTGATACACGGTTTCGGATAGCGCGCCGCGGAACGGCACGCGGCCCTCGATCCCTTCCGGAACCAATTTTTGCAGGCCTTCTTCCGCGTCCTGGAAATAACGGTCCGCAGCGCCCTGTGCCATAGCCGACAGGGAACCCATGCCACGGTAGGTCTTGTAGGTCCGGCCTTCCAGAAATACTTTTTCGCCGGGCGATTCTTCCAGCCCAGCAAACAAGCTCCCAATCATCACGCTGGATGCTCCGGCGGCAAGCGCCTTGGGAATATCACCCGTTTGTTTAATGCCGCCATCGGCAATCACGGGAATTCCCGTTCCAGCAACCCCTCGGGCTGCATCCATAATTGCGGTAAGCTGTGGGACGCCCACGCCGGCAATGACGCGAGTGGTGCAAATAGATCCCGGTCCAACGCCAACTTTCACCGCATCGGCACCCGCTTTTACCAGTGCCTTCGCTCCATCGTAGGTCGCAATATTCCCGGCAATTACCTCGATCTTGGGAAACGCATGTTTAATCTTCTTGACCATCTCGAGCACGCCTTGCGAGTGCCCATGTGCGGTATCCACGACCACGACATCGACCTGCGCTTTGTGAAGGGCATCCGCCCGGTCCATCGTATTTTCGGCTACGCCGAGTGCCGCACCGCAGAGCAGCCGCCCATCTTTATCCTTGGCAGCGTTTGGAAACCGTTTTTTCTTTTGAATGTCCTTGAAGGTTATAAGGCCGCGTAATTTCCCGGACTTATCGATGACGGGCAGTTTTTCAATCTTGTTTTGCTGAAGAATGGCTTCGGCCTGATCGAGGGTCGTTCCCAAAGGTGCCGTGATGACATTTTCTTTCGTCATGATTTCGGCCACCGAGCGGTCCAATTCACTTTCGAAGCGGATGTCGCGGTCTGTAATAATTCCAGTGAGATGCCCACTATCGCTGATAACCGGAATGCCGGATATGTGATACTTTCGCATGAGGAGAAGCGCATCGCGGAGCGACCGGTCCGGCGTAAGCGTGATGGGTTTGAGTATCATTCCGCTTTCCGAGCGTTTTACAATATCCACTTCCTCTGCCTGCCGCTCGATGGAAAGGTTTTTGTGAATGATTCCAATACCGCCTTCCCGTGCCAGGGCAATGGCCATGGCCGATTCCGTCACGGTGTCCATCGCACTGGAGACGAGCGGGACCGATAACTTTATTTTCCTGGTGAGCCAGGTCGAAGTATCTACATCGCGTGGCAGGACAGAGCTGTGCGCCGGTACTAAAAGAACGTCGTCATAGGTAATCCCTTTTGGGGCAAGAATTTTTTGCGAAATACCACCCGAGCGCCGGGTAGTTCGAGAGCTACTGTTTTGTGCCATTGAAAAACTCCTTATGGGCGAGATACGAAATTATCCCTTGACCCATTCGTTTGTTTTTCGTACAAATATAACACGGGAAAGCGGTGGGAACGGTGAAAAGCGGTTATTTTGTAGTAGCACCTTAGAAATGTCAGGTTCTTAGCACAATAGAAATGTCAGGGTTTCGGGAAGACCGCTACTGCTGTTTGGACGAACTTTCAGCAGGA
>JAKAIL010000014.1 GCA_021825235.1 Bacteroidota bacterium | reverse complement strand
AAACAATCTGAAAGCAGATCACAGCCGCGCCTCACGGTCAACGATGGACCGTAACCCTGTAACCTTAAAACTCGAAAAAACAATCTGAAAGCAGATCACAGCGCGCCTTGTAATGGGTTAGTTCATAAACAACCTGTAACCTTAAAACTCGAAAAAACAATCTGAAAGCAGATCACAGCACAGAGAAGAGCAAGAGCGCGAACGAATTCCCTGTAACCTTAAAACTCGAAAAAACAATCTGAAAGCAGATCACAGCTTGACCCATTGCTTGCTCGAATAATCGCCACCTGTAACCTTAAAACTCGAAAAAACAATCTGAAAGCAGATCACAGCCCGTTCACGTCGAACCATACCGTCTTAAAACCTGTAACCTTAAAACTCGAAAAAACAATCTGAAAGCAGATCACAGCTCTTCTCCGTTCGCCATTTGAATACGATTCCCTGTAACCTTAAAACTCGAAAAAACAATCTGAAAGCAGATCACAGCCCTGCGGCTATTACCCCGCGCGGACTCACCCCTGTAACCTTAAAACTCGAAAAAACAATCTGAAAGCAGATCACAGCCATCAACCCATTGTATCCGAATCGCGGGATCCTGTAACCTTAAAACTCGAAAAAACAATCTGAAAGCAGATCACAGCTCCACGAACGTCTTTCTGGGAACCGGCTCACCTGTAACCTTAAAACTCGAAAAAACAATCTGAAAGCAGATCACAGCCCAAAGCGAGCGCACGTCCTCTTGCGTAAGCCTGTAACCTTAAAACTCGAAAAAACAATCTGAAAGCAGATCACAGCTCCCAACCGCCATATACCCGCCAAACCGGACCTGTAACCTTAAAACTCGAAAAAACAATCTGAAAGCAGATCACAGCCCGGCGCGGTGTAGGGACTGCGGAATGATTCCTGTAACCTTAAAACTCGAAAAAACAATCTGAAAGCAGATCACAGCTCCCACTCTCAATAGGCGAATGGGAACGCACCTGTAACCTTAAAACTCGAAAAAACAATCTGAAAGCAGATCACAGCTATGATTACAGCCTCAACAGCGACAAGAACCCTGTAACCTTAAAACTCGAAAAAACAATCTGAAAGCAGATCACAGCCAAGTTCAGGCGCGTGGAGCACGGGCGGCTCCTGTAACCTTAAAACTCGAAAAAACAATCTGAAAGCAGATCACAGCCGGTCTGACCGAACGCGTCGCGCCATCTGACCTGTAACCTTAAAACTCGAAAAAACAATCTGAAAGCAGATCACAGCCAGGGCCGCGATTCGTGTGAGATACTTATCCCTGTAACCTTAAAACTCGAAAAAACAATCTGAAAGCAGATCACAGCCGGTTACGAGCGCGACCGACAACACATTCACCTGTAACCTTAAAACTCGAAAAAACAATCTGAAAGCAGATCACAGCGTGGTCACCTGTGCTCCGTCCCTCCACAAACCTGTAACCTTAAAACTCGAAAAAACAATCTGAAAGCAGATCACAGCTTGCTTTCACGCGCTTCCATAGGCGTCTACCCTGTAACCTTAAAACTCGAAAAAACAATCTGAAAGCAGATCACAGCCAGGTCTTTGGCAACGTCCGCAAGTCCCCGCCTGTAACCTTAAAACTCGAAAAAACAATCTGAAAGCAGATCACAGCAGCGGGCCGGCGCTCGGCTAAAACGCTCATCCTGTAACCTTAAAACTCGAAAAAACAATCTGAAAGCAGATCACAGCAGCGCTTTGCCAGGAAGAGGTTGAATAGTCCTGTAACCTTAAAACTCGAAAAAACAATCTGAAAGCAGATCACAGCTCTAACGTTAGTCGACAACTCGGGCTATCTCCTGTAACCTTAAAACTCGAAAAAACAATCTGAAAGCAGATCACAGCCACGCTTCCAGGCGGACTCTTGATGATAACCCTGTAACCTTAAAACTCGAAAAAACAATCTGAAAGCAGATCACAGCAGATCGACGGTGATCGCGGCGCCGTTCGGACCTGTAACCTTAAAACTCGAAAAAACAATCTGAAAGCAGATCACAGCCTTCCGAAATGCCGTTGCATTCATCATACACCTGTAACCTTAAAACTCGAAAAAACAATCTGAAAGCAGATCACAGCAGCGCTGCCCACGGAAGCAGTTCCCAACAACCTGTAACCTTAAAACTCGAAAAAACAATCTGAAAGCAGATCACAGCCCGAGGGCATCCAGCTCCTCCACATCGGCCGGTGTAAGAACACACAATTTGGAAGGTAAATTTTTCAAAGGCCATTTCTTTTTGCAAACGAGTGCTCCAAATATTTCACATTAGAACTTTGTTCGCCGATGGGAACTTTGCTTCCGACGGGAACTTTGTATGCCATTCTCGCGAAAACACCAACACGTTTCTTTGCGAATGTGCCGCCCGTTTGTTCCATGCTTCGAGAACAAATTTCCTGGTTTCCAGGAACTTCCGGCAAAAGTCCAGAATCCGGCAAAATCGAACCAATAAAGTTTAGGCAAAATTACCGGATGTTGATAAAAAGCGTATTTAGTAGGTTAGGGTCACGGTATCTTATTGGGATTTATATAGTTACAGGCCCAAAAAGTTATCAACACCTGAATGTGGAAGAAAGGTAGTGGGTCCGGGGTCCGGGATCCGAAGTCCGAGGTCCGGGATCCGGATTCCGAGAGATCCGGAGGTCGGGGTCGGGGGTTGCAAGGGGAATGCTATTTTGAGACGGAAAATTTTGCTGAACGGGAACTTGCGTTCATGAAGACGAAATGCGTCTGGACGAAAGTTAAAAAGATTTGCCTTCGATTTTGAACGAAGTACCATCGTGCTGCGTTGAGCGAACCCCGAAAAAGGAGCACGGAGAGGTGGCCGAGTGGCTGAAGGCAACGGTTTGCTAAACCGTCATAGTAGGTAAACTGCTATCGAGGGTTCGAATCCCTCCCTCTCCGCAAATTTAGGCGTTTTCGAGCTTTACGGCAGTCCCGTAGCAGAGCACTTCCGTAACGCCTCCCATGATTTCCGTAGCGTCATATCGCACCGAAATGATGCCGTCCGCGCCCAATTGCTGGGCATGTTGGATCATAAGTTCGTAGGCGTCGGTCCGCGCCCGTTCGCAAAGGTCCGTATAGATGGAGATATTGCCGCCGAACAGCGTCTGGAATGTCGCCCCGATATTGCCTACCAGCGACCGCGACCGAACGATGATTCCCCGCACCACACCAAGGTTTTGCGAGATTTTGCGGCCTGCCAATTCGAGTCCGGTTGTAACGTTTGAATGGTCCATAATTTTTGCTGAAAATGCAAAAATACGATACGGACCTCGGGGCAGTTTGAATTAGGCCCGAAACGCGGCCGATCCGCCCGGCACTGGGAAGGTCTGCTCCCTCGAAATCGCCGGAATTCGCGTATTCTTGGCAAAAAGGACGTAGTCAAGGCTGTAAAGTCCGGGACCGGCCAGTGTAATTCCAATTGCCAGCACTGCATAAGCGGCGGGGAGTTCGATGCCCATCGGCGCGAAAAATCCATGCGGCGACATAACGATAGTTGCGACAATCATATTGATGGTAAGCGCAATTCCCCAGAAACGGGTAAGGAGTCCCAGGACCATTCCAATACCGCCTAAGAACTCGGCAAAAGCGGAAATGTACAGGAGCCAATCGGGAATGCCAGTGCCCTTTCCCAGCATTGTAACCGTTGCGGTTAGGCCTTTTCCACCAAAAATTCCCAGCACCTTTTGGGAACCATGTGCGAAAAGAAATACCCCAAGGGAGATGCGCAAAATAAGCAGTGCCGTGCTTATTAACTTCTCGTTTGTTTCGATGAATACCTTCATATTCTGTCCCTCGAATTTTTAGATGGCTGTTTCAACAACCATTACGTTCCGTTCACATTAAGTTTCAAGCTCCATTAGAAGAAACACGGGCACTTTCAGGCCAGATTATAGAGCGCACCCCTTAATTCTTCTTCATGTTTACGATTTTCCTGTTTCCGGCACATGGATGACGGGTTATACATGAGAAGCTGAAACTTAATTGGGGTATTTGCGAATATGGAAAACGACCCCGAAGGTCAACCAGCTCGCGTAACGATTACATCGGGAAAGCTCATTTTTGGAGAGATCCAATCGGTCAGGAACTTTCGCCGATTTCTTGCATACAGGCAAAAAATGTCGTACTTTTGCAGGCTGAATTTCCGACAGGGCAACGACTTAGGCGGAGAGAATAAGTATCAACATCAACGATTTCGTGAAAGAATCCCGATCGGACCGGCCATGAACGCTAATCTGCCGGATTCTTCCTCGAAAATATACCTCCGTGTGTGACCATGGACGATCCACGCGGGCATAAGCGCGAAAGAGAAGTAAGAATATGACGCTCAGTGAATTAGACGAAAAAGGAATACGGGACCGCCATCGCGATTTCGAGCGCGAGGCGATGCCGCACATCAACGCGCTCTATAATTTCGCGCTCCGCATGACCGGCGATCCCGACGACGCCAACGATCTCCTGCAGGAGACCTACATGAAGGCGTACCGTTTCTGGGACAAGTTCGAGCCTGGCACAAACTGCAAGGCCTGGCTTTTCCGGATCATGAAGAACTCCTACATTAATATCTATCGTAAGGAGTCCAAAGAGCCGGATAAAGTAGATTACGAGGATATCCAGAATTTCTACAACACCATCCGTTCGGAATACACCGATCCGAACGACATGGAGGCACGCCTGTACCGGAATCTGCTCGATGACGATCTGACGCGTGCCGTCGAATCGTTGCCGGAGGATTTTCGCACCGTCGTCATCCTCTGCGACATCGAAGGCTTCACCTACGAAGAGATTGCCGAATTCGTGGACTGCCCGATCGGGACGGTCCGCTCCCGGCTGCACCGTGGCCGAAAGCTACTCCGCAACAAACTCATCGAGTACGCTCGCGTCCGCGGCTATAATGTGGATGAAGAACGCCATCGGAAATCCACGCTGCCACTTGGCGAACCGGGCATGCCGCTCATCGGCAAAACCAGCGGAATGCCTATCGTTGGCGATGGCATGGAAACCAGCCATTTGAACGGCAACGGCAGGCATTAAGGGTATAACACGAAGTGAAACAGCCCGAGGGTTAATACCCCCGGGCTCTTTTGTTTTGCCCTACTAATTAACAGTTCCCAATGGGATTGTTTGTGAGTACCTCCTGTTAAGTATTGGACAATCCCAGCCTCGTCTCTCGATACGGATTGCCACGGCATTCCTTATGAAAAGGCCTTTTTTGCCTCGGTTGTCGATTTGCACTAAAATGGACGAAATAAAGACAATTGACATCAACGACTATCAGGGAATGCTTACTTATATTCATGAATATTGGAAGCATATCACCTCGCACCATCCGAAGGATAAATTTTCCCACTTCGGGTTACCGAACTCGTTCGTTTGCCCGAACGATGGCATTTTCAAGGACGATCAATTTTACTGGGATAGCTACTTTATCATTCTCGGGCTCGTCCGGGCGGGTAAGGCCGAACTCGCGAAAGGCATGATCGATAACTTCATCTTTATGCAGCGGCGGTTTGGAATTATCCCCATGCGCAACCGGTGGTTCAACCTCGGCACCTCGCAAATTCCATTCTTTACCTCTATGATCGAAGAAGTCTATCAGGCGCTGGATGATGGACGCTATGCCCAGTGGCGGCGCAAAGCAATGAGGGCAGCGGAACGCGAATGGAAAGACTATTGGACCAATAAATCGCTCACCGAATTGCATCTCGTCTATCATGGCCTCTCGCGGTATTGCGATCATTTCATCACCCACCTGGCCGCCGAACATGAATCCGGCTGGGACATGACTTCCAGGTTCCACGAGCATTGCCTGGATTACCTGCCCGTGGATTTAAATGCTGCACTCTATAAGTATGAAACGGATCTGGCGAGCTTTTACAAATCCATTCGGAAACCCCGAATCTCGGCGCAATTTCTGAAACTCTCCGAGGAACGGCAAAAGACCATGCACGCACTCCTGTGGAACTCCGAAAAAGGCTTTTTCTTCGACTATGACTATAAGCATAAGCGGCACAGCAGCTTTTATTCCATAGCAGGATTTTATCCCTTATGGGCCAAGCTGGCAACCCACCAGCAGGCGGAGAAGATGGTCGAAAACCTTCCTCATTTTGAGCGCCCTTTTGGGCTTGCTAATACGCAGGCCACCGGGCTTTCGGAGGAATATAAGCAACACGATTATCCGAACGGCTGGCCGCCCCAACAGTGGATTGTTATTCAAGGATTGCTCAATTATGGGTATAATGCGGAGGCATTCCGTATTGCAAAAAAGTTTTTGGACGTGAATCAACGCGCCTTTCAGAAGACCCATCAGTTGTGGGAAAAATATAATGTCGTGACCGGAACGCCCGGTGATTCCGAGCGATATCCAACCCAACCGGGCTTCGCCTGGACGAATGCCATCGTTCTGCGCCTGCTTCATCAATTTTCTTCAGAAACTACATCATGAGTTTGATTATCGTATCCAATCGTGCCCCGGTAAAAATACATCGGGGGGAGCAAGGCCTCGAATACCAAGCTGCTACCGGTGGGCTGGCAACCGGCCTGCAGAGCTATGTCGAGCATGAGAAGACCCACGGCACAGGACCGGACATTCTCTGGATCGGATGGCCCGGTGGCGTACTTCAGGAAGCTGAGCGTGAAGAGGTCACCCAAACCTTACGCAGCCGCTTCGGAGTAGAACCCGTTTACCTCTCGGAAGAAGCGATGGACCGGTTCTATCTTGGCTTTTGCAATAAAACGATCTGGCCGCTTTTCCATTACTTTCCGACGTATGTCGAATACGATGCATCGAATTGGGAAGACTATGTCCAAGTCAATCAGGCATTTGCGAGCGTGGTGCGCCAGCATGTAAAGCCGGGCGATACGGTCTGGATTCAAGATTATCATCTAATGCTTCTTCCCTCCATGCTTCGGCGGAGTTTGCCGGAGGCACGGATCGGATTCTTTCTACATATTCCCTTTCCGTCTCACGAAGTCTTTCGTTTGCTTCCGAGCCCCTGGCGTGAACAGATCATTCGCGGGCTGTTGGGCGCTGATGTCATTGGCTTCCACACCCCGGAATATACCGCACACTTCTTAGATAGTGCAAAACACAGCGTTCGATTAGAGCAAACTGCCAAGGGAATGCTCTACCATAATCGCCCCATCGGAATTCATGCGTTTCCGATGGGGATTGAATACACCCGATTCCACGATGCTCCACAATTGCCGGAGGTTGAACAGGAATGCGCAATGCTCCATGAGCATCTTGGTGAAAATAAAGTGGTGCTCTCCGTGGACCGACAAGATTATACCAAGGGGATTCTCAACCGGTTGGACGGATACGAATATTTCCTGGACCAGCATGAGGAGTGGCGCGGAAAAGTCACCATGCTCATGGTCGTGGTCCCAAGCCGTGTGGGTGTAGAAGATTACCAGACGGTCAAAGGGCATATCGATGAAGCGGTCGGCAGAATAAATGGGAAATTCAGCCGATTGGGATGGGCACCGATTGTGTACCAATACCGGGAACTTGGTTTCGAAGAACTCATTGCACTCTATACGTCGAGTGAAATTGCGCTGGTTACGCCGCTCCGCGATGGAATGAACCTCATTGCCAAGGAATACATTGCGACGCGCATGGAGCAAACCGGCGTCCTTATCCTCAGCGAAATGGCGGGTGCAGCATCCGAATTGAAAGAGGCGATTCTGGTGAATCCGAATTACCGGGAAGAACTGGGCGAAGCGATTCAGGCCGCGTTGGCCATGCCCCTAGAAGAACAAGTGCGAAGAATGAGCGCCATGCAAACTATCATCCGCGAAAATGATGTCGTCCATTGGGCGACGGAATTCCTGGATTCCATCGCGGTCATAAAGGCGGAACAGGCAGCCTTCGTGACGCCTGTACTGAAGGGAACTGCACTATCACGGCTTGTGACAGCATTCAAGCGGGCGCGGTCCCGCCTGCTTTTGCTCGATTACGATGGGACCCTCACTCCCATAGTCAACGATCCTGCCACCGCTGTTCCTTCCGAGAAATTGCTGGGAACGCTGCTCCGGCTCGCGCATGTGCGCCGCACTGAAGTGGCGATTGTCAGCGGTCGCGACCGCGCAACCCTGGAACGGTGGTTCGGAACATTGCCGATTTCCCTCATTGCCGAGCACGGGGCATTTATTCGCCGGTGGCCGAATCGGTGGGTGCGTGGGCTACGCCGCCTAACGCCACCCAAATGGAAAAAAGCGGCACCCGTTACCGACGCATGGAAGCCTGCGTTGCGAACAGAATTGGAACGCTTTGCAGAACTACTTCCCGGAGCCTGGGTTGAAGAGAAGGAATACTCCATTGCGTTCCATTACCGGAACGTCCAATCGCGGGACGCTCCCGCACACATTCGAAAACTCGTGGAACGCTTGGGCGTAGTCGTTGCCGCCGAAGGCCTTCAAATCGTCGAAGGACGAAAAATCGTGGAAGTGCGCGTGGCTGCGCTTGACAAAGGCGTTGCCACGCGCGCATGGCTTGGAAAAGGGTTCCGAATGCCGGGATTCGTCATGGCAATCGGAGACGACACGACGGACGAAGACCTCTTCGCGGCGATGCCAGCAACGGCATTTACGATCAAGGTTGGTTCCCATCCGTCGAAGGCCCGGTCCCGCGTGGATGCACCGGAGGACGTGCTGGATATCTTGCGAGATTTAGCGGCTGTAGGACCGCACCCAACCTGAAGCTGCGGAAATTAGAATTCGATCTTTTTGAGCAGTACGGTGCCTCCGACATCGGCTTGGACCATGTAAGTCCCACTCGGAAACGACCCCGTGTACCACTCATACGAATCGGTGACCCGGAACTCCGCAACCGCTCGTCCCAGGATGTCGAAAATCTTCACCTTTGCCGGATACCCTCCCGCTTGTGAAATGATAATTCTTTCCGCGCTTACGGATGACTCTGGTATCACAGAAAGCATTGGCCCGTGGGCCTCGTTATTCGTGGAAACAGCCTGCTTTACGCCCGCGGGAAGTGTAAAACAGGTATCGTGTTTGTTGCCCGCCTGATCATAAACCTCGATACATAAGCCCGAAGGCATTGTCGTATCGGTCACGTATGCCGTAAGCACAGCGCTCGTGAGGCCATGATAGTTAGAAGGGGAAATGGAGGTTGACAGATTCGAGTCGCCAATAACTCGGATGCTGCTCAACCCACGGTCCCAGGGGCGATCATCGCGGATGGAAATAGTGAGTGCAGCATTACCATTAGTGGTCGTTATAAGAGGAGCAAGCGTATCCGGAATCGTGCAATAGCTAACGCGGACGGAGTCCGCATTGCCAGCACCATCGATGCAATAGACCGTGCCGGAACCATCCTGCATCGAATCGAGCACACACACACTGAAATATTTCTCGTATCCTCCCAGCGTATCCTTGCCGGCAATGGAAAGCTGCATGTTTTGCATCGGTCCGGGATTGATAAAGAAAATACCGGTCTGGTCCTCACCGGAATCAATGGTAACGAAATCGGTACAACGCGTATTGCATAAGCTGCCGTCGAAACTGCCAGAACGCGAAACAACGGAAACAATCGGCGCTCGCACGTCCGCCTGCCGTAACGGGACAATGGGCATACCGCAGGTATTAATATCCGTGTCGGGGCCTGGCCCGTGGACGACATCCAGGTTCAGTTCAGAAATGGTGTGCGGCTCCGGCCGAACAATAGTATCCGTCCATGTAGCAACGGCTTCCGTCGCGGATGCCATATTGGGCGGCTGGACGGTTTGGGTTTGCCGGGAGCTATCGCCATACAACGGCGTGGGTGATAGGATCTTAAAAGAGGAATCAACGAGCTGTGTTGCCTTCACTTGTTGGAGGGTAGCTCCGGTAACCGGATTGAACAAAAGCGATGTGACAGGGAATGCCGTCAGATGAGAATCGTATTTATAGAAGGTGTAAGCTTGGATGCTTCCGGTGCATGTCGAGTATCCACCGAAGCCGTAGGACGTCCGGGCAAGTTCCACTACGCTATCGAACCCAGCCGAGGCCGGTTGAATCGTCGCGGAGTGCCATTCCAGTAAGATCGCCTCGTCGTTAAATGGCCTACCCTCCATTTGCCAATCCCAACCCCACGTGTAATTTTGAACAATGTCATCCCAGCTAACGAACATAACGGATACGGGAGGAATCAACCCCATATTGATCGGTGCAAACGAATCGGAAAGGAACCCGGTAGCGATTTCGCCTGGGAAATTCGGATCGGTCAGGTCTTTTTCTACCGTCATGTAAAACGGAGGAACACGATGGGTCAGGGAATCGGGGAACGACCACCATTGCGTCCAATACCCGTCGGGCGTAGCAATCTTAGCATTGTCATTGGCCATGGAAGGGCTTGAAATAATGTCCACATCGAGCAAGTATTGGGCTTGTGCGGTGATTGGAACCGATGAATGGTTCTCGACACGAACGCGTATCACAATATGTCCACCGTTGGGAAAGAGGACGGGATAAACGTCCTGCACAATAGCGAAGCCTGAATCGGAAGGCCACGTCGTTTCGATGGTGTCCGCACCGTTCGAGCCGGACAAAATCTGGTCCGTACCACTATCCAGGACTACCGGTGCAGCCGGCATTGCAGGCGGTGCCGTATCCGGAAGGTTCGGGTTATTGGTGTAGTAGATCCCATTCACCAGTACCGTAAGATAGGATTTATCCGGGTACGTAATGCCACTTTCTTCTGGCGTCGAGCCCGGTCGGTAAATCGTGATGAGACCCCAGCCATCGTGGGAGACTTCGGCCATAACCGACGCGTTACCGGTCGTAAGGTATTGCTGCGCTCGGGCACCATGGAAACCAGGAAAGAGAAGTATGCCCATGACTATCGAGATTGTTCCGAGAAGCATTCGGGACTTCATAGTGATGACCTCCTGTTAATGTGGTAAGAACGCACTCGTACTGCAAGAAAAATCCCCGATGTCCCGAAGTTTTTCCAGATACTCTCAATCCGTGAATCCTTCCTTGGATCGCAATAACTTTCGTAGTTTCGCAGGATCGTGTTTCTTGGACTCCACTATATTGACTGGGCCATCCTGGTAGTATACCTCGTGGTGCTGATCGGGATTGGCCGTGCGACAGAACGGCGGGCCGGCCGCTCCACCGAGCAATTTTTCCAGGCCGGACGCAGCTTCGGGCGCTGGATTATGGGCTTCCTGAACTTCGGCAACATGGTCTCGGCCGATCAGGCGGCCGGTGTAACCCGCGAAATTTATCGTCAGGGATTGCAGGGCGTCTGGTTCCAAAATCTCGTGCTTTTTATCACTCCGTTTTATTGGTTCACGTCAGTATTGCAACGTCGGGCACGGTATCTTGCGCCGGGCGATATTTACGAGCATCGGTTCGAGTCCAAATTCTTAAGCGGGCTCTTTGCGGTCTATCTCCTGCTTGCGGCGATTTATGGTTCCTCTATCGGCTATCTCATCACGGGTAAGACGATGCAGGCGGTCATGCTGAAGCCTTCCTCGGAATATACGGTTCAGGAGCGCCAAAGCGTCGCGGCCTTTCAGGATATGCGCCGGCTCGATGAAATGGCAAGCCAGCATGCTCTGCCGGATTCGCTAAACCAACGTCTGCAATTTCTGCATGAAGAAGAACAGGCCGGGAAAATAACCGGGACCATTTCATATCTCCATCTTATCACGTTTTACTTAGTATATGGCGGCATTACGGCAGCGTATGTAATTATGGGCGGGCTTTTTGCCGCCGCGTTTACCGATGTCATGCAAGGCATCATGGTGCTCGTGCTCTCGACTATCTTAATTCCAGTCGGCTTGGCAAAGTTGGGCGGATTCGCTGGGCTTCACGCACGCGTGGCCAGTAACTTATTTCAGCTGTTTGGAACAAGCGCCGGTAGCGAATACACTTGGTGGTTTGTCGCAATAATGACGCTCGTCAATCTGATTGGGCTTGCGCCTCGAAGCTTCACCTTAGGAGGCGCTGCGAAGGACGATCGCGCTGCCCGTACCGGGATGGTCGGCGGCGCATTCCTGAAACGCTTCGTGATGATTGGCTGGGCGCTGACAGGGTTAATCGCCATCGCCCTGTATGCCGGAAAGCTTTCCGATGCCACCTACATCTGGGGAACGATGACGCAGGACTTGCTCGGACCGGGCTTTGTGGGACTCATGATTGCGGGTGTCCTCGCCGCGAATATGGCTTCCAAAGCCTCGTCCAGCCTGGAGTGGTCCGCAGCATTTACAAAGAATATTCTGTTGCCCCTGCGACCGCGGACAACGGAACGTATGCAAATCCTTGCCGGGAGGGTCGTCATTTTTATTGTGCTACTCGGTGGAATCGCGTTCGCCTATAGCACCAACGATATTTTCGTTGCCTTCCAATATGTGCTTTCGATTGGAACGATCATCGGCCCTTCGATCTGGCTCGTCTATTTTTGGCGCAGGTTAACCACGAAAGCCGTCATCATCCAAATGCTGCTCTCCATCATGGTAACCGTTGTGGTTCCCAATGTCGTGCCGGCTTTTTCGTCCCTGCGGTCCCTCCCCACCCTAACGGTGATGACCCATGGCCGCATACAAACAAAAACACTGCCCGCCACCCAGGAAGATGTGAAGGCAGGCGCGGCGCAAAGGATTGGTCAGCCCATCTCTAAAATCTTGCGGGAGCAACCGGTTGGGGTCTATTTCGAAAAGGTTGTTCCAACCACCCCAAGCGACCCGAACTCTGCGTTGCAAGGCGGAGGGATGTTCCGGTTCCAGCTATGGATCATTGGCCTTTCGGGAATCGATCTCCGGAATTTCTCCAGCGCCGGACTTTCCGCGCTATCCTTTGGATTCGATATTGTCTTCCCATTCCTTGTGTTATTTATTGCAAGCCTTCTTACCAAACCGAATAGCGAGCGCGTCCTGCGAGAGTTCTATGCTCGGGTCCATACGCCATCGCTTGCCGATCCGGCAGACGATGCGCGCGAAGTACAAAAGCGCATCGAGAATCCGGCGCTCGTCGAGCAGGACAAAATGTTCCCAGGCACGAACTGGGAATTCTGGAAACTCACAAAGGCGGATATTATCGGATTCAGTTTGTGTTGGGCCGGCGTTGCAGCGATAATCGGAATTTACTTTATCCTTACCCGAATCGGATCGTAAATATCTTCGTTCTCTACTGTCCGTTCTCCACTTTCTACTATTTATGCAATCGCTTCACCCCGATTTCGAAACCACCCTTCCCGATACGGATTACTTTTTCCTCGGGTCCGGGACCATTCAGGCGGCTATTCAATGGAGCCGGCATCCTGGCGCAACACCGCTCGGCATTCTCCTTTCGGACCCGGAACATTTCTCACGTAAATGGTCCACGCACCTCTTCCATCCGGAATATGGTCTGGAGAAAACAATGCCGGCCATTATCCTTAACGGCGTCCGGTACCGACCTGGTGAAGGGTTGCAAGTAGTCTGGTTTCCGGATCAGGTTCCGGGCGTTACCGCGCTTTGGATGGCCGGCGATGTATATGTAATCGAGAAATTCTGGGTCTCGGAAGGTGAGCCGCTTCTGATGCGCGAAATTACCTTCGAAGCAAACGAGCCGCTGGACTCCGCCGAACTGGAACTTTCGCTCTACGCCAATCCGGCCCTCTTTTCTACCTTCGTTGGCAATGAGTATGGGCTCGGAGCGCATGGCTTCGACTCGTTGCTCGTGAGTACTCATGCACCGGGAATCTTCCACGAACGGACTCTTCGGGTTCCCTTTTATCAGGAAGGCGATGTCTATCGCATGACCGCGATGTACTCGCTCGGTCCCGAACTACCCGGGACCGGACTGACGAAGCTTATCGAAGAAGAAAGGGACTATTGGGGCACTACCTGTCTGCGATGGGCCAGCCGCGCAACCAAGGTTGCCCATCCTTCGCGCATCCACCACGAAATTGAACGCGTTTTTACCGCTTCGGCCATGGGGCTGCGTGGAGCGGTTGGCGATAGCGGCCGTTTTGATGCAAGCATTTGGCAATACGGCTATGAATGGTCCGGCGATGCTGCGAACGTGGCCGAGGCGCTTGTCTATTCCGGACAGTTCGAAGCCGCGCAGGCCGTGCTCGAAAATATTCTGGCGCGCATGACAATTCCCGAAGGGATGGCAATGGAATCCAGCCGATTCCGCGGTGGCCCGGATGCAGAACTCAATAACAATGGCGAAATCCTGAAAGCGTGCCGAACCTACCTCGATTGGACCGGCGACATGGTATTCATTGGTGATTTCTACGATCGCATTGCGGCGATTGCGAATTATCTCCTTCTGCCGGAATTTCTGAATGCGGAGACTGGAATGCTCCTGGCGTCGCGGGATATATGGGAACGGAATGCACACATGGGAATGCTTCCGGGCTTCGATGTGGCCCATCAAACGTTTGGCATTCTTGGCCTGCGCGATGCTGCGTATCTCGCCAAGGCATTTTCGAATGACAGCGACCGCGAGCGGTGGAACAATGCCGCCCGGCGGATGCGGCAAAGCTTTTTAGAACATCCCACCCATTCCATGATTTCGGACGGCCGCATTATTAAACGGCGGTTACTGGATGCAAGCATCCAAACAGCATTAGCACCACACTGGAGTGACAAAGACTTCCAAAAACGATTTGCTCCGGAAGGAATGCCGCTTTCTTCCAAGCGTGCTAAGCCGTGGGAACCGGATATTTCCGAGTGTTTTCCGATCGCGCTTGGGCTTATCGATCCGCGATCAGAAGTATCTCTGAAAACCCTTGAGTCATTGGAATCCCTTTGGTCCCAGGCGTGGGAAGGCGGTGGCTATGGACGATACAATATTGCTTCAGAACCGGACTCTCCCGGCCCGTGGCCGCTTGCCACGATGTACATGACCGCCGCCTATCTCGAAGCTGGCGATACCGTGAAAGTGCCGCGGAACCTGGAATGGCTGATTGACCGGGCTGGAGCCGGTGGCTGCTGGTTCGAATTCTACGGCGAGCGCCCCACTCCTCCCTTGCCTCCAACCGGCATTCTCGCCTGGGCGTGGGCGGAATGGATTACGCTGGTAGTAAAGCACATTCTCATCGCCCGCGTGGAGAAGGAAGAACTGATAATCACCCCTCGTTTGGGCGGTTTCCAGGGTGAGCTGCGCTTCCGGGATACGAGCGTGGCAATTTAAGAAAATACGGAAAATCCTTTTGCCCAGTTTTTGCTCCCGAATCCTTTAGGCTGTCATTTCATGTTTCTACTGGAAGGAGATATACAGTGAACGTATTAGTAACGGGCGGAGCAGGGTTTATCGGATCGCACATAGTAGATGCTTTTGCCTCACGAGGCGATCATGTTACCATACTCGACAATTTAAGCACGGGTTCGACCGATAATGTGAACCCAAAAGCTGAGTTCGTTCGTGGGGATATTACCGATGCCGAACTTGTCCACCGCTTGTTTCGCGAGCGGCGGTTCGATATCGTGAACCACCACGCAGCGCAGCTCGATGTTCGTAAGAGCGTCGCGGATCCGGTGTTCGACTGCCAGCAGAACATCATCGGCTCCCTAAACCTGCTCGAAGCAGCAAAGGAAATCGGTACCGTGAAGCGATTTATGCTCGCTTCGACCGGCGGCGCGATTTACGGTGAGCAGGATTACTTCCCTGCTGACGAAAAACATCCCACGCGACCCATTTCTCCCTACGGCGTAGCTAAACGGAGCATCGAGCTTTATCTGCACTATTACGAACAGGTACATGGGATTCCGTATGTTGCGTTCCGGTACACAAACGTCTATGGACCGCGCCAATCCCCGCACGGCGAGGCCGGAGTGGTCGCTATCTTTACAGAGCGGCTTCTCGATGGCACGGATTGCACGATCAATGGCGACGGCACTCAAACGCGTGATTACGTTTATGTTGGCGATGTGGTCCGCGCGCACATGCTGGCGCTCGATAAACTTAGCGGCTCCGATATTTTCAATATTTCTACCGGTACGGAAACCGATGTCAATGAAATTTTCCAGGTTCTGAGCGAACTTACAACCAACGGCGAAGCGGAGGCGAAACATGGTCCCGCCAAAGCCGGGGAGCAGCAGCGCAGTGTTTGCAGCTATGCGTATGCGGAGCAAAAGCTTGGCTGGCAGCCGCAGATGACCTTGATTGAAGGGCTCCGCGAAACGGTCGATTATTTTCAGCGTAAATCGGTGGAGGCGTGAGCATTACGAATTACGGATTTCAAAATACGAAAAGACACGATTCAATTCGTAATTTATCATTCGTAATTTGCTTTTTTCTTATTGTTGGTATCCTTTCTTCTTGTGCCTCCCAGCAACCGCCACCCGGCGGACCAATGGATACCACTCGCCCTGCCATTGACTCCGTTTTTCCGCCGCACCGCCACACGAATGTTCCCACCTCTACCATACTTTACTTCCAATTTCATCGCGATGTGGACGAGGCTTCCTTCGCCTCGGCCTTCACGATTACACCGTATTTGAATGGCACGCCCACGTTTCATTGGTCTGGCTACCGCGAAGTGCGCGTGGTCCTGCCAAAACTCCGCGATTCGACGACCTATACCGTCCAGCTCTCTCGCGATCTAAAGACGATGCTTTTAAATGGCACCGGCGCGGCGCTTTCGGAACCATATTTCCTTACTTTCTCCACCGGACCCAATATCGATACCGGGATGCTGTCCGGGTACTTGCTGACACCGATCCACGGCCCGCCGAT
This sequence comes from Bacteroidota bacterium, assembly GCA_021825235.1. GTDB lineage: Bacteria > Bacteroidota > Ignavibacteria > Palsa-1295 > Palsa-1295 > PALSA-1295. The sequence goes on along the minus strand of JAKAIL010000014.1, from coordinate 12,426 downwards.
GAAGCCGAGCGATTTGTTCGTATTCGCCTACGATATATCGGTCCAACGTCCGGACACGCTGAACTTTACGCACACCCCGCCCGATCAGCTCACACAGCCGAACGATCAGGGAATTTGGCAATTCCGCGCCATGAAAGTCGGGCACCGGTACCGAGTGTTCGCCATCGGCGATGTGTACCGTAATAAGGTGTATGACCCGGGCGTGGATGCGTTTGGGGTTCCCGCGGGTGATGTTGTGCTCGATACACCACTAAAAGCAGGGATGTATATCCGTATGGCTCCGCCAACGGATACCATTCCACCGGACTTGGAAGATGCGGAAATCGTGGATTCCTTCCACCTGCGTGCTACCTTTTCCGAAGCAATCGATAGTAATGATATTCGCGCTGGAAACTTTATTCTGAAATCCCAGAGTGCCGCAATTCCAATCGTCGCGGCGTATCGTGATGCACCCTATCAGGAACCGGCCAAAGTCATGCTCCTGCTGGCCCAGCCGCTCGTTACCGATCGCCAATACACACTGGAAGGAATTCGCGATAGCATCCATGATCTTTCCCACAATCCACTCAGTGATTCGGCTTACAGCGTCAGCTTTACTACGCCTGCCGACCTTAAGAGCACCTCGCCACCCGTGTTCGAGTCCATGGGCATTCGTGATAGCGTTCGCGATGTTTCGGCCCTGCCTTCGTTCCCCATTTCCTTCAGCGATGCCGTGGTGCGCGATTCCGTAGAACAGGCAATCACTCTGAGAGACACGGGACATCATCTCGTCAAAACCATCTTTCGATGGTATGACGATGCTCGCCTTTACGTAACACCGGCGGACAGCCTGCTTTCCAATGTGTTTTATTTGGTAACCATTCATACGCATGGCATCCAGAGCCCCATAGCGGCGATTGGCAAAACTCCAAAGGATACCATTTTGCACTATCATTTCCAGACCGCGAATATTCGGGAGTTTGGAAAAGTCAGCGGTGCCATAACCATCGCCGATAGCTTCTTCACGCAAAATCCTTTGAGCGCATTAGTGGTACAGGTTTTACAAGGCGGTTCGGTTGCCGCGGAAAAGATATTGCCGCATGGCCAGACGAAATTCGAGTTCACCCAAATTCCTACCGCGACATATCGCGTCCGCGCCTATCTTTCGCGTGATGGAACGGACGAATACGATCCCGGCTCCGTCCAGCCCTGGCGCTTTGGCGTTCCCACTGGCGAATACCCCAAAGAGATCGACACCCGGCCTCGTTGGGAAATTGCCAATATTGACTTTGAGGTGAAATAGTTGTCCAATCCGCCCCTAAAACGCGCACTCGGCCTGTACGCGACGACCGCCCTCGTCATTGGCTCGGTTGTGGGTTCCGGGATTTTTTCTTCGCCGTCGGAAATGGCTCGTGATTTGCCGAGCGCGCCCTATCTGCTCGGGGTGTGGGTACTCACCGGCGTTCTAACGCTCTTTGGCGCATTTTCAATGTGTGAACTCGTGGGCCAAATGCCAAAGACCGGCGGACTCTACGAATACTTCCGCGAAGTCTATGGCGAAGGCATCGGGTTCCTTTATGGCTGGGCCAATTTTGTGATTGCGGGTTCCGGTGCCATTGCGGCGATCAGCTTCTTCTTCGCGATGTATGCCGAAAATTTTGTGGCACTGCCACATTTTACGCACACGCTGGCATCCCTCGGACTAAAAGAAAATACTCCGTGGAATATCCCGTTCCTGGGCGCAATTTTCCCTTATCAATTTTTGGGAAGGAAATTGGTGGCCTCGGGACTTGTCATATTTCTTACTGCACTGAATATTCGCGGCGTAAAGCTTGGCGGAACGCTGCAGAGTATTTCCACAACGATGAAGCTGCTCGCCATACTTGCGATTGTGCTTGTGGCGTTTATCGCGGGCTCGCACACGGGATCTGCAGCGAACTGGACCCACGCGGCTCCGGCCGGTAGAAGTGTATTAAGTGGCTGGACCCTCATTGGCGCGATTGCCCTTGCCATGTCCGGCGCGTTTTGGTCCTACGATGGCTGGGGAAATGTAGCCTATATTGCTGGTGAAGTGCGCGAACCAACAAGAACGATTCCACGGGCCATTGTCATGGGAACGCTTATTTTTATCGTGCTTTATGTCGTAGTGAATCTCTCCTATTTCTACATCCTTTCGGTAACCGGCGTGGCGAATGCACCGGGCGATCGCGTAGCATCGCAAATGATCTTCGCGGTAGTCGGCGCTGGGGGCGCAGGAGTTATCGCGGCCATCATGATGCTCTCGGCCTTCGATACCACCAATTCGACGACGCTCACGAACGCCCGTGTATATTATGCCATGGCACGGCACGGACTCTTCGTGCGCAAGAGCGCCGAGGTACACGAAAAATTCCAAACGCCGCACATCGCGCTCATGTTGCAGGGGGCGTGGTCAATTATCTTACTCATGACCGGCTCGTTCGATCTCATCACGAGTATGTACGTCTTCGTGAATTGGGTGCTCTATGTATTAATGGCGCTTGCTATATTCGTATTGCGAAAACGTAATCCGCTTGGCGTCCGACCATTTTCGGTGCCGGGCTATCCCTGGGTTCCGTCAATCTTCGTTATCTTCGCCAGCGCATTCCTCATCATCACACTCGTAACGGATATTCAAGCCTATCAGGCCGGTACTCAGCCCTTGATTAAGAGCCTGACCGGTATTGCGCTGGTTCTGACGGGACTGCCGTTTTATTTTTATTGGAGATGGAAACGTAAAAGCGGCGTTGCATTGAGACCGTAGCAAAACCGCCAAAATCTTATTCGTCCACTATCCGTTATCCACTATCATCTATGCAGCTTGATCTATTAGCTATAGCGGCCCACCCCGATGACGTCGAACTCGCCTGCGCAGGAACCATGCTAATGGCTAAGCGCGCCGGCAAGCGCACCGGCATCGTCGATCTCACCAAAGGCGAGCTTTCCACCCGTGGAACGCTCGAAAGCCGCCGCCGGGAAACGGAAGCCGCTTCGAAAATCCTGAAACTCGATTACCGCGCAAATCTGGACATGACGGATGGCAATATCGAGCGTTCGCAGGATAATGTGCGGCAAGTAATTGTCCAGTTACGCAAAACTCGTCCGACGATTCTACTCGCCCCCAGCCCGCAGGAACGCCATCCGGACCACGAGGCCGCTGCCGAACTTGCCCACCGCGCGGCATTTTATTCGGGACTGATAAAAATGGAAACGAAGGACGCGAATGGAACTCCACAGGAGCCATATCGCCCGCTCCTTGTGCTGCACTATATGCAAGCTTATTCCTTCGAGCCAAAGATTATCGTCGATATTACTCCTGTTTTTGAGGAGCGCATGAATGCCATGGAAGCGTACGGTTCGCAATTTTTTAGTGGTAAGCCGGAGAAGATGACCATTCTCGCCCAACCGGGATTCATCGATGGCCTTCGCGCCCGCGCCGAGCATTATGGCATGATGATCGGCACCCGATACGCGGAGCCGTTTTGGTCGCACGAAGTGCTCGGCACCAAAGACCTATTTTCGATCGTGACGAAAACAATTGCGTAAATTTGTGGGCGATGACCGTCGTCTATAAAACGCTTACTCCTTCTCCTACGAGAAAGACACCACCCCCCAGCTTCCTCCTCTTACAGAGGAGGGGAAGTTTGATCGTGGCGTTTCTTCTGATGGTGTGGGGCTGTTCCCAACCGCCCGTGGTGCGAACGCCGGAATGTCCCCCACCGCCAACGCCCGTTTGCCAGCCTGGAACCTTCGACAAAACGCTTCTCGATACGGTGCCGCATGGGCTGGGCTACACGCAGTACCACATTACGATGCTGCCGGCGCCGCCAAACAGCAACGTCCAGGACTATGCGATTGGATTTATTCCTTCTGGCACTGGATACATTGCGCTCATTACCAGCAACCGGGCTAACGCAACAGACGACAATGGTGAAACGGGTGTGCAAAGGCTCTATTCCGCGAAGTTCCATTCCACAACCCGTTATGGCCCGCTCGAAGAAGTGAATACCGGCGACGCCCCCCTGCCCATCGGCATTGGATTTTATTCAAAAGCGGATGGAAGGTTTTATTTCTCCGCCAAAGCCAATAATACGGATCCCGACGATTTCGATCTCTATTCCGCTCGCGTCGAGGTCGCGGGCAATGCGGTCACGCTCTCGGAGGTTCGTCCGCTCACCGCTGTGAACTCACCCGGGAACTTCGATAGCCAGCCAACGCTCGACCCGTCGGGAACTCATTTGTATTTTGTAAGCGACCGCCCCGGTGGAGATGGTGGGACCGACATCTGGTTTTCACAACGGTCATCGGCCTATTCTCAGGATTGGTCCACCCCTCAGCCGCTGCCGGAGCCGGTAAATACCCCGTGCGATGAGCTATCGCCGTTTATTCCTCCGTATGATTCGACTCTCCTTTACTTCTCCTCGAACGGTCACGAGACGGTCGGCGGCTACGATCTTTTCAAAACGCATATCAACGGCGGCCGCTTTTCCGATCCGGAAAATCTTGGGAAACCCATCAACACGGCTTCCGATGAAGTCTTTCCTTCCGCGCTGAACGATACTGCATTCTTCTGGTCCTCGAACCAGCCTTCGAGCGAAGCGCATATGAATCTTTATACGATCACGCGAACACGCGGTCCCCGGCTGGCAACCAATGAGCAGGTTGCTCCCCCGGAACGGCCACACGTTGAGCATCCCACCCGTACACCAATTCCTCCTCCTCCACCGACCGAGGTGCCGAAGGCCCCTGGTCCCGTTGAAATTATTGCCCACGTTACGCAGGGCGCCGATTACCGGCCTGCCGCCGGAGCCGATATTTACGTCCTCGAAGATTCGCAGCAAATTTACCGAGGAATCATTCCCTCGAGCGGGACGATAGGATTCAAGGTGAACCGGGACCAGGAATACGATGTCGGCGCGGAAACGCAGCAAACGTTTTTCGATGTCCGCCATGTGGATTTACGCGGATATACGGATTCCGTCATCCAGGTCTATCTGCACTTGCCGGATACACTCGTCATCCGCATCAATTTCCCTTTCGACGATTATCAGCATCCGTATCAATATACCATCGACGATAACGGCCAGCCATCCTCGCTCACGTGGGAGCGTGCACTGGATCTGACTGCGCGCTCTACCCTGCAATCCGTAAAAACGCTTAAGGAATTATTGGTGATCGGCCACACGGATTCGCTTGGCTCCGATGCGTATAACGATAATCTGGGTTTCGAACGCGCCACATTCGTTGCACGAGAATTGGAAGTGCGCGGCGTGCCGCCGGAACTTATCAAAGTGGAATCCCGCGGCCGCCGCCAGCCCGTTGCACGGCGGCCCGGAGAGTCCGACGAAATCTTCCGATTACGCTCGCGCAGAGTGGAATTTATCAAAGTGTTTAAATGAATTACTGTCCGAAATGAATTACTGTCCAATCGGAATAGGCCAATGACGCATAATTATACACTGCCATTGCGAGGAGCATTTGACGACCGGAGGGAGTCAAATGCGACGAAGCAATCCGTTGCGACTCACGGATTGCTTCGTCGGACTTCTCCGCTTCGCTTCGAAGCCCTCCTCGCAATGACTTTCTTAGGCTTTGCGCTTTCATCCGTTCTAACCGGCTGCTTCTCGCACGTCTCCAACCCCATCACCCGAACGGAAACAGATTACTATACCATTACCGACCGGGATACGACCTTCCACGTTACGAGCCGCAATGTGCCAGGGACTTCCGCGGACAACGGCGTGGTATTCCCATCGTCCCGGGAAATTTATCTTGACCGGAACACGCTTTCGCACGATTCGACCTACGATCGGATCTATCCGAATTTCCTTCGCGCCGGCGGGATCGAATTTGCCGGCTTGATAGACAATTCCCCGAATAACGGAATTGGCCCAGGACTGTTCGGCTTGTTTTCGATCCCAACTGCGGACCAATATACCCATCCCGGCACACTGCTCGAACCGGGGAAGAATCCGAATCCGCAATTTTTCAAAGGCGAACTGCTTCGGTTTATGCCCTATGAATACCGGCTTCGGTGGTTCAACGATGCCCCGAACTGGACGCTCGGATGGAGTGCCTTTGAACTACTCGCGCCGGACGAAATACGCAGCAATTGGTTTACGAGCGTCGCAACCAATGTCTATATCCGCCGACGCATATTCCTTCGGGACCATATTCCCTATATCATTTTCGATCCCTTTCTCGGCGTGAGTGTGTTCCCCTCCGCATACCTGAATTTAGGAGGTGAGTTGCAGATTGGCTCCCTTGCCGGGTTTAATGTGCGAGCCTATGCAGGGTTGGCAGCCGGCTGGACTTCATGGGGTATCCAAACTGGAGTGCAGCAAGCGTTCCCTTACCTGGCGCTGGGAGTTAGCGCGCTGGATTTTACGAATACGGTGGAAGAGACACAGCACCAATGGAAAGACTATGTCCACACGGCGATTCAAACAAATATTCTGGAAGTAACGCTCATGCGAACCTCTCAGAATTATCTCAGCATTTGGCAGGATTCCACGATCCCGCTGAATGCTTCGCAGATTAAAGTTGCGAACGTGGAACTTCCACTGCCATTTGGGAACGACCATTTCTGGGCCGGCACCTCGCTCGTCAATTGGATGGCGATGGGCTTCGACCGGCAGGGCGTTGGCATTCTTCCGGTGCGTGCCGGATACCGGCAATACATCCTTAGCGAGGACCTGATGCTGGAGCCGTTCATCGAGCTTAACTATTATCCATCCAGCATCTTCAATATCGGTGCGCAGCTAAAGCTGGACACTCACACAAACGAGAATGTGGGAATTACACTGGGCTACGCCGTCGGTTCCCCCGGAGATTTTCTACCGCAGATTTTCAACAATGCCGGAGTAGCCCAGGCAACATCCTTTAGCACTGCGTATCTCGGAATCTCCCTCTTCCTTGGAGACTGGAACTGGTCCCCGGAAAAAGTCTTAGCGGACCGAGCAAGGGAAAGCAGTGAGTAACCATTATCGAGCAATGAGTGACGCGCGAAACTACCGGGATTTATCGGGAATGCTTCTTGCATTCCTGGTCGTGATTATGTGTTACGGTTGCAATCCCTACCAATTTATTATGGGCGGACCCCATGTGGTCTCGTGCGAGATTCTAACGTCGCTTCCGGGTGTGGAACATAATAGTTACATGGCCACGCTAACCGACACCGCTGCGCTCGACTTGAATTACTACGGCGCAACCCAATACTATCTCACTATGGGTGTGCGAATTCGCCGCGGTCAGGGATTTCGCATTTTGCTACGGCCGGTTGTTGAACATAAAGATATTCGGGATTCCGGGATCATCGTTATTGCGACGACCTCCGGCGTCTCGCTCGAAGATTCCGGGAGAATAGTTCTCTCACGCCCCGAGGCCGCGGTCGCATCCGGGCAGATCATTCGCGTTGCGTTGCTTTCCGAGAATAACTATTACCAGGTAACCTTCGACTGCGATACGATTGTGCGGGGATGGTCCAAACGCAATGAATCGGACGATGTGGTGATCCAGGCGCTGCAAAACAGCCGGGTTGATGTCATTCATCCGGACTGGGCGGGATTACCCGACCAAAGCGAGGATTCAGCCCGGACTCAGATAGGCCTCATGAAGCGCAAAGCGCAGGGTGGTGCGCCGCTGTTCAATCGATTTTAACGAGCTTGGAAGAATGTACGACGGTACGGGTTTGCGCATCCGTTACCTCCAATCGTAACACGTACGTGCCGGCCGGAATCTTCTTTCCGACATCATTGCGCTCGTCGAAGGCGACCTCATAATAGCCTGGAGTCTTCAGCGCCTCGAACGGGAAATTCCGGACGACCTTGCCCGTAATATCTTCGATGTCCAGATGAACGGTGCCGCGTGTTGCCAAACCAAATTCGAAAATCCACTGGTGGCGCTTGTGCCGAATTTGCGTGAGCGCCGTCGCTTTGGGAACGGGCATTACTTCGGGCGGAGCAACGCCCTGCCCGGTAAGACCGAGCCGCACGGTATCGCCCTGGAAAATGGCAAGGAGCGCGCTTTCGTATTTCTTCACCCGGTCCGCTTTGAAGCAGAGGTTGAGGTAGAAGGTTGTATTGGGACCGATCGTGATCGGCAGCATTTCCGCCGAAGGCGAGGTCACATAAAAATGCCGGGGATCGAGCGATTCCAGCTTCGTCATCAGCCGTGGGCGATCGCTCGTATTGTTGATGGCAATGTTTACGCAATTTTCGATACCGGTGCTCTGCGGGGCGAAGGTAACTTCGTTCCGTTCGAAGGCAAGGGTTCCCTCCGTGTTTCCTAACGGCAGGGTGGGCGCCGCATGTTGAAATTGCGCAAACAGCGGCGACGCCAGAAGGCTAAAGAAAATGGTGACGAATGTTCTGCGAGCGAAAGTCATGTTTGAAAAACGTTCGGGCTTTATACTTCGGTTCGGAGCTAGTGAAGGAATCTCTGATTGCGCCTGAATCTGGATTCCCACCTTCGCGGGAATGACAGGAAGGGGTTGTTTTTTGCGCTTTGCGCCATTCTACTCTGTCATTCCAATCCTCACGAAAGTGGGGACGGCGGGAATCCAAACTTAATCAGAATTTCCTTGATAACTGCGGAGCGGCCGGCAGGATCGCTCATCCTGGAAATCCGAGAGGGCGGATATCCAGCCTGTGCTGCCCTGCCGGCCGCTATTGGCTCGTGCTGCGAATGATGCATGGCGCGAAAAGGAGGAGCTTGCCGCAATCGGCGCTATGGTCCCCACCCGCCAGATGTACCTGCATTATTAGCAGTCTTTCAAAGAACTTGCCTCGCCCAGTTTTGTTACACCTTTCCATTCATTTTTTGAGGAATCTCACCGGATTTTTTTATGACCAGCCGTTCACGCCAAATTGTTATCGTCGCAGGGATTCTCTTACCCACCCTTTGGGGGTGTGGCAAAAAGGAGTCTCCTCCCTCTACGCCGCCAGCCGCGAAAGTTCAGCCCTCCATTGCAACGGCTCCCGTTCCGCCGTTCGATGCCAACCGCGCCTTCGCGGATATCGTCCGGCAGGTGGATATGGGCCCGCGCGTGCCGAATTCCCCTGCCCATGCCAAATGCGTGGCCTGGCTTGATTCTTCGCTCCTGTCCTGCACGCAAAATGTGCAGCTACAGCATTTTACGGATCCGGGATACTCCCCTGGCGAAACGCTGAATTTGACGAACGTTATCGCCTCCTTCAATCCCAGTGCGACCTATCGCGTACTGATCCTTACCCACTTCGATTCTCGGCCCTGGGCCGATGAGGACCCAAATCCCGCGAACCACGATAAGCCGATCCCTGCCGCTAACGATGGCGGCTCCGGAACGGCGGTCATGCTCGAACTCGCACGGCAAATGAAGCTGCACCCACCGCCCATCGGAGTGGACCTCTTTTTCGACGATGGTGAAGATTACGGAAAATATAAGGTGGATGGGCTCGACCGCTATTTCCTCGGGGTGAAATATTTTGTCAATAATAAGCCGGCAGATTATAACCCACGCTTTGACATATTGCTCGATATGGTAGGCGATACCAATGCGGATTTCGAGCCCGAATCGAATTCGGTACAGTCTGCTCCGCAATATGTCGATGAAATCTGGAATACGGCCCAGCAAATGGGGCTTTCGCATTTCCATACCGGACACGAGTCCGACATTGAAGACGATCATTTGCCGCTAATCCAGGCTGGCATTCCATCGGTCGATATTATCGATGGCGATCTCGTCGGACACGTTTCGACCGATCCCAACCGGAAATACTGGCATACGATGGACGATCTTCCCAAACACCTTGCTCCTTCCACGCTGGGGGAAGTTGGCCGGCTCCTGCTGACACTTATCTACAATCGGCTTCCACAGGACGGACAATCGCTCTAAGCCCGGTGAACGGAAGCGGTCACATTGCACTTACCTTCTCGGCTTTTGGAGCAGATGCCGATGCGCTGGAAGGGTTCTTTTTCGCGCACACGGCGCTTGCAGGATCCCAGGAAAACGAGGATGGCTCGGTAACGTTTTACCTACCGGAGACCGAATGGACCGACGCGGTTCAGTCCTTGCTGGAAGCAGTGTGCGGCTCCCGCCCCGAAATCGAATTCCTCGCTTCCGAAGCGGTTCCTGAGCGCGACTGGAATGCCGAATGGGAAGCATCGGTGCTGCCACAGCGCGTAACAGAGGAATTGGTCATTACCCCTTCCTGGAAACTGGAAGAAGCACAGCAATTGGGATTGAAGTATCTGCTCCAGATCGATCCCAAAATGAGCTTTGGGACGGGACATCACGAGACGACCCGGCTCTGCCTTCACGCCATGGAAGATCTCGATCTCTCCGGTAAGCACGCACTCGATCTGGGAACGGGGACGGGCGTGCTCGCGATGTATGCGCTGCTGCGCGGAGCACGGCGCGCCGTAGGCATCGATACCGATTCGTGGTCCATCCAGAATGCGATCGAGAATCGCACCCTGAACGGATTCTCCGAATCGCAATTCGAATTGCGGCACGGCACACTCGAATCGGCAGTGGCTCCGGCAGAGACGTTCGACATTATTCTTGCCAATCTCCACCGCAATATACTGCTGGAGCATTGCGAAGCCATTCGAGATTGCTCGCCACCAGGAGCGTATATCGTCCTTTCTGGCATTCTGATATACGATGCGCACGATATTCGCGCGACCTATGGGCAGCGCGGCCATTTCGAATTTGTAACGGAATTGCGAGAGCAGGAATGGATCTGTCTCGTTTTTCAAAGAGCGAAATAATTTGCGTATTGCCGCGCTCGATATTGGAACGAATACTGTGCTCCTGCTCATCGTGGAGCGGAGGGGCCAAACGATTCGCGTATTGCGAGATGACCACGCTATTGCTCGATTGGGTGAAGGCGTTGACAAAACAAGGCATATCAGCGAAGCCGCTTATGCGCGGTTCCGAAGCGTATTGGAACAGCATGTTGCGACGATCCGTGATTCGAAGGTCGATCGCATCGCAGCCGTGGGGACCAGCGCCCTTCGGGACGCCGAAAATCGCGATGATATTATTCGCCGCACCAAGGCCGATACCGGGATCGAAATTGAGCTATTGAGCGGTAACGATGAGGCACGCTGGAGTTACGTTGGCGCATTGTTCGGAATGGAGAACGTTCAGAATGCCACCGTGATCGATATCGGCGGAGGCAGCACGGAACTTTCTTTCGGAGATGGACGGACGTTTGCTGAAGGCAGGAGCCTGGATATTGGCGCGGTACGGCTGACGGAACGATTTTTCCATGCAAGCCCGATTGCACTCGAAGAGGCTGAAGCCGCCCGTGAATTTGTGCGTCAGGAACTTACCCATGCCCCTTCCGTAAAAAAGTGGAGCGGCTCACCATCCGGACCGCTCATTGCTGTGGCCGGTACGCCGACGACCCTTGCGGCAATGCACCAGCACCTCGCCCTGTTCGATGCTGCGAAAGTGCAGGGCTACGTTTTGCAAAAACTTGCGGTTCAGGAATTGCTGGACAGGCTGTTAAAAACGGACACTCGAACGGTGCTCCAGAACTTCCCCGCGGTCAATAAAGCACGGGCCGATATTCTTCCAGCCGGGACGCTCATCCTCCGCGAAGCAATGGAATTCTTAGGGGCGACGGAAGTTCGCGTAAGCGCCCATGGGCTGCGCTATGGGATCGCACTCCGGGAAGCTCCAAAAATAGGAACGTTACAATAAAGTCACGGCTACCACGTCACCAACAAATGTTCGGAGCCAAAGGCCTCTCACAGTAAGCCAACTTATGCGTCGCTGGATCGTACCGCTCGCGGTCATTTTTACCATACTTCATTCGAATCAAAGCCGTGCTAAGGAGCACGGCAACGCTCACACGTCCGATACGGCGTATGCCGTTATTTCCGGCTTCGTAAAGGACTCTGCTTCGGGTGAAACGCTTATTGGTGCCACCATTCGCGTCCGCGCGCTGCACATTGGCGCAATCACAAATTCGAGTGGCTTCTTTTCGCTCCAGATCCCGGGCAATGTCACGGTACCGCTCGAAATTTCCATCCTGGGCTATCGCACGAAGACCGTGCGGCTGCGGCTGCGGCCCGGCGAGGAACGAAACCAGACCTTCTATCTTGCCGTGCAAAGTGTGGGAGGCGGAGAGGTCACCATTGAAAGCTCCGAGGAACGGGAACGGCAAGCGCCGCAGGTCTCCCAGGTTACGCTAACGCCGCAACAAATGATCAACCTGCCGAAAATGGGGCAGCAGGACTTATTCCGAATTCTTCAGTTCCTGCCCGGTGTGCAGACGGCATCGGAAATTTCGAGCGGCTTATACGTCCGAGGTGGCTCGCCGGATGAGAATCTCATCTTGCTCGATGGGGCCGTGCTCTACAATCCTTCTCATTTCTTTGGATTCTTTTCCACCTTCAATCCGGACGCAATTAAGGATGTGGATTTTATCAAAGGCG
>JAKAIL010000230.1 GCA_021825235.1 Bacteroidota bacterium | reverse complement strand
CTAAAATGAATTCCCGTTTTGCCGCAGCACGCAGCACGCAGCACGCAGCACGCAGCACGCAGCACGCAGCACGCATCGCGCATCGCGCATCTCGCATCTCGCATCACGCATCACGGAAAGTGATACTTGTGCTACTCTTATCGTGCGCGCTTGGGTTTTCTGGCATAAGAGCGCAGCCCAGCACGGAGTATTCGTTCCGACTGCAGTCGGAGATTGTTGGCCAGGGATATAAGAAAAACGGGGACCCGGTTCCGGTTCTTACCATGGATTGCCTTGCCGCGAATGGCTATGGGCAATGGTCACTAAGCTCCCTAAGCGGTGCTGGAACCGGTGGGACGTCGCTTTATCCCGCTGGGTGGTACTTGCTTTCAAACGGACTCTATGCGCCATCTACGGGATTTAGGACCGGAGATGCGACGCACCCAGAGTGTATCCCACCGGGCGTGGTGCAGAACGCCCAGCTTTCTGTAATTCCCCCTTCACAGACGCCGCCTGTGCCAACCGATCCGAAGGCTACGGCCAATCTCGATGGTTCCACAAACTACGTATGGCCCGATCCCAGCCTTGCATCATTCGATGTACAATGGTTTGGCCCCTCGGATATTGATATTTCATTAAGTTTCCTGGCACAGCCCAGCACGCCGATGCAAATTATCCCTGCTCCGAAAACAATCCATGTGCTTTCTGCCACGACGGATGGGCATCCAATTATTCCTGAAGCGGACTTTCGTGACGAGTTCGATGTCTGCTCCGATGCATCGTATCTTTATATTACTTGGGAAGCCATGTACAACGGTTCGAAATCCATTTGGGTAGCAGCCGTTTCCATTGGTACTTCCACTGAGGTTCTCGGTCCGGTGAAAGTAGATAACGGCTATTTCCCAACGATTACTTGCGATCCGCGAAATAATCGTGGCGGGGGGGCACCTCAGTTTGTCGTCGGCTACATCGACCCAACCGGCGCAACCGCACATACGGCCACGTATAATGCGGGCTTCACCTACGCCACGCTCAATGCCTCTTTCTGGAACCCGACAGTGGCTTATCCTAACCAGCAGGCGTTGCCTATTTACACCGTTCTACATGAGCGCGTAGTTGAGAGCAGCGTTCTGGGTGGCGCCACTTCGCTTGGCGTTTATGTCATCGAGGATGGTAATGGCGGACGATCGCTTGTCTACTACTCACCCATAGGTTCAGGTGTAGCCAATTACGTCGCCGGGCCATTATGGGCACCCCCTGTCCCCGTTTGGCAGCAGCCTCCATCCCCACCGGTGTACAATGCTTCAATTATTGCATTTGCAAATCCTTACGATAACCAAACCAGCTGGCACACTACTGACCAAATTCATTGCTTGTTCGAATATGATTTAGGGCCAAATGCTCCTGGAGGGCAAGAGTTCCCACTCGAAATCGTTCGTGGTTCCGATATTGGCGCGCTATATCCGGTTGAACCGGACCCCTCTGACCAAAATACTACCACAGTCCTTAATCAACTGAATGGAAATGAATTGAACGACCCAACCTCGAATTTAGGTGTGGCACATTGGTACGTTGGAGCGGTTAACCAAATGGGCATCCATGTCCACTGGCCGGCCCTGGATGCATCGGGGAACCCAACACATTATTACGCTCGGGACATGAACCGAACGTTCGATGAGACAATCGATGAGAATACGTTAGTTACGGATCAATGCATCGTAAACGACGGAACCAGCCATGGGGGTACCGTCGGTGCGACCTTAGCCGACGGGCTTCAAATGACGGTTTGGACAGATCCAAATTATGGGCCACCAAGCCTTGATGCAAGCGCTGGACTTTATCAGCCGCACTACCTTTCCCCGCTCGATCCTTATGTCGGGCAACTTACCTTTACGAGCCCGGGTGCAATTCTAAAGATTGGAACTGGCAGTGCAAACGGCGCTCCTGTCCCTGCAACCCTTGCGGTGATGCCCCTATTCTACTTTAACTTCAACCGAAGCTACGATGGCGGTCCGAATTGGCAAGGGGTTGAGGTGTCTGGGGACTTTAACTACTATGGGTTGAATGCAACGCATAATTCCGATGGATCTATTAGTTCTGTGCAAACACCATTTACGGACGGGACCGGGACGGGCGCTGGTGCAGGCTTCGTTGCCCTTGGAGAGTGGGAACAGAACAACGGAGGCATACTTACTGCAGAACCTAGCGTTCTTTCCATCAAACCGGGTGCGAATTATTTCGTGGGTCCAGCTGGGAACCTTCAAACCGCCAGCGCGCAGGTTGATTGCCTTTACGGACCGGATTTGTTTCCCGTCAACTCGTCGCCACAAAACAATCCGAATAATAACGGTTTAATCACTGACATGGGACAGGTGGCTTTTGAATATTCAACCATTAATGGGCACTTCCCGCAAATGACAGGAAGCCCGACGTTGGTAGAGAATTACATAATAAAAATTACAAAGAGTAATGTTTCTGGTATCAATTCGCCCGACCCGCAGTTTTATTCGGAAAACAACACATACGCGAATGTTCCAATTGAGGGCGTATCGAAAATCCGGCTTGAGACGACGAACGAACCAGCGATTTTTAGCGGGGATGTGTTTAATTCCGTAGGAATTACCGGCCTGGATATGGGTGATGGCAGCGCAAGCGTTGTGTTTCAGATAGAGCAATCTTCTTTTTCAAATACGAAGGATCCCGCTATCGCAATCGCTGCCTCTTCCACAACTTCCGGATATAGCCCGATTCTGATACGCAATAACACTTTCGGCGATATGACGCTCCTAAGCAACATCCAGTATGTTCCGTATGCGGTTATATGGCTTCGAAACTTTCAAGACGAGGTTTCTAATGACATCGATGTGGATGAGAACAAAATGACCGGCAATGATTATTCGGGTAATGCTGGAATCTTCGTGGACAATTCGAAGAGCTACATCTATAGCAATCCTGTCGTACAGAATTATTTATGGGACATCGCGGACTTCGGCCTTGACAATGCTCACTACGACTATTCGATGATTTGCACCAATACCTGCTCGGGCGACAACCCTAACGGTAATTATTCAACGGCTAAGGGAATTTACACGAAATATTTCGACGGCCATATCAAACTCAATGACGTCTTCAATTGCGAGACTGGTTATACCCACTTTGGTGCAGGCCAGAGCAACGTTTTAGGGAACTACATTCACGACAACTATGGCGCTGGGATATTCATAGATGGTTCTATGAATATGAGCGGCTCCCACGTGGGTGGAATAGATAAAGACCCGTCAGATTACGCTGCGTTTAACACAATTACGAACAACGCGCAGGATGGTTCAGCGCAAATATTATTGAAGCCTTCCGCCGATCTTACGCTTGGACTGGCTGATGGTGCCGATTGGACCATGTATGGCGGCAATAACATTACGCAAGGAACCGGAAATACAACCGTTTTAGTCTATGGGGACGACAATTCAGCAGAGCATGACATTTCAAACAATTGGTGGGGTGGCGCCGATCCATCTACCCCGAATAATTCGATCTGGCAGTATTTCAACTATACTCTAACAGGAACACCAACCTCCTTGAGCGCAGCCACGGATCCCCCGAACTGGGCCTGCGGGAGTCAAGGTGGAATTATTCGGCATAGGAAAGGCTCCAACGCGCAATCCTCGAACAGTTTCGATACCTGTGAGAATGTTTTGTTACTTGTGAATGGTTGGGAGTCGAACGAATTCAACAATTGGGATACGTCCTACGACACGATGCGCTGGTATCTAAATCACTGCTACAACCAGCCAAACCCGGGCCTTGCCTTCGGTCAATTTGGCTCGACGTTCAACCATGCATCGCAAGCCAGAACTCCAACTCAATTTGATTCCATTCGTTCATGGCTGATGTCCATTCGCAACATAAGTTCCGTGCCGGCCTGGTATTGCTACGACGTTGCTCTGATGGGCAGTACCTTCAACGATGCTAGAGCTTATCGGGCAGTTATGCAATTCCTGATAGACAATCCACGTTGTACTGCAGAGCGCGCCGACTTTTCTTATTCCTATGGTATAACCTTGCAGGACCAGCGCGAGACATGGGCGGACACCGATAAGAATCCCAACAAAGACGTATTCGATACAACGATTCCGAGCATCCACGATCTCGGTCTCGATTCGTTGCTGATGGACGCGGCGTCCGGCGTAAATTACTCGGTCTCCGGTTCCCAAATCATCTTGGATGCGCGAATTACCGCGAATCCGTTCCCGTCCGCAACAGCGATTGATATTTCAATTGGCCGCGAGGCATATCTTCGCGTGCAGGTGTATGATTTGCTTGGCCGCGAGGTGGAAGGTGTGGGCTATTCGGGCACAGTGGAA
Organism: Bacteroidota bacterium; assembly: GCA_021825235.1. GTDB lineage: Bacteria > Bacteroidota > Ignavibacteria > Palsa-1295 > Palsa-1295 > PALSA-1295. The sequence continues at coordinate 2,100 of JAKAIL010000230.1, read as the reverse complement.
GCAGGCGTGCGACAAATTCCGCTCGATCTTTCGAAGGCGCCGCCGGGTGCGTATTACGTGCGCATTTCCACGGCGAACAATGAAGTGCGAACGATCAAGATAACGAAGCAGTAGTTCAATTATGAATTACGACTGCTTTTTGGCCCCGCTGTTTAGCGGGGCTTTTATTTCTTTCAATATATTTTTTGAAGTCTCTTGACATGACCAAGATCCCATCGTATATTAGCAGTGGCTTAGATAGGCACCTTGGGCAAGGATGAATGACGAATTAGGAATGATGAATTTTCAAGCGGAATGAAAAGAATGAAAATTAAACGTATCTCTTGGCGGACAACATAAAGTAATTTTACAGTTTATGAAAACCAAACGCAATTGCGGCGAAAAACTACTTTATACAAGCGGAACTGGCTTCGCTAAAAGAAGCTTTTGCACATTCGCGCCGCACACTGCCCCATCCCGATTCTCGCGAGGGCCAACTTAGCAGGTGTGCGGTCATACTGCACGTATTTATGACCTCTGAATTTACAAACGAAGACCAACATAGTGAGTCGCCGCTCAGCGGGATGCCAGAGACCTCCCAATCTCCCGCCGAGAACGGTACCATCGAAAACTCCAGTACGCCGGGAATTCTGACGGCAGAAGCTGCCTCGAACGCGGCACTCACGGAGCCAGCCGCTTCGGAGGAGCGCGTTTCCGGCCCCTCCGATGCCAATTCGGACGCGCCGAAAGCGGAGACGCCACGGGAACGCCATACGGATAAATGGGAACCGCTGCGGATGAAATCCCGTGCCAAAGAGACGGTAACGGCCCGCGTCGTAAAATGGCAGCGCAATGGACTCGAAATGGAGCTTACCGATCCACTTATCGAAGGCGAGCCTGCGCTCAAAGCCTTCATGCCGAACGATAACATCGATCACGATCCGAACCGCAATATCGCCAACTATTTTGGCAAGACGCTGCCGGTGAAGCTCACGAACGTGAAAGCCGCTCCCGGTGCCAAGGCCCCGGAAATTACCGTGAGCCATCGCGCCGTGCTCAACGAGCAAGCTCGCGAAGCCGGGCACGAAACGATGAAGAAGATCAAGGTCGGCGAGGTGATCGAGGTGAAGGTCCGGAATTTCGAGCGCGACAATGTGAATGTCGATTTGGGTCCCGGGGTGGACGCGGTAATTCGGTTGCGCGATCTTTCCTGGCAGCACGTCGAGCATCCCTACGAGATTGTCAAGCGCGGCGAGAGCGTGCAGGCCAAAGTGCTCTCGCTGGACCGTGGCCGCCGGCAGGTGCGCCTCGGCATCCGCCAGCTCACGCAGGACCCGGAACTTGTAAAGTATGAGGAGTACCAGCCCGGCCAAACGCAAAAGGGCACGGTAAAGACCATCGGCAACTTTGGCGCAGAGGTCGAGCTGCCAAATGGGCTTATTGCCTTCCTTCCGATGTCCGAGATTTCCTGGCACCGCATCGGCGCGGTAAGTGAGGAACTCGCGAGTGGAGACGAACTGGAGGTGAAGCTGCTCACCGTCGATCCGGACGACCGGCGCATCACCGTGAGCCGCAAGCAGCTTATCGAGGACCCCACGCGGCTCATCGAAAGCACGTACAAAATGGGGACCGATCATAATGGAACGATCAAGGAAGTGAACCGCGGCGGCGTGGTGGTGGAACTGGCGCATGGCGCAGAAGGATTTATTCCGAGGCGGGAACTCTCGCACGATCGCATCGAGCGATTAGAGGATGTCTTCAAAGTGGGCAAGCCGCTCGAAGGCATGCGCGTGATCGAGTTCAACCGCAGCGGACGCCGGGCAGATACGAAAGGAGGGCCGCAGATCACGCTTTCGCTCGTCGCCGCCGAACGCGAAGCCCAGCGCACCACGCTCAAGGAATACCGCGCTACAAGCCGCGCCTCCAGCTACTCCCTCGCCGATTCCCTGGCCGCCCTCAAAGAGAAACTGGCCCGGCAGGAAAGCGAAGGGTAGCCAGCTTTTCTTTTGGCCACTCTTGACTTTTGAAAAAATTGTCGTATATTAGAGTGGTACGACGATGAAACATTCCCGTCCTCAAAGTTTGCCCAGCGCCCAGCGCCCAGCGCCCAGCGCCCAGCGC
>JAKAIL010000013.1 GCA_021825235.1 Bacteroidota bacterium | reverse complement strand
CGGCTAAATTTGAGCGCCGTCAATTGGGTGCCAAGAGAACTGACGATCTGAGCGATCAGCGATTGATTTCCACCCAGCAGTGTGGATGCGAGCATCTCCATACCATACTCTTGGGTAAGGTTGCGAGTAGCATGACGGTGGTCCGCATGCGTCGTTTCGTGGGCGAGTACGCCGGCTAGGGTGGATTCGTCGCTTATAAAATTGAGCAACCCCGTATAGACATAGATTCCTCCACCCGGTATCGTGAACGCGTTTACCGTCTTAGGGTCATTGATGATATGGACCGTGTAATGGAAATCCTTATTTTGGACATTGGGCGATTGAACGATCCTGTTCTCAATCGACTGAAGATATGCCGTAAGCGTCGGATTATTCAAGATGGGATAATCCTTCGGATCGTTAGCAATTTGTTGGGCCATCTGCTGGCCCAATTGCACATCTTCGGACTTTGAAAAGAGATTAACGCCGCCTGCGCATCCGGCAACAATAGAAGTAACCGCGAGAATGCCTGTTAAAAATAACAGCCGTCGTTTGTTGTACACAGTAGATTTCTGAAGCCTCATTGAATTGTCATTTCTCCCTTCTCATTGTCCCGTTCACCGATGTGCCACAGCGCAAAGCGATCCGGATATTCAATCCCTTCCAGCACGAGGCCATGCGGCGGAGCGATATATTTGGCCCGCCAGAGTTCCTGTGGTGCATGGAGGAGTTTCTGGAAGTCGTTCACCGACAAGGTTCCCTGTCCCGCCTGCACCATTGCTCCCACTAAAGCGCGTACCATTCCCCGTACAAAGCGATTGGCCCGAATCGTGAGCGCAAAGGTTGTGCCATGGAATTCCCAACCGGCCCGTTCAACGATACACCGATAATGCTTGACGTCCCGAGTCCGTTTGCTGAAACTGGTGAAATCGTGCTCACCCGGAAGGACAGCAGCACAGTGCCCCAGGACCTCCAAATCCACACTGCGCCTTATTGCCCATACGAAATGGCGGTCAATCGCAGTCCTCTCTTGCTTGATGGTATAACGATACTGCCGCGCAAGAGCGCTATGCCTGGCATGAAAATCCGCGGGTACGGGCCGCACGTCGCGGAGTGCGATATCCTCCGGGGTCGTGGCATTGATCGCCATGAGGAGCTTTGGGAGCGGGATCTCTATATCGTTCGGGAATTCAATATGGGCTACCATCCCCCGAGCATGGACGCCCGAATCCGTTCTTCCAGCGCCATGGATCGGAATATTCCTAGAAAATAACTTCAGGAAGCCTCGCTCGAGCTCCGCCTGAACGGAGCGTCCTTTGGGGTGATCGCGCTGGGTCTGCCAACCGGCAAAATCGGTTCCATCGTACTCAATCAAAAAGGCGAGCTTCACTTCAAGCCCACGTTAAAGTTCTCTGCCTAACACCGTTGATACCGTAAGACCGGCCTCATTGAGACCCGCCACGGCCTCAACCCGTTCGCGCTCCCGTATGACCCGGTATTCCGAACCATCCACGAGCACTTCCGCCGCGCGAGGTCGAAGATTGTAATTCGAGGCAAGCGCGTAGCCGTAGGCACCTGCACACAACACGGCAACGGAATCGCCACGCTTCAGTGCAGGCATCTCCCGCGCCTGCGCAAGGAAGTCGCTCGTCTCACAGATCGGCCCGACCAGATCAACTTTCTCGGTGGGACCGCCCTTGAGTTCCAACGGTGCCACCTGATGATAGGCTTCGTACAACGGCGGGCGGATTAGTTCCGTCATGCCGGTATCGGTAATGACAAATTTCTTCAGGCTGTTTTGCTTCGTATAGAGCACCGATGCAATCAACGCACAGGCATTGGCAATAATGGCGCGTCCCGGTTCGAAAATAATCTTTAGTCCGGTTTGGTCAAGGATCGGTAAGACCGCGCCAACGAATTCGCCGAGCGACGGCACATACTCACCTTCTTCCCCCAGCTCATCTTTTGGTAGCATGGGATGGCGCACGACATTACGATAATGAATACCTTGCCCACCACCGAAATTCAAATGTTCCAGCACAATGCCAGATTTGACACGTAAGGAACTTACAAACTTCACGGTCGAGCGTGCCGCCTTGATAAAGGGATCGAGCGATGTGATCTGCGAACCGATGTGGACATGGATTCCCACAACTTCCAGTGCCGGATGTTTCGAAGCATAAATAAATGCTTCCCGTGCATTTTCCATGTCGATGCCAAACTTATTCTCTTTCATGCCGGTGGAGATATAGGGATGGCTCTTCGCATCCACATCGGGATTGACACGAATAGAAACCTTTGCACGCAGTCCAAGTCCCTCGGCAATGCCGTTTATCACCGTAAGCTCTTCGAGACTCTCGACATTGAAGGCGTGGATATTGGCTTTGAGCGCAAGTTCGATTTCGGCATCGGTCTTGCCAGTGCCGTCAAACGTAATCCTCTCCGGTGCGAAGCCCGCAGCGAGCGCGGCCAGTAATTCGCCCGCGCTGACCACGTCAGCTCCGGAACCTTCTTCCGCAAGGATCCGGAGTACTTCGATGTTCGAGTTCGCCTTTACGGCATAGCTCACATAATGCTCTTTACCGGAAGCCTTGAGCGTCGCGTAAAATGCGTGAAAGTTTTCGATAATCTGCCGCTTCGAATATACATAGAGCGGAGTTCCAAACTCCTGCACAAGTTCGGAAAGTGACACATTTTCGCACATCAGGTGCGGGGTGGAATCGTTCGAATATCGAAACGCTTGTTGGTCTAAAACGTCAGTCATACAAGGAAGGCGACAAAGTCGCAAAGGTTTATTTTATTTCAGTATATGGCAGATACGGATGCAATACCTCCGGGATTCGTATCGTTCCGTCGTCGATCTGAAAGGTTTCTAAGAAAGCTACCATGAGCCGCGAAGTGGCGAGACCTGAGCCATTGAGCGTATGGACAAATTCCGGTTTTGCTTTCGGTTCGCGCCGAAAGCGAATATTCGCGCGGCGCCCCTGGAAATCCTCAAAATTAGAACAACTGGAAGCTTCGAGCCACTTGCCTTCCACCGGTGCCCATACTTCCAAATCATAGGTCTTGGCGCTGCTGAAACCAGTATCGCCGGAGCATAATAAAATTCTTCGATACGGAACCCCCATAAGTTCCAACACTCGTTCCGCATCGGCCGTTAGTTTTTCGTGCTCTTCGTACGAGGATTCCGGAGTGGTAAACTTTACCAATTCCACCTTGTTGAACTCGTGAACGCGCAAAAATCCGCGTGTATCTTTTCCATACGATCCTGCTTCTCGGCGAAAGCAAGCGCTGAAACCACAGTGAAGAATTGGCAACGATTCAACATTCAATACTTCATCCGCATATAAATTCGTGATGGGAACCTCCGCGGTCGGGATTGCATAGAGCGCATCTTCCGGAATGTGGTACGCCTGATCCACAAATTTTGGAAATTGACCGGTCCCTCGCATGGACTGTGCATTCACGAAAAAGGGCGGCAATATTTCTGTGTAGCCGTGCGCGCGCGTGTGCAAATCGAGCATGAAATTGATAAAGGCTCGTTCCAATTGCGCGCCGCGCCCGGTATAGACTGGAAATCCTGCGGCAGCGATTTTTGCTCCACGTTTGAAATCAAAGAGCTGATGCTTCTCCGCGAGCGCAAGGTGGTCCAGTCCTTCCTTTTTTGTAAACACCTCCGGATTCCCATCGGGCGCCCAACGTTTGATTTCCACATTCGCAGAAGCATCTGCCCCCGCCGGTACTGAGTGATGCGGAATATTGGGAACCGAATCGAGGAGCAAGCCTAACGCGAGTTCCTTTTCTCGCAATTGGGCATCGAATGCCGCAATATCATCCCCGACCGCTTTCATTGACGCAATGTGTTCTTCGGCCGGCTGTTTTGCGCGCTTTAACTTCGCAATTTCTTCGGAAACGGTGTTCCGCTCATTTTTCAGAACTTCCACTTGCTGGATGATCGAGCGCCGCTCGCGATCGAGTTCCAGAATCTGATCGACTACATCCTCGGAGTGTTTGGCACGAATGGCCGCGCGCGCTGCCTCCGGGTTTTCACGAATACGTTTTATATCAAGCATTAGTATAAGTACTTTGCACCGGGAGCAAAGCAGGTGAGGTTATTGGTAGAGATACAGTGCTTCTTGCCCCAGAAGTTCTTCCATGCCGCGCTCCATGACACGGAGGCCGTCATCCACATTGGAAATACGAATTCCCAGGTCCGTCTGTGCTTTGAGCGAAACAAGGCCGTTCCGCGCTGGCCGCTCCGCGCGGAAACGCCCATTTGCGCGGAGTTCCGCAATCGTTGTCGGTAAAATGAGTTCAGAATTCAGCCCAAACATCTCGGCAATGCGATGTGCGAATTCGAACCGCGTAATCATGTCCGGCCCCCCGGCATGGTACAGCCCGAGTCGCCGCCGCTCCGTTGCGCGCACAATGGCAAGTGCGAGATCATCCACCAAAGTCGGTGCAGAGATAAGATCGGTCGCTGCCATCACTGGCTCGCCCGATTCCAGAGACATTATAATGGAAAGCGCATAATTGGCTTTCGCACGATCGGCAGCACCATACACGGAAGAGGTACGGAAAATCGTGTGCTCGATGCCAGAAGTGCGGAGCACATTCTCGCTGGCGAGTTTTGTCCGGCCATAATAATTGAGCGGGTGCGGGGCATCGAATTCCGTTTGCGGAGCACGAAGCCCATCGAAGACCAGATCGGAAGAAATGTGGACGATCCGGGCATCCACTTTTCGGGCGGCCTCCGCCAGATGCTCGACCGCGGAAACGTTCGTTCGCCAGGCAGTCTCGCGGTGTGTTTCCGCATCGTCCACTTTGACGAAGGCCGCACAGTTCACAATAATATCCGGCTTAACGGCGCCGATAACATCCCGTACCGTAGTCCGTTGCGTAACATCCATAGGATGGTAACCACGAATGCGGGGCTCATTTGCGAGTCCCGCAAAGAGCGGTTCGGGCTCACGGGCGGTGAGGATTAATTCATAATTCGATTCTTCCACAAACAAACGCACCACATGCTGACCAACGAATCCGTGGCAGCCGGTAATGAGTACCGTTTCTCTCGATGTAGCTGGAAGAATCATATATCCGCTCGATTTGGATGAGGAATCGAGACAAACCAAAATGAAACAAGCGAGGCCGTGCAATGGGTACACTGGCCTCGCTTGTTCTTAACTCCAGAAGCTATGGGGCGGGTTTCACTATGCCCCATTTATTTTTAACGTTCGATGGCAAGGCGTCCGCCGCAGACTTCACCATTGGTTCCAGTAACCCGCACGAAGTAGATTCCATTCGGAAGATTCGCGGTCGAAAGTTCCAATTGCTGCTCGCCATTCACCAGCGTTCCAAGCGGTATCGTACGAAGTTCCCGACCGGTCACATCATACAGGTGGGCCTGTGCAAAATCGCTGCGTCCTGCAGTTACCGTTAGATCCACATAGTCTCTGGCCGGGTTGGGTGATAATTCGAGAGACCATCCACCCGGGTTTGTCGTTTCTGTAACACCCGCCCCATTGATCGTCGCTACCCCGGTAATTGGAAAAGTGATTTGGGAATTATCCAAGGAAGCGGTCAACACCAGCGTTGCATTCTTTCTTCCGGCGGTATGCGGTGCGAACGTAATAGTGATTCCGAGCGAATCTCCAGGATTTAGCGTGATCGGGTATGTAAGCGAACTCAGCGAATAATCGGTTACCACCGGACTGATCGAGATCAGTTTAAGCATTCCCGCGGCATTGCCAACATTATGGATTTCCACAGAAAGCGGTCTCGAACTCCCGGTATCTACTCCGCCACAATCGATGGTAGAAGGCTGAGTTGTGTATGATGGGGCGGCAGTACCCGAAGGGCCATCGGTCAATGCGATCTTCACAATTTTCGAAGAACCGGAGGAATTGAGAATCGTCATCCATGCTGTATTGCCCGCGCCACGAGGATCATACTCCAGCCCGCGAACATTGGCTTCCGTTTCACCATCCATAATCGCTACCGAGGACTGTTCCGCACCGCTAACCGTATCCAGGAAGAGCAAATCGCTCCCATTAAACGTGGTCGATTGACGGTTGGAACCATCGAACTCTGTATAGGCAAGCAAATACTCACCCAGCTTTGGATCGTAGGTCAATCCACGGGAACCGTAGATGGCATCTCGCGTATCGGAAAAATTAAGTGGATTGTACACGCCAAAATTAGTCCAGTCTTCCAACCTGGATATTTGAATTTGCTGGGTCATACGGTCCGCCACCAGCAGGGAATCTCCTTTGATATAAATGCCAGTCCCATATTCGGCAGGCGATGGAGCCCATCGCACAATCGCTCCCGCCGTGGTTACTTCATACATATTGCTGGACCAGGCATACGGATCACTGGTATTAAGTACCTGTTGCAGAAATAAATGCTTGGAACTGGGATCGTACTTAATTCCCGTGAGTCCAGCCATTTGAGATGCGGATTGCAGGTTGAGCTTTACGGAATCGAGCAGAGTGCCGCGGTCCGGATCGATTTTATAGAGATTTTCCGATTGATCGTAAGTGGTTGCCCAGAGCACATTATCGTCCTTATCATAGGCAATATCATACAGGTAGAATGGTAATTCTGATACCACCGCAAGTTGGTTCCCACGTTTCTGCTGAACGACACTGAATAAAGGAGAAACGACCGTATTCGTCCCATCGGCAACACGCACGAGCACATTGTCACTCTGAGGATACATAACATCGGAAATCGAATAGGAAGTACCGCTAACCCCACTGGCAATGTTTTGCCAGCTCCCTCCGCCATTGAGACTTAGATCGAGCGTCACCGGCGAAGCAAAGCCATGCCAGACAACACTTGCAGAGTCGCCGATCGTCCACGTGGTCCGTTGCGCAGGCAGACTGATTCCGGTCACGTCATCCACCAGTGGAATGGACCAAACCGATCGGCCGTGTGTGCCAACATACAATTTCCGGTCGTACACCTGCACGTCCATAAAATCGATCGCTACGTTGGGCAGACCCGTTCCATACGGAACCCACAAGCCACCATCGTTCGGTGAAAAGAAAACTCCTACATCCGTTCCAATGTAGAGGACGGAAGCATTGGCTGGATCCATTTCGAGAGCATTGACGGGAATATCCGGCAGCGTGGAACTGATATTAGTCCACGTTGTGCCATTATTGGTTGTTTTGAATACGTGACCAGCCCCGTATCCGGAGAGCGTTGCGTAGAACGTACTCTTGGAGGACGGATCGAATTTCACACAGGTGACCCATCGGCCCGGCAACCCATTCGAAACATAGCTCCATCTTGCGCCATTGTTCGTCGTCAGAAAGACATGGCCGGCGCTGGTCCCACAGATGATCGTCTCCTTATCACCGAACGCATCGATGGCTTGAATACTGGAACTCGAATCGGTAGAGAGGGCAAGTTTGGTCGAACACCGTATCCAGCTATCGGAGGTTGCAGGATTATTATTGATGTAGAGATGGTCCGTCCCAAAATATAAAATATCGTTCTTCGGATCGACGTGAATCGGGTTTAGCCAATTCACATAGTCGGATCCGGAGTAGACTCCCATGTCACTGACAGTCCCATTGTCATCACGCTGCGGCATACCTTCAGTGGCGTTGCAGTAGATGACCCCCTCATGCTTCGGATCGGGAACTGCGTATGCCCCATCGCCGGCATACGGATCGAAGGTGCCCCAATCGCTCGAAGAAGGCCCGCTGACGAGCCCATTATCCTGCAACCCTCCGTAGGTCATATCGGACTGGAGTTGATCGACACCGATCACATAAAACTCCGAAATGGGAATATTGAATTGGCTCGTATTGAAATCGCTCCCACCATCGCTCGAATAATAAACTCCACCATCGCAACCGATATAAACCTGACTCGGATCGGAGGGTGCGAATTCCGCATCATGATGATCTACATGGATGTAACGGTTTTCCGTCCAGGAAGCCCCGCCATCGATTGTGCTCCAAAACGGTACGCCACCCAGGAGCATGTGATTAAAGTTCGAGGGATCAACTCGAATGTAAGCATCATACCAACCCTGAGGTGGAGTAGCACCCCCTTCGAAAAAGGGCTGAAGGCTGCTTTCATCGCCGGCATCATTCCAAATGGAACCGCCATCGTTAGAGACTTCCACACCGCCAAAATCATCCTGGCCGGCAGCGGCAAAACCATTGACATCGAGCACGACCACATTCTGCCAATCCGTAGGATCGACATCCAGCGAAATGCGGACATAGTCCGAAGGTTGCCACGGCAGTCCGCTCAGCTTCGTCCATGTATTTCCACCATCGGTTGAACGCCACACTCCATTGCCGACCACACCTGCGTAGAGGACTGCTGTATCACCATTCATCGAAAGTGCAAGGTCGGACACAGAAACATTCTGCGGCAAGCCCCCTTGCAACCACGGCCATGTCTTTCCACCATCGGTGGAGCGAAGCACCCCGCCCCCGGAGCGCCCGGCCGCAGCATAAATAATATTCGAATGCTTCGGATTTACGATGATCCTGGAGTATGCTGCAACCGAACTCGGCCCGATGCTCGACCAGGTGTCGCCACCATCGGTCGTGCGAAGTAACCCATAACCCGAGTAGGAATCGTTTGTGGAAGGATATTCTCCCGTTCCCGCATAGACCGTATCGGGATGCTGAGGATCGATTGCCAGCGCACCCATGGCAAGGGACTGCATATTGTCCGTTAGTGGGGTCCAGCTATTGCCGCCATCGGTCGTTTTCCAGACGCCCCCATTAGCAGCACCGATATAGACCGTCTTAGGATCGGTTGGATGGATAGCCACCGCCTCCACACGGCCTCCCGCGTTGCTTGGACCAACGAGCGACCATTGCGGTTGTGCAGCCAAGGCTTCCATACCTTTGCCTTCGGCACGCATGGCATCTCGCTTTTGTACTGCAATTTGAAGCGCATTTTTCGGTATGTAACCCAGGCCAAAGGTCCGCTGGCCCCAGTACCATTTTAGGGCATTCGCAATTCCGGCATGTTCCTGCTCCTCGGGCAAAATAATCCGGGATATCGGGCGATGTTCTGGCCGTTCATCGGCCTTTGTAAGCCATTGTGCCTGGGCGCGTGTCAGAACGCAAAAGGATACCAGCATCGCAGCAAAAAGATGGAAGCAGTTCCTCGAAAGCATAAGAATCGAATGTGAAAAATGAGACGAGAAGAGAGCCGCCCAAGGGGGCAGCTTGCTCTTTCAAAGAAAGCTCGAAATCGCATCAAAAGTTCAGGAAATTGCTTTCCTTTCCTCAAAGGGCAAAGGCTTGACGAAGACCTAAAAAAACTATTTTAAGGTGTAGGACCGCAAGAAGGCCGCTACTCCTCCGGACAAATTTAATCCCGCCGCACTGCCCTGCTCGGAAAGATCATCAGACACGATAAAGCCAATCGATGGCGCATACGAAAGGTTGAGCGTGGCTGAAATGTCTCCAAGTTTCGAACTGGCCGTGATATTCATAGTGGATTTTTCAAGATAAAGCGAATTCCCATTTATGGTTTGTGTCGCCGTTCCAGCGCCTATTACCGATCCAGTTATTGTAACCGAATCTACAATAATAAAGGCATGAAGCGGAGGTATTTCAGAAGAATCCTGTGTTGCGAATGAGAAGGTTACCCATTCACGCCCAATTGAAAACTGCCCTGCAGCGAAGGGGACATACATCGAAACGTTGCCGTTATTCTCATAGTGCAGATAAGTCGTGTCAGAGCTTTGGTTTGAAGTATCATAGGAACTCACAAACATATACACATTGGTCATCCCTCCGATGGAGGCATTCGTGTCCAGAAGCGTAAACGTAACAAAGTGTCCTGGTTTATTCTGGAGTGACGTATCTTTGCGGCAAACACTATCAGTGTAGGTGCTTCCCTGCTTCGGTCTCACCGTCGCGGAAGAACTCGTATTGGACGGACCGGTGCTGTTGTTACAGCCAACCGAAAAAAGTACCAGAGAAAAAAAAGCGATAGGTGCAGCAGCTAAGCTACGTAGGTTTACTATGTTCATGACGACAAATAATTCATAGCTTCGAACCGGATGAAGTGGAACGCCAGTTCCAAAGCTCAGACCCGAGGATCAAACTTCGATTCATCCCGAAGTTTTTCCCACCATCCCCGTTCTTTTGGGGTAACCGTTTCCGGAATGGCAATATCAACAATCGCATATAAATCTCCTCTGGAACCATCGCTTCGGTAGAGTCCGCGATGGTTGAGCCGAAGTTTTAACCCGCTCTGCGCACCTTCCGGAATAGTCAATCGCACATTGCCATCGAGGGTTTCCATGGGCACTTTCGCTCCCAGGACGGCCTCCCACGGAGCAACATCAATTTCGCGATATAGATCGAAATTGTCTATGTCATAGTAAGGGTGGTTCTGGTATGCTAAGGTTAATATCAGGTCGCCTGGCGTGGCAGTACCCGGCGAACCTTCTCCTGCCAATTTAATTTGCCGGCCCGCATACGAATGTTCGGGGATTTTTACACGATACGTTTTCGTCGTTCCATCGCCTTTGCGAATCGTAAATTGCTTGGTTCCACCATGGAAGGCTTCTTCAATAGTAATGGGCAACTCTGCTTCGATATCCGAACCCCGCGTGCTAAAGCCCGGACGCCGCCGTTGTGTGCTTGCGCCAAAGCCCATTCCGGGTCCGAAAAATTGCTGGAAGAATTCGGAAAAATCTCCTTCCTCGCCCGTGGTATAAGTAAATCCGCCACCTGCAGGCTGCGGGCCCCATCCTGGCGGAGGGGTAAACTGCTGGCCCGTCTTCCAATTTTCGCCGAAGCGATCGTACTTCTTCCGCTTTTCGGGATCGCTTAAGACCTCGTATGCTTCGTTGATTTTCTTGAATTGCTCTTCTGCGCCTTTGTCCCCCGGATTGACATCGGGATGGTGCTTACGCGCAAGCTTGCGGTATGCCTTTTTAATCTCGTCTTCCGTCGCCGTGCGTGGCACGCCGAGAATTTCGTAATAATCTTGAAATTGAACAGCCATACTAAGATAGTTCAGGGAAGCCGGGCTGTTAACTCCTGAGCATACTCGATCGCCCGCTCGGTCATAGCAATAAGCACGGGGGTCCACCGCACAACGTCTGCGGCAACTTCCTCAATATCCCGTGTCGCATACTCATGCGCGATTTCATTTCTTAATTCCCGAATTTCACTTAACTCCGCCGCGGAGCTGGCAATCGCTTGTTTTTCTGCCCGATGCATAATATCGATAATCGAGCCTGCTTCGCTGGATTCGACCGTTCCAATGTATCGAAGAACTTTTTGAACCAACAGATCGGATAATCGGGCAAAGCGCGCGGTAAGCGCTTCATACTCTCTGAGCTCTGAGCGTGAACTCGTAGTACTCGTGACGAACGGTTCACAAATAAGAAAACTTTCTTCGAGGTACTCCGCAGCCCGCTCAAGTTGCCGTATGAATACAGCAAGTTGTTCGGCTTTCGATATATTCTTTTGAGTCATTCGATTGGTAGGGCATCAAACGAAACCATCTTCGCGAAGGTGCTCAGGTTATTTTCCTGTTCACCCAAAATGTCGATTTTTTGTTCACCAATCAATTCCCACAAACGCCAACGAATACTGTGTACTGCGTTGCGAGAAACAGGTTCAGGGTCAACGATCAGGAGATCGATATCGCCACCACGCTTGGCATCGTCCACCCGCGAGCCATACAGATACACTTTGGCATTCGGCAAGTATGCTCGCACCGTGTCACGGATAGCGATTTGCTCCTTTTGGGTTAGCCGCATGTCACCAAATCTTAATTCCGGTCAAAAATGTTTCAGGATACCTTCGGAATCACTTTGTTCGCACGCGAATTGCAATAGTAATTCGTTGTTTCTATGAGGTCGCCGAATGTCAAACACGTTATATGAAGAGCAGGGATACACGGCGGGTGAACTGCCAGAGGCACCTGTCATTGTCGATAGTGGACGCTTTGTCTTTTTCATCGGGCTGGCGCTCGATGCGATCCTATTCATCACGTTTATTGGTGGCTACTATGCACTACGAACCGATGCCATCGCCTGGCCACCGGCCGATTTGCCGCATTTACACCGAGCACTGATCGGCTTCAGCTCGATCTTTCTTGGAGGTGCGGCGCTCCTGCTCATGCTGACCGTCTTTGCTCAAAATCGTAATGCCCTAAGGACCATGCGCGCTTCGCTGATCCTGTCCTTGATCTGCCTTGCAGCATTCCTTGCACTCAATGCACATGAATGGCGTTCGATCATTGCTACGGGCCTGCCTATTCGCACGGTATTTGGTGGGATTTACTTCGTACTGACTGGACTATTCTTTTTCCATATTATCGGCGCGATGGTCTATATTATCAGCAAGTACCGCTGGACCCTCCGCTGGCGGCGCTATACGCGAAGCGCGGTCAGTATCCTCAACCTTGCCTATTTTATGGATGCAATGCTCTTCCTGTGGTTAGGGATTTATTACGTTCTCTATTTTTGAGGAACGGTATTTTATTCCTCTTCCCGCAATTTCGGTGATCGTTCGAGCGCGCTTTCGACGATCGTTTTGAGTAACTCCTGAAATGCGATGCCCGCGGCCTCCGCGGAACGCGCAATGCCAGTCCCTTCCGACAGATTCGGGTTCGGATTGACCTCCAGAATGTAGAATTCGCCGGACTTATTCATGCGAATATCGACGCGGGCATAATCGCGAGTTCCCAATGCTTCGGTGGCGCGTAACGCAAGGTCCTGTGCTTCCTGCGTTTTGGCTTTCGGCAAATCCGCAGGACAGGACGGGATCGTCCGGTGATATGCCTCGTGCAACGGCGCCCACTTTGCCTGAAAACTAACGATTTTGTAGAATTCTTCCGGCATATCTTCAAAGGTGATTTCCGAGATTGGCAGTGCGCGTCGCACCGAGCCATTGCCGAGCACTGCCACATTCAGTTCTCGGCCCTCGATATATTCCTCGACGAGGGCGTCCATTCGGAACTCTTCCAGAACATATTCTACCCGAGCACGCAATGCCTTCAACGAAGAAACGATACTCTCATTTTCGATCCCGCCAGAACCATCCTCACAGGCTGGTTTGACGATCAGCGGATAGTGGAGATTGTGGCGAGATCGAAAGGTGCTCAGGGAATCGGCAACGCTCGCTTTGCGCCGCACAGTCATCGAGCGCGGGGTTGGAAGATCGTAGGACCTTAAAACGGATTTCGCCAGCGGCTTATTCTGCGCCAGTGCCAGCGTGAGTGGTGTGGCACCGGTGTACGGAATGTCGAGCAATTCGTAGAACGAGGCAACATCCATTTCCAGTTCGGGCCTGCCATGAAAAAATTCCACAAGATTGAAAATGACATCGATCTTCCTGCGCGCGAGAAATTTGAATAATCGCTCAAATCGGTCTTTGACATTGTAGCTGGCTACTTTGAAACCCGCTTCGGTTAGCGCGCTTTCGATGCGCGCATATTCTTCTTCGGCCGGAACATCGTCCAAATCGAAGTAGGGGGTAAAACCAAGTGCTTCCGGCGAAAGATCGACCGGTACTTCGAGTTCCTCTTCTTCGGCAGGAACGTCGTTATACAGGAGTGCGACTACCGGTTGACGTGGCATGTGGAACTAACAGCAAAGGAGAAAAGGCGAAGCAATTGGCTTGCTCCAGCGTGAATCGAACATGCTCGGTTGGGAGTGCACATACAGAATACAAGATACGGCCTGCAATAGTTTGAGGGTCAGGCATGTTTTTCAAATCGCGGAGCTAATTTCGTTGTAATTTTGTATCCATAATGACAGCCGGGAAGGTACTTCCACGTTCAATCCAAAACTATTTTTTACGCCGATGAATCACTCGAAACTTTATCTCGCAACGGCGGCCTTGGCCGCGTTCTTCAGCACGCAGGCCTTCGCTCAGGAACCTCCTTCCGGCATGCCCATGCCACCGTTCCCAATGAGCCGGACGATCACCGTTCTTTCCACGGGTACCGCCGGTGCAGCGGCAAAAGGTGTCTCTCTTACAATGACCGTCTCAAGTGCGGACCAGACTGCGACCGGACTTTTTGTCAAGCAGGACGATATTGTAAAGCACTTGAAGGAAGCGCTCGTGGGAGCGGGCATTAAATCAGAAGATATTACCGAACAACCATTCCATTTGATGCCGAACATGGAGTACGGCCAGAATGGTACGCGTATTATCGGCTACCGGATGGACACACAGTTGAACGTTCAACTCGATCACGTCGAAGATCTTCCGCGTATCATAGATTTAGCGACTCAAAGTGGCGCGGGTGCTATTAATGTTGGCTCGTTCAGTGCGGCGCCCGGAGAATCGCTTCACACACAAGCGGTAAAAAGTGCGCTCGATAACGCCCGGAACGAAGCGGCATCTATCGCAAAAGAAATGGGTGGCACATTAGGCGAAATCGTTTCAATTTCAGAGACCGGTCCCGAACCACCTGGCCCCATGACACCGCAAACCGGAGGAGAGGAAGAAGAGCGCGCTATGGCCCGCAAGGCACAACAGCCTAATACGCTCTCCGAATCGGCAAATTTGAAAGTTGTGTTCGCCGTAAATTAAGCGAACGGCGTAACTTGTTACGCGACTACCGATTCTAAAATGGAAACTCGTATTCCTCGATAGGGATACCGGTTAGCAATTCTTGTTCCGATATCGCACGGAACCCTGGTTGATGCGAAATCCATTCACTGAAGACAATCGCAAGATCGTCCGTCATAGGATTGCATTTTAGTTGGAGCCGAGCTTTATCCTTGAAAATACTGAATCGGCTATCGGTTAGCCCTTCCAAGTACGCATTGAGATCATTTTGCGGGATGTGATTGAATCCATACGCTCGCTTGAATACCTCAACCGTTGTTGGGAATTGCCCGTACACATCGAGAATGAATGTCGAGTATTTTTGACCTTTGCTCGTGCAATGATATGCCTTCATAGATGTAACTTCTCCCTTTCCAACAGGCGAACGCTGAGCTTCTCCCAATGGAGGAACTCGATCTTTTTGGTACAAACGAATTGCCAACCAATGCCGGAGTGTATATTTTTAATATGAATTGAGTAAGAAGGGAAAACTTTTGCACATTTCGGAACGTACTACTATTGCTCGAATGAAGACATGGTCGTTCCTTTTTTTCGTGCTCTGGGCTTCGACCGCTACCGCCCAGCATGATTCGACAGGTCTATGGCAAGCTCAGCCATTCGACCACTTGCAGTTATGGCTCATAAATGCCGATGATAACTTTTCACATCCTTATTTGACGTTGGAACAAGCCCTCGAAGAGGGCAGGGCCATCATCCATAACGAAAACAGCCAAACATTGTGGATCGAGAATAGATCAGACACCGACCTTTTCGTGGAAGCCGGTGACCTCATTAAAGGCGGCCAACAAGACCGCATGATTGCCGACGATCGCATCCTGCCAAGGCAGGACTCCGCCCACGATCTCAATGTGTACTGTATCGAGAGCGGGCGTTCCACGCAGCGCGGTTCAGAACCGCTCGCGACCTTCAGCGCATCTCATTGGATGGCACCGATGGCGCACACTCGGCTTGTCATACGTCATGACTTAACCGAACAATTACTCACTCCACAAATGGGTGGACTTACGGCTCCGGATTCGAGCGAGTTGGAACTATTGAATTCGCTGGGCAACCTGCCGCAACCAATCCTGTATCCCAGCGCTGCTCAGGAAGCGGTTTGGAACGATGTTGTAACGGTCCAGTCTGCACTGACTAAGCATTTAAAGGATAGTGTAACAAAGAATGCTTCTCCCACCAGCTTAGAACTTTCACTAGAAAGTAGCGCTGTCGCGGACCGTGAGCATTCTTTCCAACATCATTTTGAAGCATTGGCGAAAGATCATCCTCACTCCGTCGGCATTGCCTATGCAATCGATGGAAAACTCGTGGGGGCCGAGATCTATGGCACCCATGCACTTTTCGCGGCTATGTGGCTGAAGCTATTGAGGAGCATTTCTGCCGCCGTTATTGCAAGTCCCGAGCTTCCGCACAACACCAATACTGTTTCCGAACAACAAGTAGAAGAATTCTTAAACGCACAAGGCACTGTTACTGCACAACAAATCATAAATGCCCGAACACGAGTGGAAGCGGCGAAGACCTCCTTTGCTACGCGATTCACGACCTGGGATACCGGATTTTCACAGGGTCCTCTTCATACAGAGTGGATTGCTAATTGATTTCGTCTAAAAGAGAAATACTATAATAAATCCCATCGCAACTCCGAGTGCGGCAACAAGTGTGAAGGTCCTCCTGCGGTGCGGTTCAAGCCCCGCTTCGTGCAGCAATGTAAAGATGCTCCATCTCTGTAGTTCCGGATAGTGGTCGTCCATGGACCAACGAAGAATAATGTATCGCAACCTCTGCGTTGCGGTAAAAAACCACGCTACATAGGAGGCTACCACGCACGCCGTCCCGCAACTGGTTAAGACGACAAAGAGCAGCGCCGCCTTTGTCATGCTAAGCAGAATACGATACCGAAGCCAGTCCCGCTCAAAATCCTCTGTTCGGTAAAAGCCATGCTTATTCTGATGAAATGAAAGTCGAATGACAAAGATGGAGAGAATGGCATCGACTGTTGCCATGGCAAGCAGAAAAAAGCAATACCCTACCGGTGCGGAGCCGGTATCTTTCATGAGATAAAAGCTCGCGACCACAAGAACGAAAGCAATGATCGAATAATCGCTCTGCCAGATTTCGAGCAGGATGCGGGTGGTTTTACGCGACTTGCTGAGCTCTAGAATTTTCCGAATATATCGGCGCCGGGCATGTCCTTTCTTCGGTTCCAGGGCCACTTCCGAAGCAGCTTTTAGTTTCAACGAATCCTCCTGCTTCCTTTGCTCCAGTGCTTCTTCACGAAGCTCTTCCTGCGGAACCTCTTCCAGATGACGGTGCGAATCCTTACCATTTGAAGGAACGGATTCTTCCTCCAAAGGTGGTAATATAGTTGCTCGTAGTCTCACCGTTCAGCCTTTGATCCTCGCGCGGCCCATCTATACAAACTTACGGATTCCTCGCCATCTTTAACATTAGTCCAACGGCTATGCCAAAATATGGAGCGAACAGCTCAAAATACGCTCCGAAAAAACGAAAAGCCCGGCTATAACCGGGCTTTTTCCAACGAAATTCGGCTCCTTAGAAATTCAGGATCAGCTTGGGCGAGACCATCACATAATCCTTCCATTCCCAGGGATAGGGATCGCGCCCGATAACGGTCGAGTATTTCGCTTCGAGTTCCAGCCAGTCGAAAAGCTTAAACCACCCATCGGTGAGCAGCGTATTCGAATACTGGACGCTGATTCCATAATCCTCTCCGGATTCTCCGGTATGAACATACCCCAGTTTGACGAAGGGATCGAAGAAATTATACCGGTTCCAGAATACAAGGTCCTGTTGCGTTAGGTTTTGAGGATCCGACTGGACTGAACCAACCGTAACCGGTTGGATGGAGTGCATTCCGCCACCGAGCTGAATATAGGCACCGCGTAAAACCTGGTCCGGCATTTTGTATTGCACATAACCATGTGTCGAAAGCGCCAGGTAATAAATGAACGGACGATTAGGACTGCTCGCCGGTCCTGGATCGAGTGACCCATTCGCAGGCGGCGGATATTGAAAATAGGTCTCATACTGGCCATTCGGGCCTGTCATTCCTAAATATGCGGGGAAGCTATTGATGTTCGGCGTGAAAGCATCCCGGAACTCCAATCCGAAATGTAGCTTACCGGATTCTTCCGGGAACATATTCAAATCCTGCTGGACCTCCGCAGCAAAGGCCATTGCCCCGGCAAGCTTACGCGGCCGAACCTGCAAGCCTTGCGAAATGGTAAACGGTGCAACACCGGATTGTCCCAACGGCCACTCGAGCCCCAGCCGGAAATCTGTCGTGCCGCTTCGAATAAGCCCGTATGTTCCAATCGTTCCAGGCAGCCAGAAGGGGTAGCCGATCCAATCGTCACCGACGTTCATCGCAAAGCCAAAGCCCGATTTGAAGATAATGTCTCCACCAAAGAGCGAAGCGTTTAACCGTACGAATTGAATGTTTTGTTGAGCTGGCGCGGTTGAAATAAGGGTGTATTGATATCCCTGCCGAGATTGAATCCGAGAGTAGAGATCCGGACCGAGCACCCGCTTCAGCGTTGGTTCGCCATATAACCCGACCGATTGAATGACTAACCGGAGAAGCGGAAGATCTCCTTGATCATCATAGACCGGATTCTGGGTTACCGTCATCTCCGCGACAGAATTCGGGGAGATAAAAAATCCTTCCTTTCGAAGGGCGCTAATCACGCGGGATCTAACACTACGGTCGGTGATGATCCATTGAATAAGCTCATTTTGCCGCGCCGTGTCGATCGAACGAATGGAGTGAAGAATATCCTCGAGTGTTTTATTTTCGGAGTATGCTTCACGCAACGAGTCCTGCAAGCTAACTTGCGTCGGTTGAGCCTGCTGTTGTTCTATTCCACCGGGCTGGGCTCGGAGAGTGCTTATGGCTGCAAAGCCCGTCATCAGTACGGCCAGCGCCAGGATCAAAAGAAAGTGCGTATTGCTATTAAAGTTCTTCATAGTCAAGTGGCTTCTGGTCAGGTTTAGAAATACAGGCGCGGAGTGATTTCAAAGAAGTAGGGTGGCTCATAGGGGAGCGCCGAGCGCACAAGTGGCGCCGTGTAGCTCGCCTCGATTCGGAGATGGTCGGGGATAAGCTCCAGCCAGCCGCCGAACGTGAACAGATGGTCGTATTGGAAATCCAACCCAAACTTATTCGAGCGATGATTCACATAGTCGATAGCAACGTGCGGGGTAAACGGTGTCGATACATTCGCTCTGCCGTTGTACAGCAGATCTTGAACGGTTCCACCCTGTCCCGGTCCGTAACCGAACGCCTCGGCCTCGCTATCGGTCTTGGGGATCCAGCTTAGATGCACATTGTCTATGCCCACGCCGGCCGAGAACTGCACGAAGTTCGCTGGATCGAGTTGTACGATAAAGGGTATATAAATCTGACCGATAAAAGTCGTGCGATAGAAAGTCGTACCGGCCGTCGAACTTCCTGGCACACCAACCGTGCCATTACCCGGAACAGATGGAGTAGGAACATCTCCCGGCACTCCATTATAGATAATCGAAGAATTCGACCCGCCACCTGGGAAAACGGAGAAGTTAAACGCCAGTGGCATGTTGAATGCGCTGAAGAAGTCGATACCTGCAAAATACGCCGCGAGCGAACCACCCCAGAAGCCGGAAAGCCTTCTCGGTTCAAAGATCGCGTGGTTAACATTACCCAGCCCAAAGTTTGGGAAATCGAGACCGATCGAAAAATCGCTTTGAGTCCCAATTTGATTCTTCATCGTAAGCCATAAGCGCGCTTCGCCGCTGGACCAGAACGGTAGGCCCACTTCCGGATTACCGATCTGGAGTTCCAGCGCATCCTCGCGAGAAACGTTGGCCGTCAGATGGTCGATGGAAAGATCAATCGTCTTTTGGTAACGAAACGCTTGCGAATTCAACGACTCGACGGACATGCCCTGCGTCTCATCGGGCTCTGTAGGAATTTGGGCCTGAGTTGTATCTACGGGCGGCGGGGCCATCTCATCCGGGCTTGGCAGACCGAGTTGGTTATCCTGTTGATCAATTATGGTACGCTTCGAATAAAATCCGGTGAACATTTGATGAAAAATGTAGCGCTCATCGGCATCTTTGATGAGTTGCACTCCGCGCGGCGCGAGGCCGCCGGGAAGCTCCACGAGATCACCTTGAATCGCATTGATATTGTCCACCAGTGTTGGATTATGCAACATCATCGGAATAACTTGCCGGCCCTTGAAGGCAATCGGAACGGTTTGATTCGTATTACCCCCGCCTCCGCCACCGAAGAACCCACCGCCGCTTTCGCCACTGGTATCCACATTCACATGTTTGCCCATGAAGAGAATGTGGAACGGGAAAAACTTTTCGTCACCCGCCTGGTCCAAACCATCCGGGGCGGCAAACACATAGACGTTATCGATCTCGAAATTCTTGAGTTCTTTGTTTCCGTACTTTGCTGTGTAAATACTCTCGATCTGGTTTCTTAGATTATCGTCTGTGATTTTCCACGCAGTAATATTGGTAAAATCATAGGAACCCCCTTTATCGTCCATAGAATTTAGCAGCCGGTACGCCTTTTCGTTACGAAGCGAAACGGCTCGGAGTGAATCATCACCGGGCAACGCTTGCGCCACCACACGAGCAAGCGGTAAAAGGGTAAGAAAAACGGCGACAGCGATGAGTGCGGATCCGTAGCCCCTGAGCCACCGGTTACGAACCCCGAATGGATGCGTGAAAAGTGTCGTGTTCGGGAATCTCATAGTCAATTGTTAGTCTGCAAGAATCGAAAAAAATAGTCTCGAAGAATCGGAAATAATAAGTGGAAAAGCTCCGAATTTCACTCGTGCGAACGCTTCGCACGAGTGAAATTCGAAGGAATCACTCAATGGATACCACCGCCTCCACCTCCACCTCGATAGCCACCATACCCACCGTAACCGCCGTACCCCCGTTGGATCGGCTTCGGCATAATGGTTACCTGGAACGATCGGCTCTGCCCTGTCACAGGATCCGTGACTGTTACGCTCACGGGTACACCATTTTTATTGGTAACATTTTGAGCCTTGCTCGTTGGGCGTGCATCAAAGAGATATACTGTCCCGGCCTTTCCGGCCTCTTTTTTGGCCGAGGGTTCGAAGTAACCTTCCGATTCCACTTGAAGATGGTCGGAACCGACTTCAATATAACGGTCAGTGCTTGACCCAGAGAGCGTATCCCATGCCGCTTTAATGACTAGGTTATCGCCCGCCGTAATTTCGTTTCCGCTATTGGAAAACGCGAGGAATGGCGGTGGCCCGATCTTGAAGGATTGATCGTCAATCGGCACATAATTCGTCATCATGCTGGATTTATAGTATGCCTTAATCTCCAGTGTTTTCCCTTCGTCCTTCTGGAATTGCGGGGTGAAATCAATGGTTGGCTCTTGCGAGGTAACCATCTTTTGCCCATTCAGGTAAATCTCCGTCATGTACGCGCCATCCAGACCGGCAATCTGTTCGTTCGCATGGAAGGTTACGTACGTATAAGGGGTAGCCTGATGCGTCTTCGGATTCTCCGGGAAGAAGGGAGTCGGGCTGGCCTTGACCATCTTCTTCACACTAACGGTAAAGCTGGTCGAAGCCTGGTCCTTCTGCATACCACCGCGATTGGCACGACCAGCCAGCTTAATTGTGTAAGTCTGTCCGACATCAGTCGTACTTGGTTGCCACGTCCAATAGAAGTTGGAGTCCTGTTTTACAATTTGTCCGGGTCCACCGGCCAGTGTAATGTTAACTCCCTGCGGGCCACTGATGGTGGCTCCTTCGATCTTCACGGCATTGGGCAAATCTAACCCAGGGAACGAAGCAAAATCCGGCGTTCCCGGGAAAATCTTAAGCTGATCGACTTCCTGCGGCGGTTTTACATTTACCGTAAATTCGTTTGTGCCAATATTGGCCTGGAAGTTTTCGTAACCGCCATTGAGCAACGAGTCGATATAACCGCGCAATCCGATATTCTCCTGAATACCATCCTTTACTTCCTTCAGCTCTTTCACCGTCAGACGGACTGCTCCAATCTTCACGGTATCATCCGGGGAAGCCGACTGCGTCACGCCAACAATCTGATTGGTGTGAGCGTCGAATTTCAGATCATAAAGACCTGAACCTGCCGGCGGCTTGAACATATAGGTATAAACAATATCGTTGCCTTGCCGCATATAGGGATATTTCGTGGAATCACCCGCAATGTTAATTGTCTCGACCGGCTGATTATTCTTATCGATCGTGAGATCGAGCTGTTGCACGGAATCTCGTGAGGGATCCGCCAGACGCACCCGCACATTGAACTCGCGGCCATCTTTCTCTTTCGGATCGCCTAAGATCATGCTTTGATCGGAGGTAGAACTAATTGCCGCCGGGCTGCCGCGCAATGAGTTAATGATCGTTTCCGCAATAAGCTGAATGCGTTTCTCCTTCTGGAGCAACGCCTCTTTCTCCTTGCGAAGTGCGTCTTCGGCATCGTCGCGTTCGACAATGATGATCAGCAGTTCCAGCAGCACTGCCAGATACATAACGAAATAGACTTTTCCGGTATTTGGACCGCCCATTATTTACTTATCCTCTCTCTTCGGTATTGCTACCTATGGTTTCGGTTACTTATTCTGTTACACTTTCTGCTGGCGGCCGGTCGGAGCTCGAGCACGATCCCCTTCTGCTTACGAAGAGGAGTATGGCTGGATGAGCCGCTCGACCAGCTTTGCGATTACATCGAACTCGATGTTCACGCGGTCGCCGATGCTTAGAAACCGGACGTTGGTATGTTCGTACGTATGAGGAATAATGGCAATCCTTATGGTAGATAAGGGATAGTGGATAGTGGATTGCTTCTCGGCTTGCTGTTTACTATTCGTTATGAACTTTCCACGATCCGTTACTTCCGCCACCGTCAGGCTGATGCCATCGAGCGCGATGGAGCCTTTGGATACCACGTATTTCGCGGCTTCCACGGGAAGTTCGAAGGTAAACAGATGGCTTCCATCGGCATCACGTATCTCTCGAAGCCGGGCAGTTCCATCCACGTGACCTTGCACCAGATGCCCGCCCAACCGCGTTTCGAGCGTTGCTGCTCGTTCAAGATTGATCCTCGTACCTACTGTCAATGAACCAAGGGTCGTCTTCTCCAGGGTTTCCCGTACCGCAGTGACCTCAAAATAGGGCGGTCTAACTTGGGTAGCCGTGAGGCATACCCCGTTAACCGCGATAGAATCTCCTATTTTCAGCCCGTTTTGCGAGTTTTGGAGCCCTTCATGGTCCCCGGAAAAAACTCGCTCTGCCTCAATTTTAAGACAGAGTGACGTTCCGGATGGATATAGGTCAACGAGTGTGCCGAGTTCTTCAATGATACCGGTGAACAAGGTAGTTAGGAATTATGCGTTGCGAAATAAGAGTTTTGGAATACAATTCGGCTACTCTAATTCACATCACTTCCCACATAATTCCCAAACAGGTGAACATTTTTCTTCCAGGCGCATCCGGGTTCGTCGGCCAGCGGGTGCTGAACGACTTACTTAGCGCTGGCCACACAGTCACGGCCCTTGTTCATTCCGCGCGTTCGAAAAGCAGGTTGGCAAGCCATTATCCAGGGCTGTCCATAGCTCCCGGAGATGTTTCCCACGCCGATGAAATACTGCGAGCGCTGCCGGCCGGCACCGAAGCCGTCGTCTATCTTCCGGGCCTGCTGCGGGAGTTTCCGAACAAAGGGATTACCTTCCGCAAGGTACATGTAGAAGGCGTCCAAAATGTGCTATCCGCCGCCAAACAGCAGGGCGTTCGCCGCTGGATTGAACTGTCCGCCCTCGGAGCCGGACCAAACCCTTCCACCGCATACTACCGGACGAAGCTTGAAGCGGAAGAACTCGTCCGCTCGAGCGGCCTCGATTGGACCATTCTGCGGCCGTCCCTCATTTTCGATGATCGCCCGCGTAGCGAACATAATTTTGTTGGCGAGGTAGCACGAGCCATTCGAATAGCACCATTCATTCCTATACTCGGCAGCGGAGCATTTCGGTTGCAGCCGATTTCGTTGGACGATGTTTCACAGGCCATTGTACAGGCTCTCGCTGAACCGGAAACCTTCGGAAACATTTATAAATTAGGCGGACCGGAAACGCTCACCTATCGCGAAGTCGTCTTATGGATTGCAGATGCTATGGGATCGAAAAAAGCTGCAATCCAAATTCCGCTATGGGCAATACTCGCAATGGCGCGACGCCTGGACCGGTTCACATGGTTTCCCATAAGCACGGACGAGATCACGATGCTACGAAATGGTAATTATGTTCACGATCCGGCGGACAACCAGAAGGTCCGCGAAACGTTCGATTTGCCAATGAAGCGATTTTCTGACTGCATTGGACTTGCACTGAAGAAATAGCTATTTCACGAAGATCAGCTTATTGCGCGATGGATCAATAATAATACCGCTAAAGGTCCGGAGAATATCTGTTCCCAGTGTTCCCATTACAGGAATGGTAAGGTCATGGTATATGGCCGGTGGAAGCGTTACAATGCGGTGTGGGCCGCGATCGGAGATATTGATCGCGTGACCGCTTAAATCGTGCAAATAATACTGCGCCACACTAAGGCCAATCGTCCGCTTTGTTCCGGTAATGGAATCTTCCGCATGTTGTTTCTCAACAATTGCGCTGGTCGTGGAGTCAAGCGCCGTAGTAAAGATTTGCGAATAGGGTTGCTGGAACGCCAGATTTACATGACCTTCCGGCAATGGCGGTGCGGTAACATCGAGCCAGACCGTCGATT
Source organism: Bacteroidota bacterium (assembly GCA_021825235.1). GTDB lineage: Bacteria > Bacteroidota > Ignavibacteria > Palsa-1295 > Palsa-1295 > PALSA-1295. The sequence continues at coordinate 5,001 of JAKAIL010000013.1, read as the reverse complement.
GTGGACAGTGGCAATAGGTAATCTTCGCATCGTCGATAATGGGAAGCTGAATGACGTTCGTATCGTCATCAGCAATCAGCACGCTGGAATATAATGGGTAAAAGGTAAGCTCGTTCTTCTTAAAATCGAAGACGGTTATGAACTGCTTGATAAGTCCCCACCCAATCGTGCCATTGAAATTCGTATCCATCGCAAGATAATCCTGATGCGTGTGCCCCGGCGCGAGCCGCGCATGAATGATATGTCCATTCGGTAACACGAACTGAAAGGGCGTGTAATTGGAAAACTCCAGCATGGTGTCCGGAGCGATATAAAGGCCTTCATGCGAGATGTTCAAATCGATCAAATAAGACCGCTCATTGACTTGCGTGTCGCCATATTCCGTAACTTCTTTGGTCGGCAAGTGAACGAATGTAAAGCCGCTGCCCGGACCGGGAAATGCGAGTTTCACGGTTCCAACCGGATGGGCAAGTTTCATGTAATGCTCCAGCAGTGATGGTCCGGTTTGCGCCATCGCGCGTGCACTAAAAACGGAAAGGATAAAAGCCAGGAAAAGAGCTTTGTGCCCCGTAGCCCCGTACTGCTTTCCAGAACCCGGACACCGAACCCAGGAGCACGCCCTATTGATTTTCCTGTATGTTGACCAAGCGAGAATAGATGAAATTACCATTGCGAAGCGTTATAAAATAAAGGCCGCTGAGAAGATGAGTGCCATCCGATGCTAAAGGGTTCCACGATCCGGTATAATAACCTGAAGGAAGGCTCGAATCCGAAAAAATTTCGACCTGATCTCCAAGCGCATTTTGAACAACCACTTGCGCAGAGCCCGTATCCTGTAACGAAAACTGAATGGTAAGCGCCGTATCCCCTGCCACCCGATTGAATGGGTTCGGAAAAATCGGATACAGCGAATCGTTCGCCGGCTCACCCGTCTTAAAGGCAAAATGTGCCACGATCGGAACCGTTGGTGCTGTTGACGTCGAGCAGCTACCGATGAAAAGCGCTGCCACTATACTCATCGCAAACACGGCTTTCTTCATACCTGCCTCTAATGGATGCCTTCCTATTCGCCCCATCGTTGCTGTGCTCTTAGAAACCAAATCGATATGCTGCGGTAAGTGAAACTCCCCCAACATTTCCAAGGCCGCCTTGCAATACCGGACTCGTTACGTAAACCGCAAGGTGGACCATAGCATCGAGCGCCGTTGTCGGCGTGAATGGATAAGTCAGCCCTAGATCGAATCCGAACCCGAGATCGAGATAGTCCTTTTCTGCCATTGCGGAACCAGCGATAATCACGGAGCTACTCGTTACGTCGTATTGGGTCATGTCATAGACACCCTGAACGAACGCCTGTCCCAGAAGCACGTCAGCCGCACCGAAAAGCCGAAGGTCCTTTTCGCGCTCCGGCTCAAGGAAAAATCGAAATCCCGGTTCGATAGAAAACACTGCAACGGAGGTATTGGTAACGAAATTCGCGGTGCGCCGCTCATAGCGCGCGGTAAGCGATACAAAATCGGAAGAAGCGACGGGAAACAAAAATCCACCGGTCACTTCGATTGGAAGTCCTCCTAAGTTCGTCGAATAATTCACACGGTAGCTTTCGTCGAGTGGAATAAATCCACCAATTCCTCCAAAAAGATAGCTGCTGCTCGTTTCCTGATTGGAGCTATCGCCCGCGCTTTGCGCGGAGGCAATCCCTGATAGTAGGCAGACCAGAAGAATTGCAGGAAAGATTACTAACTGCTGTTTTCGGCGAATTGCAATAACCAGACGATGCACCGACTGAATAACACAGAAGAAGGCACTCCGTTTCGCTAGTCGTCTCAATCTACCAATGTTTTCATGAGATGTTCCAATTCTTTCTCAGGATTTTCGCATAGCCCGGAATGTACCTCCGAGGTCTGGAGCATCGTGCTGCGCGGCGAAACCAGCCAGTGCCACCGATCCGGTTGCGGCAATTCTCCGATGGGGCCGGCCGCAGTACCGCCGGCACAGATCTTTGGAATCTGCAGGAGGTGCTCCTCGATTTCCTCCATAGCCACCCCCGGAAACAGCGTACGGAGCCGGTCGCGGTCCAGCCGGACTCTCGCATCCAGGAACCGCTCCGTTCTCGCGAAGAGGATCACCCCGGCATTGATGAACTCCGAGCGTTCCACACGGGGTACAATCCGAATCACGACATAATCATAGCTCGTTCCGGGCACGGATAGCCTCCTCCTCAAAAAGGTGCGATATAGCAAGCCGCCGCTCGAAAAACTGAACGTACCGCTCGCGATGGATTTCGGTAGCCGAGAACAATGCTTCGCCTGCCAACCACTCCTCGGGAATGAGCGAGACCAGCTCCCGAATCATCCCGTTGGTAATCTTTGCTTTGAGTGAGTTTCCTGCTTCCGAAATTTCACTCGCTTCCTTCAGCAAAGCATGGTTTTTGATTGCCGGGAACGGACTTTCAATCTTCTCTTCCGCGCTTTGCCATTGGTGATGGAAAAAGAGCGAAGCACCATGATCAATCAAATACAACTTCTTGTGCCAGATGAGCATATTCGTATTTCGTGCCGTCCGGTCCACATTCATGATGTAGGCGTCGAACCATACGATTTCCGAAGCCAGCCTCGCATCGATTGCGTTCGCCAGCGAATCGAAGGTAATGGAGCCCGGAAGATAGTCCATCGCCAGGTTCAGGCCGGCGCTTGCTTCGAGGAGCGCCCGGATTTCGGAATCCGGCTCGTTTCTGCCCAGTACCGGATCGAGATCCATAAAGGCCAGCCGCGGGACAGGCAAGCCGATGGCCCGTGCAAGCTCCCCTGCTAAAAGCTCTGCAATCAACGCTTTTCTCCCCTGCCCTGCGCCACAGAACTTCAGGACGTATAACCCGTCATCATCGGCCTCTACCAATGCAGGGAGCGAGCCACCCTCGCGGAGCGGAGTTACATAGCGAGTGGCGTGCAGGGTGTCGAGCATGGGTTCACGAGTTTCCGGACCGCCCGGATTTCTGCCTGCCTCAGATTCCGGCGTCCCATCTATAAATCTATTGCTGCCAATACTCTCCAAATCGTCCGCTAAAATTCGAACTGGAGGCATAGATGCGCTTCGTTGCGCCAACGGCGCGGATACGCTCTTCCGCCACATGGTTCGAGGCTTCGACCGTGGTAATATCCTTTTCCTGCGCCAGCAGGAGGATCTTTTTCAGCACGTCGTAAATGCCTTCGGCCTGCTTTAGTGCGCGCGACTGGGAATAGCCTTCGAGTTCGTTCGCGACGTTAATCAGCCCGCCGGCATTGATCACATAGTCCGGCGCGAAGAGAATGCCCCGGTCCTTGAGGGCCTGGCCATGACGCTCCTCGTTGGCGAGCTGGTTGTTTGCCGGCCCTGCTACGATCGAGCATTTGAGCTGCGGAATCGTATCATCGTTGATGATCGCCCCGAGCGCGGCAGGGGCGAAAATATCGCACTCGATTCCAAAAATTTTGTCAGGCTCCACCACCTTGGCGCCCGTTTCCCGCGCAACCGCGTTGGCCTTGTCGGCATAAATATCGGTGATGACAACTTTGGCGCCTTCTTCGGTAAGGTACTTGGCAAGCGAGGCCGCCACATGTCCCGCGCCTTGAATAACCACGTGCTTTCCGGCGAGCGAATCGTTGCCGTACTTTACGGCAGCGCAAGCCTTAATACCCACATAGGTGCCGCGGGCGGTAACCGGCGAGGGATCGCCCGAGCCGCCAAGCTCGGCGGGAATGCCCGTCACGTACTTCGTTTCGGAGCGAATCCAGACCATCTCGGTAAGCCCTGTCCCTACGTCTTCGGCAGTGATGTAGCGGCCTCCCAAGCCTTCCACGAACCGGCCGAAGGAGCGGAAGAGCGCCTCGCTCTTGTCCTTACGCGGATCGCCAATGATGACGGCCTTGCCGCCGCCAAGGTTCAGTCCGGCTACAGCCGCTTTGTACGTCATGCCGCGCGAAAGGCGGAGCACATCGTTGAGCGCGGCTTCATCGCTGGCGTAGGTCCACATGCGGCAGCCGCCAAGGGCCGGGCCCAGCGTGGTGTTGTGAATGCCGATGAGCGCCTTGAGGCCGGATTTCTTATCGTGGCAGAGCACCACCTGCTCGTGGTCCCGGGCGGCGAGCTGGCCGAATAAATCGAGCTTTCCCGGCTCGTCACCGGCCTGGATCGCGCCGGCGGAAACCGGCGAGGTGTCTAACGATTTCGATGTTCCATTGCGGCCATTACGGGTGGTGGAGAAGGTTTTCGGGGAAGGAGTCTGAATTTCGGCCATTGATTGTTCTCTTCTATAAAATGCGGTCAGTCATAAAGCGGGTTACGCAAAAACGGCGGTTTTGGCCATTCTGCGTGGAGGTACCGTTTTTCCGGCGCGTAAAACGAAGTGCGGGAAACACCCGTTCCGCTTTGGACTCGTTACTCATTTTGAGGCCTGATTTTTCACTCGAAATTCTGCCATGGAATTTCCCGGAAGTTATACTGCCCGGAAATTTTGGAGGAACGTCGATGCCAAAATTAGCCACAAAGTTCGGCTAACGTTTAAAGTGTTCCACGTGGAACACTTTGCTAAAAATGCCATGTTTTCGCCATATTCATGTTTTCTTGCACATCAACATGTGGATAACTTTTGGCGCTCTAAACCCCTTGCGCTGCAAGGGCTTTAGCACATAATGCAGGAAAAACCGGCGTTTTATCCACAATACGGAACTATTCGCGAAATATTTTGTTTCTTAGTTCCCGCAATTCGCAGTTATATTTTCAATAATCTTTCTTAAAGAATGATTATTGGGTTGAAGAAATTTGGAAGAAAATAGAAGCTCCCTCCTATGGAAGGAGCTTTTGCTTTTTTAATGAATACTGGCCCTCGATCTTTGATGCTGCACCGAAATCTTCACTGCCCGGCCCATGATGGAATTGGCGATGTGGGCGTAGTAGATCCCGCTGGGAACCTGGGAGCAATCCCAGGTGAGGCACAGGCCGAGCTCCGCATCCGGTGTGGCA
>JAKAIL010000229.1 GCA_021825235.1 Bacteroidota bacterium | reverse complement strand
AGCGGATACGTACCTTCCTGCTCGATCGGGTTCTGCGTAGCTAAGACAAAAAATGGTTCCGCAAGCGTATACGTCGTATTGGCGGCGGTTACGCGGTGCTCCTGCATGGCTTCGAGCAGCGCCGCCTGTGTTTTGGGCGGCGTGCGATTGATTTCATCCGCCAGCACGATATTCGCGAAGACCGGCCCGCGAATGAAGCGAAATTCCTTCCCACCCGTCGTTAAATTCTGCTCGAGGATTTCCGTGCCGGTAATGTCCGTAGGCATCAGGTCCGGCGTAAACTGAATGCGGCTAAACGAAAGGTGGAGGACATCGTCCAGCGTGCGGATGAGGAGCGTCTTCGCCAGGCCTGGCACGCCGACGAGCAGGCAGTGGCCGCGCGCCAGGAGCGCGATCGTCAATTGGTCAATAACCGCTTCCTGTCCAATAATTACTTTTGCGACTTCACGCTTCATCGCCTGAAATCGCCCGACGAGGTCCGAAGCAGCCTCTAATTCCCGGCCGTTCGTTGTGACGCGAGGTTTTATTTCCGTTGCTATGTTAGCCATTCAAAATCCGATGCTTTCCAATACAAATCTTTCCCAGACAAAGTCGATAAATTATAAATCATACCAATGGCTCTATATCGCCACGGGCCGTTCGATAACAGATCCTTCATCATTGAACACCGTTACGTCGCCGAATTCTCCCATTCCCTCTTCGATGGCCTGGACGTTCCCGCTCGCAGCGATTGTAAGCTCGTTCGGGTGGAGATATTCGCGAGCGACCCGGTACAAATCGACGGAGGTTAGCGCCGAAAGTTTCTCTCGGTACGTATCCCAATAGTCACGTTCCAGACCATAGAGGACAATCGTAGCCACTCGGCCAGCGACCTGCTGCGGTGTTTCGATTTGAAGCGGAAAGCTGCCGATCATGTAATCTTTGACCATTCGAAGTTCCTCCTCGCGGACCGGCTCTGCCACAATTCGCGCAATTTCGCTCAGAATTTCTTCTACCGCACGAACGGTCACCTCCGTGCGCACTTCCGTAGATACGGCAAACGGCCCGGCAGCCATACGGGTATCGAAAAAGCTGCGAGCACCGTAGGTATAGCCGTTCTTTTCGCGAAGATTCAGATTGATGCGCGAATTGAAATAGCCTCCTAAGAGCATGTTGAGCGCCGAAAGCGCGATGAAATCCGGAGTATTGCGAGCAATTCCAATATGGCCAACGCGCAATGCCGACTGCACGGCACCTTCGCGATGGATTAGCCCCACCTGGGTATGTGCCGAAAGATCGGCATCGCCATAGCTCATCACTACTTCGCTGCCAGCCCCGGACCAGCCATTTAGCGAACGGTCCAGCGCATTCCGAAGCTCATCCGGTCGAATAGCTCCAGCCGCCGTGAGGAAGGAATTCGCCGGACGAAGAAATTGCTGCGCGAAGGATATAATGTCCTCCCTCTGCATCGCGCGAATGGAATGCTCGGTTCCAATCGGCTGCTGGCCATAGGGATGTCCCGAAAAGACGAGTTTGGAGAAGACCAAATCCGCCAGAAATCCGGCGTCCGCTTTGGCCTGACGAATACTGGCGAGCCGCTGCAACCGCATTCGCTCCAGTTCCTCTTCCGGGAATGTGGAATTCTGAAGGATATCCGAAAGTAAATCTATCGCAACATCGAGATACTTGCTCAGGACGGAAATATGGATGGTAAGCGCATCCCAGCCAGCACTAACATTGAGCGAACCGCCGACAAAATCAATCGCTTCCGCAATTTCCGTAGCCGAGCGGCGTTTCGTTCCTTTCGTCATAAGTTCCGCGACGGAGGAAGCCACTCCTTCCTTGTGCCGAGGATCGAACGCCGTGCCTCCACGCACGTAAAGCGAGAGCGAAACGATCGGCTGCTCGTTGTTTTGCACGGTCCAGACCTGCAGGCCATTGTTCAGCAATCCGTCTTCGAAGGAAGGGAAGGATACTTTTGGAAGCGGCCCGGGTTTCGGCACAATGGAACGATCTAATGGGGTGTGGTCAGTCATGATACTTCCTCCGCTGCTACAGTTTGTTCGCCCGTATGATACAGCACCGTGCAACGGTTACTGGAGCGCAAATATCGCGCTGCTGCTTGGCGAACATCTTCGCATGTAATTTGCACGTATTGGTTCAAAATTTGGTTCACACGCCCGGCATCGTTGAAAAAGACCGCGGCGTGTGCGAGCTGGTCCGCCTTGCCCTGTGCAGTCAAACGGCTGCCGATCGTCCGCGCCTCGACTTTGTTTTTGGCTTTTTGGAGTTCATGCTCCGTTACTCCTTCGCGCACGACGTGGGCGAGAACGTCCTCCAGCGCCGTTTCCAGCGCCTCGGTGCTTCCGTTCGGCTCCCTTTGAATTGCATACACGTAGAGAAGCCCCGGCATTTCCCGGCCATCCACATAGGCCGCAACTTCGGAAGCAATTTGCAGCTCATAGACTAATCGGCGATACAGCCTGCTGCTTTCGCCACTGGAAAGAATATCCGTGAGCAGGTCCAGCGCTAAATATTCCTTCGAGCCTTCCGGTGGAATGCGGTAGGCATAGAAGACCGCCGGCAAGGGAACCGGTTCCGATTCGATTACCTCCCTGCGTTCTTCCACGATATCCGGATCGTTAAACGGCGGTTGAATAATATGCTGCGGAAGATTCGGGATCGATTCGAAATAATAGCGAATTTGTTCAAGCGCCTGCGGGGGATCGAAATCGCCTGCGAGCACCAGCACCGCGTTCTCCGGGACATAAAATCGCTCGAAAAAGGCGCGGACATCCAGGAGCGTAGCGGCATCGATCGTCTCCATATCTCCAATTACGGCCCACCAGTAGGGGTACTGCTTGTAGGCAAGCCGGTTCATACGAATGCTGAGCGATCCATACGGCGTGTTATCGTATCGTTCCCGCTTCTCTTCCTTGACCACTTGCTTTTGCGTTGCCAGCCCGATCTCCGAGGCCGCGAACTTCAACATCCGGTCGCTTTCCAGCCACAAGGCCAAGTCCAGTTGGTTCGAAGGGAGGACTTCATAATAATTCGTTTTGTCCTCGGTCGTGTAAGCATTATCGTGGCCGCCCGCCTGGGTAATATACTCATCGAATTTGCCGCGCGGCACGTGCGCGGAACCATCGAAGAGCAAGTGCTCGAACAAGTGCGCGAAACCACGGCGCGAAAGGTCTTCATTCTTGCTGCCAACGTGATACGCGATGTTCAGGCAGATGACCGCCGACGTATGGTCCTCCTGCAGAATGACGCGCAACCCATTTGCGAGGCGGTGTTCCTCGAACGCAAGATAGCCGGATGGATGGGGGTGGTTTGGCAAGGTGGAGAAAAAATATTATCGTGGTACAACATGTGAGACGACAGCTCGATTTCGGTCCAAAAACAGATTCGCCGCGCGCTGCATTTCCTCGATGGTGATCGAATGAAATATTTCGACCATGCGATTGGCGAGATCGGTATCGCGTTTGAAGCACCAAGTATGCTGCAAGCGGTCGGCGCGGGAACCAAGCTGGCTCATGGAACTTACCATTTGCATCTCGGTCCGATTCTTGACTTTCGTTAACTCGGTTTCGCTCATGGGTTCCTCACGAAGCTTTTCTATTTCCTCCCAAAGGACATGCTCGGTCTCCTCGAGCGAGCTTCCCGGCTGTAACCGCGCGGTGACCAACGCAATCGAACCCTTTTCATACCAGACGGAAAAGGCATTGACCGATTGGGCCATTTTCCGACGATAGACCAATTCCTGATACAGACGGCTCGATCGGCTGGAGTCCATCGCCATCATGAGAAGATCGAGCGCATACACATCGCGGTCGAAGGCTTTCGGGCCGTGGAACGCAATATCCACTTCGGAAAGCTTGATGTTGTCCTCCATCCGGAATCGATCTTCGCGCGCCAGGGGGTGGACCGAATAATTTCGGACGACAGGCGCGCCTTTAGGAATCGTTCCGAAATAGCGGTCGATCCATCGGCGAGCGTTCCCTTCATCGAAATCGCCGACAAGGGCGAGGGAACAGTTATTCGGCTTATAGAACTCGTGGTGGAAGGCCACGCAATCCTCGATGCTGGCGTCGTCTAAGTGTTCCATCGAGCCGATGGTCGTCATGTGGTAAGTCCCGTGCGGCCACAACCGGGCCATGAGGTTCTCCCAGACGGTGCCATAGGGCTGGTTATCGTAGCGCTGCCGCCGCTCTTCCTTTACGACGTCGCGTTGGTTCTCGAAATTCTCCTGGGTGACCGCGAGCGATAACATCCGATCGCTTTCCAGCCACAACGCGAGTTCCAATTGCGAGGCAGGCAGCGTTTCGAAATAATTCGTGCGGTCCATGCTGGTCGTGGCGTTCAGGCTCCCGCCGGCCTCCTGCACATATTTGAAATGCTCGGCTTTCGCCACATTGTGGGAACCCTGAAACATCATGTGTTCGAAGAGGTGGGCAAAGCCACTCCGCGCTGGCGGATCGTCCTTGCCGCCCACATGATACCATAAATTCGTTACCACCAGTGGCACCGTATGGCTGGGCGAAAGGATCACATGCATTCCATTGGCGAGATCGTACTCTGAAAAGGGAACGGAGTGAGCGTTGAGTTCATCCTTCATGGTGCTGTGCAATATCAGGAGTGAGGGTTGTTGCCGCCCATTAATAATAGGCGGAGAGATTCGGTTCGCGAACGTAAATCTTTTTGCGCGCAGAGGCCAGCCACTTCTGGAGTTCCTGCGATTGTTTCCATTGGATCGCCGCTGCTTCCAATTGCTTGTAATCCAAATCGAGCGAAACGGCGTGAGCCGGAATTTTTCGGATCAGCTTTACAATCTGGAACCCAACCCGATTCGCGGAATACGCAATGTGAATCGGTTCCGAAATTTGGCCGGGCTGAAGCGAATCGATCACGTCACGCTGATCCGGACCTAACTCGGAGACTAAAATAGTGCCGAGCGAACCGCCAAAGGGCCGCGTTTCCGGATCGTCCGAATAGCGTTCGGCCAGCGTCGCAAAGTCCACGCCGTGAAGCGCGCTGTCGCGGATCATCCGAAGCGAATCCCGCGTCATGGCCTCATCCATGGCATTGACTTCCGGCTTAATCAAGATGTGCGCAACGTGAATATCCTCCCCACGCCGCTCGATCAGCTTGATTATTTCGAATCCCTGGGATGTTTCGACGACATTCGAAATTTCCCCCGGTTTTAACTGAAACGCGGCTTCGGAAAAAGCCGGAAGAAATGTTCCGCGAGGATAAAATCCGCCCAAATCGCCGCCGGCAGAAGCCGAAGCATCCTGCGAATAGCGCTTCGCCATTTCCCCGAAATCCGCGCCATGCCGTATCGAATCCAGAATCATCTGGGCAATTTGCCGTGCATGCGCTTTCTGGTCGGCGTGCGGCGATACCAGCTTTACGATGGTGGAAAGTTCCACTTCCTCTCCAACTTGCGGAAGGCTATCTTTATAGAGATTGTAAAATTGTTCAACATCCGCATGCGAGACGCTCGTGACCTGGGGAACGACTTTATACCGCTCGCGCTCGACGATCAGGTTCTCCCGCGTTTGCTCGCGTAAGTCCGGCGAAGCTTTTAGCTCCGCGATGGATTTTCCGAAGGCTTGTTCCACGGCCGCCTCGCTTCCAAACCGCGCCTCGTAATTCTTGATGAGTGCATCCAACTGCTGATCGACCTCCTGATCGCTTACCGTTATAGAATCGGCATCGGCCTGGGCAAGCAGGAGCTTCTCGTCGATTTCGCTTTCCAAGACCTGCTTGCGGAGCGCCATCAGCGTGTCCGGGCTGACGTTCGCCGTGCCACGCTGCATCAGGTATAGCTGTACCTGTGCATCGATGGAGGACTTAAAAATCGGGTATTTCCCCACCACCGCAATAACGGCATCGAGCGTGGAGCCTTCTTTCGGAGGAGCGAACTGCGCCAGGGCAACCGAGCCCAGGCTAAGCGTGAGGAGTACGGAGAGAGTGGCTTTCTTGATCATGCGCATTGTGGCGGTCTTTTCTAAGCCGTTTACCGCCAAAATGATTTCGGAATTCTTTCTAATGGACGAAGCCGTCAGCTTGCACGTACCGCTCGTCCTGAACGCTTTCCGAGGATTGCCTCCACATTCCGTAATTTTGCAGGGTGAAGAAGATACAAAAGCGACGCTTGAATGTCAGGATCGATACGCTGACGAAGTCAATCCGCCTCCGGATCTCCGGAGATTCCTTCGACACGATGATCGAGCGGATCGGGCCATCCGATTCCAAACTACTCGAAGGCGGCGCCAGGCAAAACGATCGTATGGCATGCGTTTGTTCTTAAACCGGGAAGCGGCCATCGAATTAGTGAGCCGCTATTTTAAGGATTTCGACTATGGCGCGCACAAAGACTCCTGACTTTGTAGCCGCACAATAGAAATGTCATGGTTTTAGGCACAATAGAAATGTCAGGGTTTCTGTATGCCTTGATGTGTGTGCTCGACCGGTCTAAACGCTGGAGGCCGTAG
>JAKAIL010000228.1 GCA_021825235.1 Bacteroidota bacterium | reverse complement strand
CTCGATCGTGGATAAGCTCCACGATGAGCCAGCGTTATAAGACCTTAAGAGCACACCGGAATTTCCCACGCAGTAACCCGTACCCGCAGACGGGAACGAAACGGCCCAGAGGGTGCTCGACGTGCCACTCGAGACCGAATCAAGCGTAACCGACTGCTCCACTTGCGGCGGATTCGAGGTTGGCTGCTCGCGGCAGGAGGCCAGTGCTAAGCCCATGATAAAAAAACCAAGATATTTATACATAGCACTTCATCGAATTAGTTGAAGATTTTTTGTTACGCACCCATCGGGTGTTTGCAAGCGGCAAAGGTAAGTTCCTTCACCGCCCGTGCCGCGAGGGCCTTTTCAAAAATTAGTTTCAACCCTCTACAAGGAAGACCCGCAAGAAGCAAAAAGGTTACAGCTTTAATTGAAAAAGTTATGAACTTTCTTGGCACATTGGCGAATTAAGCGCATTTTGGGCAGTAAAATCTTTTAACGCCTACGTCGAGCATCCTCGCTCGACTCCTGAGCGGGGATGCTCGGCACACGCCATAGCGTGACACAAGCTAAAGCATGTGCCACACCAAGTTCAATGTTGCACCGAAATTTTCACCGCCCGGCCCATGATCGCGTTAGCGATGTGGGCGTAGTAAATGCCGCTGGGAAGTTTCTTGCAATCCAGGGTTAAGCAGAGGCCGCACTCCGCATCCGGGGTAGCGTTATAGAGTGTGGCAACCACATCGCCATTTTCGTTCACCACTTCTACCACCGCCGGAACATCCGCTGGCAAATCGGCCACGCAAATGCGCGTGTAATTCCCAGCGGGGTTTGGATGGATCGTGACATCGAGGCCGGCAGTATCGGTACCTGGTGCTTGAGTCCCAGCCGCTATCTTCCCAGCGGGGTTGTAGCTGACGCTGACAGTCGGAGCGTCATACGAATCCCCAGAACTATTATAAGCGGAAACCTTAAACGTTCTGCTGCTGCTGTATATATCGATGTTTGTACTCGTGGAACCGGCGGAAACCGTTTCGTTCAGCGACCAGGTGCTCCCGCCGTCCGTGGATTCGTACACATGGAAACCATCTGGAGCATTGATATAGTTACCCGTTGAGTAATCTTGTGAGGCCCAGGAAAGAGTTACCTTATAAACCTCTTGATTAAATCCATCGCCTTTGACTATGTCACCCGTAAGATTTGCAATCTGTGCAGGTCGCATGAGAATAGATCGGTTGCCTAATGTGAACTGATATATATCATCGATCGATGCATTCTCGACGGAACTAAACGCCGCCTCGACATTTGTCTTGAAGTCCGAAATTGAAGTGTAAGGAAAGGATGGAGAAGTCACCGCAAAAATTCGCAATGGTTCCCCTATGTCATCGTTGTCCTTCCCGTCATAATCCGGATCCCGAAAGCCGGGGTCAGAATATTTGTCATAAACGTTGCAGAGGAAGCAGGCCACCTTGTCTTTGCCTTCAAGTGAAGCATAATCCTGACGGAACGTCCAATCCTCAAAATCATCATTCGGAGTAACACCTGCCCTGTAAATGATATCACCGTAGTTTGCGGCCGTGTACCACCTCACAACCATGGAATGGAATTGAGCCCAACCTTCAGACATATCATAATTTCCCGGGATGTTATCGTTGCATAATAACCAATTGCAGTAGTGCCCAAACTCATGGTCAGGATATGCGGAACTGAAGGCTTGAGAATTGAAAGCAATATAAGAATAGTCAAAATACGCATAATCATAGCCTATTGAAGAGATCTTCGTTGCAATTTGACCCGGCCTGACACCGGCGCGAAGATTGTCGAATTCTTGTGCCATTTCCATATTCCGTAAAATTGGACCATCAATAGAATTCAAGCGAATATCAATCCCCGATTGGTAGATTAGACTCGTTGGATTACATGGAATGCACTTGGAATATGTCTGGCGAAATGTGGTCCATGAGGAGCAAGGAGCGGGACTCGCACTTGTAATTGTGTACGTACTAACTTCATCACCAGGATCGCTTGTTAGGCGAGCAGCATCGTTCGAAGCTGTCACAAGGAGGTCGGCATCGGCATAAGCGGACCATGTCGGATCTGTTATGTAGAAATCAAAACTAAAGTTACCGTCCGCATCGCACTTACACCAATGCACTCCTGGCGAAGTAAGACCGTAGCCACCGTCACAACCAGCGACCGGGTGAACAAACGTAAGATTCAAGTTCCCAGAACCAGGACACCCCTGTATACCCAAATAAGCTGGATTATTAATACTATGGAAAAGCAGTACTACGGTTACTCCATAGGCGCCTCTTGTAATGCCCTGTGACGCGTCAAAGTAATCCACTTTCCCGATTAAGGTTATATGGGCCGCATTGCCAAGTGCGCCAGTTGCAGTCGAAGTGCCGAAATCGTTCGCATTGCTTCCATGATTGAGGACAGTAAAACTTGTGGCTGAGCTTTCAATTTCAAGTCCTGCATATCCGAAGTTCTCATAACCAGGAGAAGAACCAAGGCCGCTGAAAGAGGCAGAAACTAAGGAACCTCCGTAATTGAAAAGCCTCAAAGGGATGTAATAAGTATATTCTATACCAGAATCCACACTGATACTAGAATCTCTAAATATCTCAGTGTCCTGGTCCGGAGGTGCGATGTGCCCTGGGTAATCTAGTCGCATGGTAGCAGTTTGAGTTACCGCAGAATGAAACCGCAGCATCATTTGAACAGTATCGCCTACCAAGGGAATTGGAGGTGAAATTATCGTAATTGAGTCAACAACGAATGCTGAAGGTGTCGCGGTATCCACGACCTGAGCCTTGACGTTTGACGCTTCTAATAAGAATGCGATAAGACTAAGATGGAAGAGGATTCTCATGGTTGGTTTCATGGTGGTTTGTAAGTTAAGTGAAGATCTGCTACCAAAACTTTTTGAGAATATGAAGAGAATAGTTGCTTAAATATCCAGCAGGCTCTATCGCCAATTCTCCGCTACCATATACGATTTTTTTATCATCGGGCGACCACTGGGGAAAAACCCCTACCCATTGTCCCTCAGTCGTTGGATTGGTTTGGAGAACTTGCCGCTCTCCAGTCGCCCGACCAACAATTCCGATTTCACTGGGCCTGTAAACATTGGCACCGCTAAATGCTCCGAAGTAATAGTTACTGTAAACTATGTAGTTGCCATCGTGGCTGTATCGCACCCAAAGTGCCGGGTTTACGACTGCCGTATCCCACTGCACCGGAAGCGTATCGAAGGTCTTTGATGCTAAATTGTACTCAATGAAGAGTGGGGCACGAAGATCGGAGGTTGATGCAATCAATAGCACTTTTCCATCGGGACTCACGTCAAAGCCGTTCACCATTTCCCTCTCCCCGAAGTCCGAGATATAGTGCAGCACAAGGCTGGCTTTACCGGTTTTGCGGTTATACAAATAATACCCGGCATTAGCAGGCTGCGGTGTCGAGTCCGTCCAATCGCCATACGAATAAAATAAAATCGAATCTGGATTACCTTTGTAATAGACCGCATTAGAGAGATTCGTGATCGGGAAGGATTCCTGATCGAGCGGCAAAATGGTATCGAACGAACCAGTCCGGGAATTATACTCCCAGAGCGCCCTACCTATTCCGGTGTACTGCTCCGACAATATACGCGTTCCACTCGAATCGGCCGACAGGCACATTTCACCAATTGGTGGATCGAATAGTCCATTCGTGTCATAAAGCTTAGCGTCTCGAATTACTTCAGCGCTTGAATCCAGGACAAACATCCGCGGTGGAGAGCCTGTGTAAATGTCGTTCCCTACCCAAACGGCGCTTGCGTAATTGCCTACAAGGACATCTCCAAATTGATCAAAATAGGAATTAGGAAGCTGAGTTACGTTCGTGTCGATTTCGTATTGGCCAATTGTGAAATTATCCAAAAAGTCAAAATACTGTCCGGGAATTTGTCGCGCACCATTGATTCGAAAAGAGGTGAAGTCTGAAAGCCAATCACTTGTGTCTTGAATTATCGTGAGAACACTATACCCGAGGGAATCGCGTGAGAAGGTTAGCGAATCAATATTATAAGTGTAAAAGGTTAGGGGCCAAATCGTTGGACCTCCCGTGTGAAAAGCATTGAGACTATTATAATGAGGCCAAGCGGTCGGCGTAAATCTGAGGCTTGTGACGCTGTCCACGTTGTAGGCCAGGGAATCGCCGCTACTGAGATGGGTGATCATCCGCACCTGTGCATTACTCAGGGAATATGTCCCGAGCAACGCAGACAGAAGAACGATTGAGCTTGTCTTTCTCATTTTATTACCACCATCTGCCGGGTTTGAACTTCCTTCCCGCAACGTACATCATAAAAATAATTGCCGCTCGGCACCGGAACACCACCGTTATCGCGACCATCCCAATAAATGTGATTTTGCCCGGTGGGAAGATCTGGGAACTCCATGCGTCGAATGACATTGCCCTTCGTATCGTAAACGGCAATGCGCACCTTTCCCTTGTTCAGGATGTAGAATTCTATATTCGTTCCATTCGTGGCGGGGTTCGGGAAATTGGGCGAGAGTTCCAACCCGCGTGGCGCAGTACTCCCAGCATTCACGGCATCCGTTGAAAGCGTATCGAAGGTGATTTTTTGAATATCGGCAATGGGGATTGCCACCCGCTCGCCGCTCTTGAGATGGACAATAAGGCTATCGCCCGCAGCGGTTTGTGCGGCGGCCGTCTCGGTCGTCGGACCGTAGACACATGCAAGGATGAAAAACACCCAAACGAGAAGCTTCATAGGCAGTTAAAACGTTAGTTCCTAAAAGCAAAAGCCACAACAACATTGCTGGCGGGTTGAAATCCCGGATTTACCTCCTGCGTTAATGTTGGTTCCCGGCCAACCGGGCCACGGTCCGGGAATAAGTGCACCCGATGTCTGTGCCTTACAAATAGTTGCCCCCCGAAAAGCATGGCCACGAGGGCCAGGATGGAAAGGGAATTCGAAGCGGCGGCTGCAGGCCGGAGGCGCTGCGCCACGCGAGAAGAAGCGTTCATGGTCATTCGGTTTTAAGAATTTTTTGCGGGAGAGAGGCGCCGCGACCGGCGGCGGAACTCAGGCGCACAACAAGGATCGTTTCCTCTTTGGAAATAATCATGCCATCGTTAGGACGTGGCGAATGCGCGCTAAATTCGGGGGTGAGAGAATTATTAAGCGGGCGAAGCGGTAAAAAAGTTAACGTGGGATGGTAAATGTTTTACTGCCCTTATTGCGATCCGTTCAGGTATGGCCATGCTCCGGCTTTCGGGCTTCCAGCCGGAGATGCACCTGGACCGTCGGTGGCTGCTTGGAACCGGGTTTTGGCGGCGCACCGTATTTCTTTTCCTTTTCGGCTTCGTAGGCCGGGGTATTGGGAAGTATTGCGGGTGGCGGGTCCTCCCGCTGCCCGGTGAGATAATATTCGATGAGCTTTCGTGCGATCGGCGCGGCGAAGGTGGAACCGAATCCCGAATTTTCTACGATGACGGCGACGGCGATGCGCGGATGGTCGAAGGGAGCAAAGGCATCGAACCAGGCATCGTTCTTGCCATGGGGATTCTGGGCGGTTCCGGTCTTACCGGCAATTTGAATGTTGGAATTGGGAATTTTCTCACCATACGCGGTCCCCCCGGGCTCCGTGGTTACGCCGAGCATTGCATCGCGGACGTAGTTGATAATGGTATCCGGAATCGGCAGCCGGCGCGTTTTATAAGCCACGGTATCCCATTTCCCTGTGCGATCGTTATAGATGGCATGCGCCGCGTGCGGCTGGACCCACAGCCCATG
Source organism: Bacteroidota bacterium (assembly GCA_021825235.1). Lineage (GTDB taxonomy): Bacteria > Bacteroidota > Ignavibacteria > Palsa-1295 > Palsa-1295 > PALSA-1295. The sequence continues at coordinate 763 of JAKAIL010000228.1, read as the reverse complement.
ATTTGCAAAGGTCGAAACGTAGGCGGCCTGCTGGATAGGCGTTACTCCAATCTCGCCTTGCCCAATCCCCTGGCTGACGATATAGCCGAGAGTCCAGCCACGGGGGTACATTTTGTTCATGCGCTTCGTGTTCGGTATGAACCCACTTCCTTCGTGCCCAATATCGACGCCGGTTGGTTGATCGAAGCCAAACATGCGGGCATATTTGTACATCGAATCGATCCCGAGCCGCAGGATCATGTGATAGAAGAACACGTCGCAGGAGACCACGATCGCGCGGTGCAGATTCACCCATCCGTGGGCGGCATCGTCGTGGAAGGTGTGATTGCCAAACGTGAAGGAGCCGGGGCAGTCCAGCTTGAAATCCCAGGGGATGTCGTGCGTGTTCAGCATGGCGGAGGCCATCATGAGCTTCCACGTGGAACCGGGCGGATAGCGCGATTGCGTCGCGCGGTCGTACAGCGGATGAGCCGGGTCAAGCATGACTTCCTGATATTCCTTTTTGGACGTTGTGCCGCTAAAAAGATCGAGATCGAAATCGGGTTTCGAGACCAGCGCGAGAATATCGCCGTTGGTGGGGTCCATGGCCACCACTGCTCCGTGATACGGATCGAGCAGTTGCTCGGCGTATTCCTGCAGATCGATGTCCATTCCGAGCTGAATCGGCTCGCCATCCACGCTGGGAACATCGGTAATACCCTGGTTCAGGCGTGCTTCCCGTTGCCCCTTGGCATCGACCGCGATAAAGTCGTAACCTTTTACT
>JAKAIL010000227.1 GCA_021825235.1 Bacteroidota bacterium | reverse complement strand
CGCTAAGCCTCTCTGACTCGGGTTCACCACCTGTGACTCCTTCGGCCGGACCGGCACTTTCATTCACAAACCGCAAATCCCAGAGGTCTCAGAGATTTGCTTAGCAATTGAACTCTTCCATCCGGTTAAAAGAATCCCGCCGGCACGCTGGACACGTTGGGCCAGTTGGACGCATGGACCGCACGTATGAACCTTTTGGCCTTCCGCAATGATAGTTTAAGGCCCTCGCTAAACGTGCCGGGAACAACGAATGAAATATTTCCCCGAATTCTACCGCATCCTCGAACACTTCCACGAGCCCCGGATCGAGACCGTCGATCGGGAGTTCCGTGCCAAAAAGCAAAGCAGGGAACTCCAGCTATACGAAGGTATTGGCAATGGCAGCTTCCAGAACGATATCACCGCAGCCGGTACGCTCTATGAAAATGCAAAGCCCGACGCGCCCAAATACCGGTCGCTAAAAAACCGGCTGAAGGTGCGAATGCTGAATTCACTTTTTCATTTAAACATGAAACGTGCGGGGTTTTCTAATTCGGCGCAAGCATTTTACCTGGCACACCGACGTGTGTTTATGGTTAAGATTCTCTTTGGATTGGGTGCGGAGAGATCGGCCGTAAGGATGGCAGAATCTACGCTCGAGTTGGCAAGAGATTTCGAACTCACAGATGTAGCTTTGGAAATGGCACGTCTATTAAGACAGAACGCGAGCAATTATGGCCAATTTGGAAGATTCGAACACTTTAATGAGCTAGTTGCGGATCTTCAGCGGTCCGATGTTGCAGAGCTGCAAGCAATTGAGTACTTCGAGCGAATGATTATGGTTTTCAATCGAAAGGCCAAGGGTTTTTCTAAGTATGAAAAGGAATTCGAAGGCTACGAGAACCTATTACGAGCCGCACAGGAAAAAACTACAAGCTTCGTTTTTGACTTGCACTATCATCGAGTGCGTGCGATTGCAGGTTTGGCCTCGGGGGATCCCCATAAGGTAATTTCCTCCTCAATGGATGGACTGAAATTCCTTGATTCTCACCCAAAGCTGTTGCAAAAAGAACGCAAAGGAGACTTCTGGTTATATCAATTCCAGAGCTATTTGCGGATTCAGCAATTTCAGGATGCTAAGAAAGCCTCGGAAGCATGTGCCTCTTTTTATAACCCCGGTTCAAATAGTTGGTTCGTGTACGCCTGGACCCAATTCCTCCTCCTCATGAACACCGTCCAAATCCAGGAAGCGAATGCTTTTTACAATGAAGTTACGAAGCATCCGAGGTTCGAGCAGCAATCGGAGATGACCCGCCAGCACTGGGATATTTTCCGCTTTTATCTCGTCTATGCGATGCGTACGCTGCCGGATTACGATCCGAAAACGCACCCGCTTCGGCTAAATTACGAAGGGTTGCTCAAGAATTTCGATGCGCGGCGAGATAAAGAAGGAATGAATATGCTGATCCGCTTTGCGCAGGTACTGTTCTTAGTCGAAACGCGCGATTATGATACGATGGACAATGTCATCCGCGATATTTACACCTATCGCGCGAAGCATATTGTTGCATCGAAGACCGAGCAGACCACGATCTTCATGCAGCTCCTTCGCATGATGGTCCGGAACTCTTATAATTACCGCTACTGCCTCACCAACGGCAAGGAGAAATACGAGCGTCTCAAGACGGGCAAATTCGAAGTGATCGATCTCGATCAGGAGATTCAGGTCCTGCCCTACCCCTGGCTCTGGGAGCGGCTGCTCGAACGCATGAAGGAAAACGAGCGAGAAGCGGCGTCCCGCTACCGATAAGAACCGGTGATTCCCGCGTTCGCGGGAATGCAGATCAAATGTTGAAATCAATCGCACAGGCCCGGAGTTAAGCAACCATCGTCACGTTTCCAAGTATCGCAAAAATTATCGCTCTCGAAACACCATGATCGCGGATATGAAAGCGGAGAAGTACCTCATTGCCATCGAAGTGAAAGGCACAACTTCGGTGCGGGTACGGTATGGGTTTGGCGCGGCTGGCGAAGAGGTGCAAAAGTTGCTGGGGCTGGCGGACCTCGACCGTGTCCTCGTAAAGATCGAGGGCCAAACCCGCGAAGTCCAGTTTATCCCAGGCCGTCCGCTCCGATTGGTCGATATTAAATCGAAGCTGAAATCGTTATCCTTTAACGGCGGATGAAGCCATATACTCTCTTCGCTTTCGCGCTCCTCGCGATAGGACTCGCAGCCGGCTGTTCGAATTCTTCCGGGCCGTCCAACACATACCCGCTCTTGCTCCAGGGGAATGATACGTCCGTCAATAATACCGCGATCTTCAACTTTCGCGTCACGTTGAATGACGGCACGCCAGTCGCAAACGCCCAGCTTCGCCGAACGGATTTTCCTTCCAACAAAACGACCGATCTGGGCCTCAAATCGGATTCGAATGGCTATTTCCCCCGCTATGTATTTATCGCACCGGATACCGTCACAGCTATCGCGTTCCAGGCCGTCCGCGATACACTCGCGAGCAATTACGTGCGGTGGCCGTAAGGGGCTTCCTCAATCAGCGTTTAGAACCAAGACTTCCCTCGAGAAGCGAACACGGATCAACCTTTAGTCCCTTTGCAAGCGCCAACAGTCCGCTCACAGATATGTCAATTTGCCCTGCCTCGGTCCGGGCTACGTAATTGCGGTGACACAAAGCACGCTCGGCAAGTAATTCCTGTGAAACGCCCTGCCCCTCGCGGGCGCGCTTAACGTTCGCCCCGATTAGATTCAGGAGTGCTTTGTTCCGTTTCACAGGAACAAAGATCGGCATCGCACACGTTAATGTCCATACACGAACGTGTGAAATTTCACTTTTTTCATCAGTATGGCTATGAAGTCTCGGAACCCGTTCATTTCCAAAAGGATACTAGCTGCGCTTGTGCTCTCCTATTTTTTTATTACCTCGGCTTGTGGGAGTTGCTCACAGACGTCGGGCCAAATCTGTTTTTCTCTTGATCCGTCGTCATTGTCCAATTGCACACTACCAGAGGGAACTAAGCTTTGTATGATTAGCTACAGTTGCAAAACAACTGCAGAGCTGCAAGTTCCTTGGGGAACGGGCGGCGCGTACGAGATGGTCGACTTCCAATCAGCTGTCCCTGCTGACACTACCTGTAATGATGCACTCGGGCAAACCAACCCCATTTTACATTATACGGTATACGTTTGGCATAATGGTCTTGAAGCGCCAGGTCAAGGTAGCGATATCAGTTATATCGACTTGTTTTATTCTCAGTACGGCCGGTACCCGACACCCGCGGAAGTGACAGCAATTACACAATCCGAAGTGGAAACATGGCTTGCATCAGCTTTTAATAAAAATCTGCCGGCTGGCTTTAGTATAACGGTTACTGATGATTGGACGGACAACATACCGGACGCAAACTATCCAGTTTGCCACGCAACGGTACCGGAATGCCCTGAGGAATATATCGGCGGAGCGCCAAGCGGCAATGACCTATTATCCTTCAGCGGCTATCTAGAGTTCCCGGACGGAACTAAGTGTGCAATAAAGCCAGTAAGTTTCGACGACGAAGGGGGACTGAACGGCTGGTGTGCTAACTCGAATTTTAATGTATCAGTGGCCACCTAAGTGTGCGGAGTTGCAATTAACTTTATTTTTGTTGGAGGGTTATCATGAAGACGTTTGAAGTTTTCCGAATCAAGAAGATTATACTTCTGTCGCTGGCTGCGGTGTTCATGCAGATGGGATGCAAAGCTTCAGTTTCCCCCATTCTAAGACACTCAGGTCCTTCACTAATGGACGAGCTAGCGCCTAGTGACATAATTTCACGCTACGATACGTCTAATCTCGTCGGAATAATTGCGCCGCGATCAGAACATTATTCCATTATTACACAGACATGGCCTGCGAGCACGCGCACAACTTATGACGGTACTCAGAATTGGGGAAACGCTACTTTCATCGATAGCACTGGTTCGTTTTGCAACGTTCTCATGTGTCTTTTTAATAAGGCATTCCATAACATACCTAGTTCGCAAGTCCCCTCAGGATCTTATGCCTATAGTGGAAATGATCTGCCTATCTACACGGATGGTTCCACACCAAACATAGTTATGGTCCAAGGTCTTGACTCTTCCTATGGCTTCGCTTATGATTCGCTCACATTTGGAGCAATGCCACTAATCACAAATATCGTCCGTGGACAAAATGTGTCACGGGATTCTAATATCACAGTTAACTGGAGCGGAACCAGCAATGACTTCGTTAGTTTAATGATTTATTGCTGGGACTCCACCGGAACAAATGACACAATCGGCAAAGGTTTCGCGGTAGGGGGCTACTATAATAATACTGGTTCAGCAACGCTTACGGTTGTACCACAACAACTCGTAAAAGGCCTCGCGGATATTGAGCTGAGAAAATTTGAGCCAAAGTTTATCACGCTTTCAAGTGGAAGGCGTGTTTGTGTTTGCTGTGAAACCTGCGAGGACATTACGGTCCACATTGTAGACTGATGTGCAGGCACATTAACCAATCGAGACTCGCCAATCGGAAATCGCCTGCCGCACCATCTCGGGATTGGTGCTCCCGGCAGAATGCTTTGCCTGAATACTCCGCATGGGATCGAGATACTCGAACATGTCCGCCTCGCATAGTTCCGAAAACCTTCGATACAATTCGAGCGATAGTTGCTCCAGCGTCGTATTGAGTTCTTCCACCTTCGCAACGATACTGCCGGCAATGTGATGGAATGTCCACAGGCCGATCCCACTAAATACAATAAGTTCTATTGTCTTTGCTGAAAGCGATTCTTGAGTGCCCTCGAAAGCTCCTTTGGTTGGGATTCCCTTCGCATGTGTGCTATTGTCAAAAAATGGGTTGTGCAAAAATTCTCTTCATCAACCACTCACTCTGAGTCCAAAGAATCGCCGAAAAACGAGCACGACGAATTGGCGTTTGGTCATAAAATTGTCCTTCCTTCTTCTGCTAAAATACGAAAAATAATTGTAGGTGCTAACCTTTCGTCACCGGAGTCCCTACGTGTCCTTGGCTGCTGGACTAAAAAGGATGCCCGCGCCGCACGATAGGTGGTCGTAACATTACGAAATCGTAATTGCATAATTATGCAACTTTCCGCATAATTATGCGTTAGTCATTTCGTGAAGCAATTACGGGCAGCGATTTTTGGGGCATCGGGGTACTCGGGCGGAGAGCTGGTGCGCATCCTCTCGCGGCACCCGAGCGTCACGCTCACGAAGCTCTTTGCGGATAGCTCCGCCGGCAAGATCGTGGACGAAGTTCTCGCGCGGTCGCCGCAGCGGGCGACCACCACACGCTTCGAGGCTTACGACGATTCGATCGAGCTGGACGCTGACGTTTGCTTCCTTGCGCTGCCGCACGGCGAAGCGATGGACCGTGCTCCAAGCTTACTCGATCAGGGCAAAATCGTAATCGATCTAAGTGGCGACCATCGGCTTCAGGACCGTTCGCTTTTTCAGAAATTCTACAAGCGCCAGCAAACCTCTTCGGATGAGATACTCGCGCAGGCGGTCTATGGTCTGCCGGAATGGAATGCCTCGGCAATCCAGCGGGCGCGTTTCATTGCGAATCCGGGCTGCTATGCAACGAGTGTGATTCTTGCGCTTGCGCCGCTTGTGGTCGAGAAGGCCATCGAACCGGATTCCATTATCGTCAATTCCATGTCCGGCGTTTCCGGTGCGGGCCGCAAGGCATCGCTCGAATATTCCTTCGCGGAAGTCAACGAGAGTGTGAAAGCCTACCGCATCGGCGATCACCAGCATATTCCGGAGATCGAGACGGTCCTTAGCGGGCTTTCCAATGAAGAAGTAAAGATTACCTTTACGCCGCACCTTATTCCGATCACTCGCGGAATTTACACCACCATTTGCGCGGAGCTCTCAGCGCCCTTAACCGAACTCGAATTGCAGGAGAGTTTTAACAAGCATTATTCCGAGAAGCCGTTCGTACGATTTAGTCCGGAACGCATTCCGGAACTTCGCCGCACGACCGGCACGAATTTTATCGATATCTACGCTCAATTGCTTCCAGAGCGAAATCAGGTGATGGTCATCTCGACAGAAGATAATTTAGTCAAAGGCGCGGCCGGACAGGCAGTGCAGAATATGAACCTCGTTTGTGGGTTCCCGGAAACGGAGGGGCTGCTATGACGGGGATCGGGCTTCGAGTTTCGGGCATCGGGAATAAATTTCCGGTTGCTACGAATGGAAATGGAGCTAAGGCTTTAGCAGAAGAATCGTTTCGAGAAATTGCGGGCGGAATTACTGCGCCGAAGGGATTCAAAGCGGCGGGAATTTATTGCGGTATCCGCAAGGTCAAAAAGGACATTGCGCTGATTACGAGCGAAGTATCGGCTAACGTCGGTGCTGTTTTTACGCTGAATAAGACGCTGGCCGCTCCGGTCATTGTCGATAAGCAGATTCTCAACACTCCCTCTCCCAGCGGGGTGAGGGCCATCGTGGTCAATAGCGGTAATGCCAATGCCTGCACTGGCGAGCGTGGAATGCTGGACGCATGGCGGATGGTACGCGAAACCGCTTCGGCA
>JAKAIL010000226.1 GCA_021825235.1 Bacteroidota bacterium | reverse complement strand
GAACCCCTCTCCCCACGGGAGAGGGAAACTATAGGAACCCCTCTCCCCACGGGAGAGGGAAACTATAGGAACCCCTCTCCCCACGGGAGAGGGAAACTAAGATGAACCCCTCTCTCTGGTAGAGGGAAGCTGGATGAACCCCTCTCCCTTGGGGAGAGGGGCAGGGGCAAGGGGATTCAGGAGTGGCGCTTGAAATACTGCACTTCCTGTTCGTGTTTTTTTGCGGCGGCTTCGGTTTTGAACGTGCCTAAGTTGCGACGTTTGCCGGTTTTGGGGTTTTTCTTGCGTGAATAGAGCCGGTATTCGCCCGATGCCAGTTTTCGTATCATAGTTGAGGTTTGTTGGTAGGCAGGTTTAGGGCAATAGGAATGCCACAATCTCTCTGGAATCTTGCCCGCGTGAAATGGTTTAGTTCGGGTGTGTTAGCGATGCTTTTCAGTATTATCAAGGCTTCTCTCGATATGCGTAAAATTTTTCCAATCGTACTCTTCATCATGGCGCTTGCTTCGGCGCTTGCGCTTACGAATCGTTTCCAGCTCTCTCGCAACGTTCATCATTTACCCGAAGCGCTGGATGCCGAGGATGTCGGCGCGCAGCAATTATGGAATTATTTGCGGCTGCGCGATCCGGCGACGGGCGAGATTCCGGCCGGGATTCGCGCTCGGGAACTTGCCTATGCCCGGAGCCTGCGCGGACCGGCCTATAAGGAAAACCTCACTATCCACACTACAGGCTGGAATTCCGCCGGTCCCAGCGATGCCGGCGGGCGAACGCGTGCCATTGGAATCGATACGATGAACGAAGCGAATGTCCTCATCGCCACTGCGCAAGGCGGGGTTTTTCGTTCCACCGATAGCGGGATGTCCTGGGTGCGCACCACCGCTCCCGGTGAGATAAAAGATATGTCGTCGCTCGTGCAGGACCACCGTCCGGGCAAGACGAACATTTGGTACGCCGGGACCGGAGAACTCATCAGTACCACCTGGCGCCGGACTGCGGTTTATACCGAACCGGACTGGCACAGCGCCACCATCGGCAACGGGATTTATAAATCCACGGACGATGGCATGTCATGGTCGGTGCTCCCTTCGACGGTCACCTCCAACACGACCGTTCTCGATAGCGCCTTCGAGGGTGTGTGGAATGTGGTCGTAGATAATTCCCGCCGAGATTCCGACGTTGTTTACGCCGCGGCGTTTGGCGCGATTCTCCGATCGAACGATGGCGGTTTGAGTTGGTCGCGCGTGCTGGGAGATCCCGCTCACGCTTCGCTTGCAACGGATGTTGCGATTACCTCGTCGGGCGTGGTCTATGCGTATCTTAGCGGAAGCTCAGCGGACGGAGCAATTCCCGCAACGGCGGGCGTATGGCGCACGCCGGATGGGTTCCATTGGACCAACATTACACCGGACAATTGGTCGTCCACGACGGGCCGAATGCGGCTCGCCATCGCGTCTGGCGATGAAAATGTCGTGTACCTGGGCGGTGCCGATCCCAATGTATGGTACGGTGCGGTGCTCTTCAAGTACGATTACTATTGGGGTAATGGCTCGGGAACTGGAGGTGCCTGGTTCAATCGATCTGCGCATGTGCCTGCCTCGGTGGATTCCGTTACGTCGGCAGGGCTTAATACCTACGGCGGCTATTGTGTTACGCTATCGGTTTATCCAACCGATACGAATATCGTCTTCTTTGGCGGAACGAATCTGTATCGTTCCTGGGACGGCTTTGCCACAGCCGATCGCGTTGAGTGGATTGGCGGCTATAATCCGAGTACGGGCCAATACGGTGAACCCAATAACGATCACCCGGACCATCACGATCTCGTTTTTATTCCTTCCAATCCTTCCGAAGCCTACGATGCCACGGATGGCGGGATGTTTATGACGTATGACGTTTTGGGATATGACGATCCCACGTTTGTTGTCACGTGGCAGAATATTAATTATAACGATCAGGCAAGTATTCTTTACGATGTGGCGCTCGATCATGCATCGCCCGGTGATTCGACGATCCTTGGCGGCTTTCAGGACCAGGGTTCCTGGCTGTATTGGGATACGAATGTCTGGATACCCTACTGGGGAGGGGATGGCTGTTATTGTGCCATTGCCGATCTTAAATCGGCGTATTACATGTCTTCCCAGTTCGGTGGTGTCGTCCGCCTAACCATCTCATCGAACACAATGCAGGGCTTTGCCGGACTTATGCCTTCGGCCGCACAACAGGCGCAATTTGTGACGCCGTGGATGCTCGATCCCGCCAATACCGACGAGATGTATTTCGCGGATAATAATTCCCTGTGGCGCAACGATGACCTTGCAGGGGTTCCCGATAACCAGCAATCCACGACGGACGTGAACTGGGAAGAGCTTACCACTTGCCGCTTGCCACTTGCACGCGATATCACGGCGCTTGGAATGTCCCGGTTCCCAGCCCACCGGCTCTATTACGGTTCCAGCGATGGCCATCTTTATCGCGTCGATACTGCGGATGGCGTTTCGCCTGCCCCAACGGAAATCACAGGCTCCATTTTTCCAAAGAATGCATACATTTCCTGTATTGCGGTCGATCCGCAAAATGCCGACAGCATTGTCGTGTGCTTTTCGAATTATCACGTGATCAGCATTTTTGCCTCGAATGATGGAGGAGCGACCTGGCGCGATGCCAGCGGCAATCTGGAACAGAATCCGGACGGCTCCGGCGATGGGCCTTCCGTCCGGTGGGTTTCGATCATACATCAACAGGGACAAACGCTGTACCTTTGCGGGACGGATGTCGGTTTGTTTTCGACGACCGATCTTTCCGGCCCGACTGTAACCTGGGTTCCCGAAGGCCAGAATGCGATTGGGTATGCAATTGTCGAGAACATCGATGTGCGCCAGTCCGATGGCTTTGTGGCCATTGCAACTCAGGGTTCCGGGGTATTTACAACGCACGTGGTGGCTTCGCCGAGCGTGGTCAGCCCGGCTCGCACAGAAGCTTCTGCCGCCTTTACGATTTCGCCAAACCCAGCGGTTTCGCGATTCACAATCTCTTTAGGGATGGCAAGGACCATAGGGACAAAAATCCGGCTGGTGGATATGGAAGGGAATCAGGTTTTGTCAGAAGCGAATTTTCCGGCAGGGGAGGGCCATTTTTCCTTCGATTGTTCGCGGCTCCCAAGTGGGACTTACTTTGTTCAACTTGAGGCAGGCGATGCCGTGGAAACGCGCAAGCTCATCATCGAGCGGTAGCCTTAAACTTTTAGCCATATACGATCATGGGTGATCAAGAAGTTTTTTCGAGCAAAGAGGAGAACAAGGAAGAGAAGCATGCGGAGCGCGTTACCAGCGCGTTCAACTCGCTCGAGCACAAGCTCGGCGAGCGGTTTACGAAGGAAGAGGAACGCGTGTTAGGCATTCGCGAAGCGGCCATTCGCCGGGATAAGGCGGAACTCGAAAAGCACCTGGGGGCCGCGAAGAAGGAATCGAGCTGGCTCTACGAAGAACTCATGAAGCACCCGGAAATCTCCGCCATCATGCAGGAGCTTTCCATTATGGGATTCTGATTTTCCCGGCGTCTGCCGGGTTCCCAGAAGAACGTTCTACCCAATGGAAGAGGGCCGCTTTGCAGCGGCCCTCTTCGCTTTTCTACTTCACTACGACGAAGGGCTGCGTATCGACGGCGGAGCCAGAAGCCAAGCGGCAATAATATTTGCCGGCCGGCAAGCTCCCCACGTCGATCGTTGCCGAGTGCATACCGGGTGCCGCATAACCTTCGTCCTGGGAGAGAAGCGTTTTGCCCAGTTCGTCATAGATATCGAGATGCACCATGCCCGGCTGCGCATCGGAATAGCTGATGAGTACCGGCCCGTTCGTGGGGTTCGGGCTGATGGAGATAATTCCCAGTGTCGGCGATCCCGGAGCGTGGGTTGTAGAACCCACGACGGAGGTCCCGCCCCGGAACGATGTGGTATCCGAGAAGATCGGCGTACCCGAGGAGTCATAGGTGATCCATTTGACAATGGGCGGCCCTGGCACCGAGGTATCGTGCGCGATCACGATGTTGATGTAGCCCGAAAGCTCGTTCATGCCAATGGGAGATGCGAAGGAGAACAGGCACGACTGGTGGCCCTGCCGGTAGTCCTGCAATTCCTCGGCGTTCGTATCCTGCTGACCCGGAATCGAGGTGCCAGAACCCGCGAAGATTTGATCGGCCGGGTTATCGGTTTCCAGGGTCAGGTACTTGATGGGCTTTTGCTGCTTGGAATTATTGACCTGGAACTGCCAGGCGTACAGCTTGGCCGCAATCTGCCCCAGTCGAATCGGCTGGCACCCGAGGCACGGCTGCGCCGGCGGGGAAGCCGTCCACGGACCGTACGTGAGGAGGCAGGTATCGCCATCGCAATGGATGACGGTAAAGGTAACTGTTCCCGTCCATGCGGGGGAGCAGGTGTAATCGACCCCGATGTCGAATGCCGCCCAGTGCTGCTCGTTGAGGGAAGTTACGATGGCATTCGGCAGGGTCGTGTACGGCGTACGGAACCAATCGTTCGCGAACGGCACGTAGTGTTGCATTGCGCCGAAATACGGATCGCTCTTGTTCGGCTTCCCACCGCAGACGGTTGCGCCGTTAAAGTGCGTGCCTGCCACATACCGTCCGCCCTGCCACGAGCCGGTGCACGGGACGGGGCTGAGCGCGATCAGGATCTTGCTGATCGGCGAAAGCGGAATCTTCTGGTTCCAAATGGTGAACCGCCGCCAGTCGAGCGAATTGTTCGGGTCGGTGAATGGCATGAAGGAAAGCGAATCGCAGCGGCTTTGCTGCATGCGCTCGCACGCAAAGCAGGTCGTGAACGTGCACGAATCGAGCGTACCCATGGCATTGGGATGGTACGCCGTCCACTGGATGCAAATTTGTCCGCTGGCGGTGTTCGGCGCCGCCTGTACGGAGATCGAAAGTCCGCTCGCACATGGTGGCGAGTAATTCAGCGTGCCCGAAGTCGTCCCATAGAGCGATGGTGGAACGGTCGAGGATGGCGTGCAGGGAGAGGTCGTAATCTGGACGATTGTCCCGCCAGTCACGACATAATTGAGTTTCGAAATATTGCCCATGCCGCTGCTGATTGGGAAGCTATACTGGCAGCAGGACGAATCGAGCTGGCCCTTGCCTACATATTGCGAGCAATCGGTAATGGTGTCTTTGCAATTGAGGAACTCGACTTGGGTCACCTGTCCCATGACGACCTGGACGGTATCGACGCCCGGTGGGAACGATTGATGCCAGCCCGGCTGGCTGGTTTCGCCGATCGTATACGTCCCCGGGGCAAGCTGGTCGAAGCAGAAGTACCCGTTGGTGTCCGTGGTGATGACATGATTGCCCGGGTTGAGGATGAAGGTCCATCCCGGAATACCCGGTTCCACGTTCGGGTCGTTCGGCGGATTATCGTCTTTGCCGTTGCAATTCTTATCCCAAATTTTCCTGCCGCAGATCGATCCAAACGGCTCGCAGCAGGTATCGGAAAGGAACATGGCGGTGGTACTCGTGATGGTCCCGGCAACGTCCAGTCCCATGGCGACGCCGCTCAAGTTATGCACATTGAACGTCAGGCAGTGGGAACCCGATGCGACATGAAGTATCGTATCCACGGTAAAGGGAATTTGAAATGCATGCGGGCTATTGTTCATGCCGTTCGTGGCGAGAAACCCGCCATCTAAGAACACGCTATCGCCGTTATCGACGAGCATCTGGAAATGGATGTGGATGATGGCCTGCGGGCCGCACACACAGAAGCAGCGGCGAAAGACATAGGGAACAATCGAATCGTTCGAATTCCACGAGGAGTTCGAATAGGCCGAAATCCATTCGGAATTTGGCATGGTCGTCCAGGCCGCGTTCGGCGGGATGACGTAGGCGGGCGAGGGAACCGTTACGTTCGAGTCTGGCGAGCTTATGAGTTCCCAATACGCGTCCTGCGCGCCCAACGGATAAAGCGTGGACGTCGCGTAGTCCACGCCGGTATTGAGGCTGATACTGCCGGTCAGGCAGGCCTTATCGCTGCACGGGCTCGTCCCGCTTTGCGCTAAGACAGTGAGCGGAATTGCTACGGCCAATACCGCGCTCAACAGCACCATGGCCGACTGCACATACTTCCTTCTGATGTTCTTCATACGACAAATTAAAGGATTGGTGGAAAATGACACCTTCTCATCTCGTTTTCATGATAGCAATGCAAATATACACAATTTATCGGGCATTGATACGAAACGGTAAAGTTTTTGGGGCGGGAGGAGGACCGCATCGGAACTCAGGGCTTAATCAGCAAAATCAGCGTAATCCCGGTTTTACTCGCCGATAATCTTAATCAGCACGCGTTTCCGCCGCTTGCCATCGAATTCGCCGTAGAAAATTTGTTCCCATGGTCCGAAATCGAGCTTACCATTGGTAATCGCAACCACTACTTCGCGGCCCATGACCTGCCGCTTTAAGTGTGCATCGGCATTGGTTTCGCCGGTCTTGTTGTGATCGTATTGCGAGATCGGCGCGTGCGGGGCGAGCTGCTCCAGCCAGCGTTCGAAATCCTTA
>JAKAIL010000012.1 GCA_021825235.1 Bacteroidota bacterium | reverse complement strand
CTGGAGGCCGCCTCCGACATACATTGGTGGCATACCAGAGGGATTTTGCGCATAGAGTGTGCTGCACGTAATGCTAAGCAAGAAAAGGCTCTTCAGCACGGTCCTCATTCGGTCGAGCATAACAGAATAACGAAAGGGGCTACGATTTCGTCCTCCGGGAACGTGGATTTTAAATGCCATTAAAAATGCACGAGCGTCATTACCAACTTTGAAAGAAAAATCGGCTGCTGGGTAAGGACATTGGCGCTTGACACCGTGGGGTTCGTATTCCATTGAATTTCCACCATCATCTGACGCGCAATCGGAGCATTACTTATGTAGCTTAATGGGATATCCGTAGTTAGATTAAGGTTAAATGGGGTTGATCCAGGGGCAATATTCGAATTGTAATTATACCCACCAATCTTCAGCGTTATGTCCCGTAAAATGGATGCCGTGATCTGTCCACCAGTTGGAGCTGTGTTACCATAATTCAGCGAGAGCGATCGAATGGCAACCTGCTGAGTCGTCGAACCGATAAAGTTATTGAGAAGATTCTGCCCCAATCCTGCATACATACTTTGCAGCACGCCGGAAGTCGGGTTTCCCGCTTGTTCCACCGTCAATTCGTTCTTGAATTGCCCGGTGGCAAGGAAATAAATTGCATCTTCCTTCGCTGCTTCCGGGGTAGGTTCGAACCGTGGCTCAAAGGTTCCGCCCGGCCCCTCTTCGAAGATTTGGGCTGTCAGGACCGGTTGATCCTTCGTTCCGGTAATCCTCAGCACCACCCGCGCGTTATCCGTGCCGGATTGCTTTTGATGGTTCCCAGTATATTCAGCAGTAACATCGATATTGGGATTGCTAAAGTCATTCGTGAACGTAATATTGCCTTCAGTAACATTGAAGGTCTGGTAAAAGGTGAACGTGGAATTCGGCGATAGGTCGAAGGCCCCATTTGCATGCGTTTGAAGATCATTGCCACGCTCGATGGAGAGAGTCCCACCGCTTTTGAGTTCCGCATTCAGTTGGGAGCCGAGAAATCCTAATGCACTAAGGGGAATTTTGATGGCCGCAGTCCCTTCGGTATTAATGCGCAGATCCATGCGGAGAATATCCGCAAAGGACGTAAGCTGATTCTTTGCTGGCGCGGTGGACTGTATCTCGCTCGAATCGTTTCGGAACAGCGTACCATCGTCATTCAAGTACAGGTTCTTCATGCGATTTGGGAAGAGCGAGTCATCGATCGTGCTAAGTTGGACAGATTCCGCTCCGACGGAGTGAGCCAGTGCCTTCCGGCGATTTTCACTGGTTGGGATTTGTTGGCGCAGAGTTACAATTGAATCATTTGGCTCCCGTTCATAGATAATGCCAGCATTCGATACCGGTTCAGTCGGAGCGTTTGTTTGTGGCATAGTGATCTTCGCACTCATAACATTGATTGTCCCATTAATCCAGGGAGCAGCGAAGGTATTGTGAAAATGGAACTCAGTGCCGCCAGTATTCACGATGACGGGACCATACGCAATCGGAAGAGCTTGCTTGGAAGCATCGGATAGGACCATCAGCTCCTTCGAGTTAAGCGCAAGATCGAAATTGGTTATGTCGAATCCATTGAAATTGAGGCTGCCGCTCAGAATTCCGTTTCCGTTGGGATCATCACCCTGGATATTACTCACCGAATCATTTTCGAGCGTGAGGGCATTGTGCGCAAAACTGAGCGGCCCATGTATGTTATACCACATGTTCGTGGCAGCGAGCAATACAGCACCCTGGCGAATCGAGGCCATACCAGAATAGTCAATATTCTGGCGCGTTCCCGAGACCGCAAAATGGATATCACCGGTACCAATCACCTGGCGGAATGGCGGCAGAAATGGCGTCGCGACATCGAGCGGAAAATCCGAGGCATTAATGTGCGCCGCCAACGGCCGGACGGCTGCGCGCGCACTATCCTCGGCAAAGGAGGGTCCACGCTTGAGCGCAATCGTCATCGGAATGCTGTCAATGACGGCGTGTAGTTCACTGGGGTGTGAAGCAATGTTTCCGTTGCCGGGTAGGGTAGATTTCGATCCTTCCGCATGCAGGACCAGTGCGCCCCGCAACGCCTGATCGCGATAATTCAGAAAGAGCGCATTGGAATCAAAATGGATCGCGTTTCCGGCGTCGGCATACGAAAGTGTGTCGGCAAACACTTTGGCTATTAATTGCGGACGTTCCAATGTGCCGAAAAGCCGAACATTCATATCACGAACGTCACCATTGAATTCTGCAAAGTCAAATGTCTTCGCATTGGGATTGAAGGGCGGGACGATCTTTTTTAAGTCTTCCAGTTGGAAGGAAGGAATAATAAGTCCGGCATCGATCGTATCTCCGGCCAGCATTCCGGCCAACTTTAAATGGACAGCATCCGCATAGCCCGGATTCACCCCGTTGCGTAAGGAGTGAACAATTTTTATCGTATCCACTTTAAGACTTCCATCTTTGTATAGACGAATGTGAGCAGGCTCCTCGTTTACATAGGTATAATTTATTAATGTGGATCCGGTTGGGTCCGGATAAGGGTTTAGATAATTTACAAGAAGGGTATCGAGCGTACAATCGAGGTTCCCATTGGGAAATAATGTAGTTCCTTTTAAATGCAACCCAAACGCATCGTTATAAACCGTTGCAGCATCGAAGGTAAGCGATTGATCTTTATATACCAGTCCCACCTTTGGCTCATACAACAGTGCCGAGCCAAGCCGATCCACCGAATCCGAAAGGACATCTAACGTCCCATCCAAGTGGTCGAGAACTGCTTTGGGATCATTTGCAAGATGATTGATGACCAATCGAATGGTGGTCGGCATCATTTGGATACGAGGCGTACCCATTTCAAAATGGGGTAGCGCAAATGCGGAAGTATCGCGCCTCCAAATAGCGGCGGAATCTTCATGCGGACGCATAGTTGAATCCACATTCTCCGCACGAACTCCAGAGATCATAGTATCTTGGCTCAGCACTGCACCAATCAATGTTGAGTCCAGCAGCTTGCGATTCCGAACGATAAACGCAAGGCTATCACCACTTACGGTCAAATTAAGATCGCCATCCGGACAACCTTCTACAGTTCCATAGATCGTACCTTCCCCCAGGAGAAAGGTTCGCGGCAAAAAGTCGGCAAGCGGCCGCAGGTCCTTGATACGAATACGGTAACTGAAGTCGATGGAATCGGGGCAAAGCGCAGTCACTGGGAAATGTTCACCCTCCGGAGGAAATTCTCGATTTTCGATTGCGGAGATGAGCGCGTTAAGATGCCGTGGCAAATCTTCCGTTATGTTGCCAAGCTGGAATCGGTGTTGGACGATAACATCAGCGATCTGGCTGCGGAAAGTCAGCATATTTTCGCCCGGGGCACTTGGAAGGATTTTCAGATCGGCGGTGTCATCGGGCAAGATATGCCCACGGTATTCCAAATCGAAAAGCCGGGCATGGGCGGTACCAGTTAAATCTTCAAAATCCGTTGCACTGCCTGCCATATTTGCATCGAGATCGACCCGTGCCGGATTTTTCGTCCCAAGCAAATCGGCGAGATGGAAATCCTTCACAGTGCCATCGAATCGGAACGGCAGCGTCTTTTGCGTAAGGCCAACCATGGCACTACGAACATGAGCTTCCGGTCCACCGGCTACGATGAGATCGAGATGATTGGCGGTCAGCGTGCCCCGGTCAATTGCTCCATCGGCATCGAGCGAAGTGATACGATACTTTCCGAATGTGGAAGGACCATTAGTCTTCGCTACGATCGTGGAGTTCATTGTTTTCCAGTTGGTCCCGTTTCCCGCAAACTGTGCCTGGGCGGTGATGGAACTTTCGTATTGTTTTCCTTGGGCTAAAGCGGCGACGTTGAAATGCTCTGCTTTTACTCCGGCCCGATAGACGATATGATTATGGCGCAAGTCCAGAATGACATCGCCGGACACATTTCCTGCGCCACTGGACATCGCCTCGAATTTCGTATGAAAGTCGAGTGGCTCACCGTCGTAGGTAAGAGTGGGAATGCTAATCGTTCCAAATCGAGCAATATTCGGCAGATGCAGCCCAGGCACATAATCGTCGAGCGTAGTATTGGAGAGATTACGTCCCTGAAGGCTCAGGTCCATCGAAAGGGAATCCGCCTGCTGCAAATTTTCAAGATTTCCGGTAAGATCAATATATCCCTCCCCTTTGAAATCGAGCACTAACTGCTTCAGATGCAACTTGCCAAATTCGCCATTAGCTGTAAGCGAAATTCCCGGCGAGCCGGCAAGGAATCCAAGTGGTCCCGGAAAGAGCTGTTTAAGTTCATACGTGCTGATGACAGGCCCACGAACCGATGCAGTGACCTCGGAATTTTTCATCGAAGTCACCAAGCCGGTCTTAATAATTTTAGGTGGCCGAGCATCGAGCGAAAAATCGAGGTCCGAATGCCCCGTCGTAAGCTTCGCATTTTGAATGCTTGCTTCGGCCGAATCGAGCAACGCCGAAAGTTCGAGATGCTGGACGAAGAAGCCGCTCTCGCTTTCCGTAAATCCCAAATGGTGGATTTGGACTCGTTGCGTATCCGCCCCATGGGTATAAAACCGGCTGTCCAAATCTAATCCGGCCACGTGCATGTCGGACCAATCAATCTCATTCTCTTTGACCGGTGCGGCAATGATGTGCGGCGTTCCCGGCACAGCGGGTACAACCACTTTCTCACCTCGTGCGGGGTAATCATAATTGCGCACGTAGATGCTCCCGTTTTGAATGCGGAAACTCCGCAAATCAACGATTTGCGTAAACCGCTGCGGAGGAGCCTTGGGCGCGGTCGGAACGGGCTTCGTAAGCAGGCTGTAATTCCAGTTCGTATCACCGGCAAACTTTACCAGCCGGACTACCGGATTTTCCAGGACCATCTCCTCTATCCCGAACTCATTCCTGCGAAGATACCGAAGGAGCGAGTATCGCGCGATGATCTGATCGGCATGAATGAAGGGAACCGTGTCATACGGTGTGCCGGTCTTCAGGCGGAGCGTTACGTCGTCCATCACGAAGCCTTCCAGCAGATTTCCTCGAATCTGGCCAATCGAAAGCGTCCCGTTCGTACTCTGCTCGACCAGGCTTACGAGTTGACCTACGACCAATCGTTTAAAGACTGGCAATTGAATAAACAGCATTCCAGCAAACGCCAGGATCAGGACAATCAATAGCAGCCAGGCAATGGTCTGTCGCGTGCGGCGCAGGAAGCCACGCTTTTTTTGAACGACCACGACCGTTCCGGTCGCCGGATGGGGCGCAGGAGTTTCGTTCGGCTCCGAGTCAGGCTTATCGAGCGCCATTAATAAGAAAATGCCTCCAATACAGCAACGCTACTATAAGCAAAAAACCTGCAACCCCGGGGGCAAAGTTCAGGAATGCAGGCTTCTGAGAAAAGATTAATGGCTTAAGGCTATCGATATACTTCCAAAATCTTTTCTACAATTCCACTGGTCGAGCGGCCACGCGTAAGCGGTACCGTCATCACTCGACCGCCATGCGCTTCCACTACGTCTGCACCGATAATAGTTTCCCGCGAATAGTCCGCTCCTTTAACTTGCACCTCCGGGAGAAGGAAGCGGATGATTTCGAGTGGTGTAGGCTCCTCAAAGATTAGAACGGCATCGGTACACCGAAGTCCCGCTAAGACCAGCGCCCGGTCGCCTTCCTTTTGAATGGGCCGCTTGGATCCCTTAATGGCGCGAACGGAAGAGTCGGCATTAAGCCCGATTATGAGCGCGTCTCCCGCATTTCGCGCCTGAGTGAGGTACTCTACGTGCCCGGCGTGAAGCAAATCGAACACCCCATTCGTGAAAACGAGAACTGTTCCCTTCGCCTTTAGTGCATTGCGCCAGTGGTTCAACCGTTCGCGATCGGAGGTATCGCGGAAGTCGAAGATTGGAGCGAAATGGATTGCTGCCACGCGTTATTCGTTCGTCGGTATGCGATTTTCTATGTCTTCCAACAATGCAGTAACAAGCTGATCGCTATAAATCGGTACGATGCCCACCTCCTCGATAACCAGCCCAGCCGCACGATTGGCAATGACGGCACTTTCCCGAACGTTCATGCCACACGCCATGCAGACGGCGAGCGTGGCAATAACCGTATCGCCAGCGCCGGAAACATCGGCCACTTCCCGCGCGCGTGTCGGGATGGCAAAGGGCTCGTTGGAGATCCCGTCATTTTTCACGCGCTCGAAGAGCATCATTCCCTTTTCTCCCAACGTGAGCAAAACATTTTCGGCATGGAGCATTTCCATGAGCTTCAGACCTGCGGCGACCGTCTCCTCTCGGGTGTGAAGGCGAACGCCGAGTGCATCTTCGACCTCTTTTCGGTTTGGTTTGAAAACCGTGGCATCCTGATATTCGAAAAAGTTCTGTGACTTTGGGTCCACGAGCACCGGCACTCCATGCTTCCGGCCAAGTTCTGTTGCACGATGGATTATCGAGCGGGTGATAACACCCTTGTTGTAATCTTCAAGAATAATTCCATCTATGGAATGGATATTCTCCTCCAGGATTTCAATGAGCCGGTCCTCCGTGTCACGAGCAATCTCCTGCTTCATTTCGTGATCCAACCGGAGCATTTGCTGGCTGCCGGCAATGACGCGGGTCTTAACTGTGGTTGGCCGGGTCGAATCGGTCACGATGCCATCGAGCGGGAAACCCAGGTCGGTAAAGATGCCTTTGAGGATAAGACCGGAAGTATCGTCACCCACAACGCCGAGCATCAGCGGCGAGGCACCCAGGCCGAGGATATTATGTCCGACGTTCGCCGCACCACCCAGCCGGGCCTGCTCGTTTTCGATTTCGAGCACCGGCACCGGCGCCTCCGGCGAAATCCGGGAGACGGAGCCGAAGGTATAGCGGTCGAGCATGAGATCGCCGATCACGGCAATGCGTGCCTTACAAAACGCCGTGGCAAGCGCCTCTATACGAGTCTGGTTTAACTCATGCATGACCACCAAAGCAATCTCAGACAAACTTTAGTTTGCAAAATTTGCGAATCCCCCGATTGGAGGCAAAAATGGAAGTTCTTGCCTTCAGAAATAGGTGGCGAGCCACGCATTTGCGTTTTGTTTTCATAAAAGCACCATTTTCTTGAAAATGGGTGCCCATCATAATTGAAATCAGCCCATTCAGGTGCCTATTACTGTACATGTAAATATAACACACCAAAATGTGAAGTGTTACAGATTTCGAAAGAATTCTCGTGCGAGCAACTTCCGATCTCTCCACTCTGAATCATAGCCAAGTATTTGCCTCCGGACCCGCCCGCCCTTACTATGCTACAGTTTCCTAACGGCTTCCGCAATGGTCTGGCCATTCGTCAGACCCATGATTTTGCGGATGGCCAGCCGGTGCTTTGATTTCCTGCTTGGGCAAATCTTTCAGCTTCTCGCGAATTTTCTTCAGTGCCGCCACCGGCTCCCCCATTTCCTGAAACACTTCGATGACCTGGGAACGGAACCGATCCAATAGTTCCGCCTGCGCCGACATGGCCGTGGCTTGGGCGGCTACCTGTTCTTCGAGATGAGCGGCTTTGAGTTCAGCGAAAAGCCGGTACTACCTTATTACAGTCCATTTTAAAAAATTTGGGGCGGGGAAGCATTCAAGGAGGTGGCGCGTTACCGGGAGTTCTCGAAACAGAACGATAATTACAGCCGTACTCCGCCCAAATAATGGGAAAATCATTGAATACAACCACCCCCTCCCCCCTTCCTTTGGCGAGCTCAGGACAGGCTCTTAAAAAGGAGGGGGCAAAACTTGAAAGTATTCCAGCGACAGGCGAAAACCATGCGAAGGGTCAGCGACCGCTTGCAGGAAATGCCGCGGTGTTGGAAACCAAGCTAAAGAATACGACCGCCAAAATCGGCGTCGTCGGATTGGGGTATGTGGGTCTGCCATTGGCAATCGAGTTCGCGCGCAAGGGATTCGAGACGGTGGGAATCGATCTCGATAAGACGAAGGTCGCACTCCTCCAAAAAGGCAAAAATTACATTCAGGATATTGCCGATGCCCATGTGAGCGAGGCGGTGAAGAACGGATCATTCCGCGCTCAGGACCATTATACGAAAGCTCGCGAACTCGATGTTATTTACATTTGCGTTCCGACGCCATTTACCGCCAATAAAGACCCGGACATCAGCTATATCACGAGCGCGGCCGAGGCGATAGCGGAAGAATGGCGTGCCGAGGACGGCACCGCAGACGGCACGCCCCACGCGCAGCTCATCATTCTTAAGTCCACGACCTTCCCGAATACGACCGAAGGCGCCGTGCTGCCTATCCTGAACGAAACCGGCAAGCAGGTGGGCGAAGACTTTTTTCTCGCCTTCAGCCCGGAACGAATCGATCCCGGCAACCAGAAGTGGACGACGGCAAATACGCCGATCGTCGTAGGTGGCGTGACTCCGGCTTGTACACGGCTGGCGGTGCTCACAAATCAGCAGATTATCGAGCATGTCATCGCTGTAAGCAGTCCAAAAGTAGCGGAGATGGAAAAGCTGCTTGAAAATATTTTCCGCTCCGTTAACATCGCGCTCGTCAACGAACTTGCGAAGCTGTGCGACCGCATGGGCGGTATTAACATGTGGGAAGTGGTGGATGCGGCAGCCACGAAGCCGTTCGGCTACATGCCGTTCTATCCGGGCCCGGGCATCGGCGGGCATTGCATACTCATCGATCCGTTCTATCTTTCCTGGCAAGCCCGCGCCTACGATTTCGAGACCAATTTCATCACGTTAGCGGCGGAGACGAATGAGTCCATGCCCTTCTACGTGAAGGACCTGGTCTTTAAAGCGGTTGCGGAACTTCCGATCCGCCTTCGCGATGCAAAGATTCTCGTGATCGGCGTTGCTTTCAAACGCGATGTGGACGATACGCGGCACTCTCCGGCCATCCGGGTGATGGAACTTCTTATGGACGACGGCGCAAAGAATATAGCCTACACCGATCCCTTCGTGCCACAACTTTGGGTTAAAGGACAAACGCTAACTGCGAAACCGTTCGACGAAGCCACGATCAAAAGCGCCGACATTGTCATCATCGCTACCGATCATACGCAATACGATTACGAGTTCCTTGTCCGCACGGCTTCCTGTGTGATCGATACGCGGAATGCGACGCAACGGATTACGGAGCCGGCACTCCGGGAAAAGATTGTGCTGTTGGGAAGCGGACGAAGACAGGAGCGGTAAAGGCGCAATTCCTTCGACCGCACTTTTCGATATAGCCTATAGTTTATCAACCGGTGCATATGGACCAGAAAATTATAACGGTGCTGCTCGCTCAATTGCGAGAGCAAAATCCTTGGATCAATTCCGAGGAGTTGCGATATCGTCTTCGGGAAGAGGGCCTCGATGTCTCCAAAGAGATGCTCTCGAATGAGATCGAACATCTGACGAAGCAGGGATATTTGGAACTGCAGACCGTTGATAATGCCTCGCTTGCTCGCGGTTATATTACCCGACTTACCATACCCGGAAGGAACAAATGGGTACACGGACATTCCTTGACAGGAGAATAGAATTATTGCCGAATGTCTAATGCTCTCGCTCAATATGAGTTACAAAAGAAGGAGGTAGAACTCCTGCTTTCCTTTCATTCCGAACTCCATGAATATCGAACGAAATCCGGTTCGGAAACTCGGGGCCGTCGATCCGCAGAATTCGAGGTACTCCACAAATCTGCGATTGTGCTGCTAACGGCATGTTGGGAAGCATATATTGAGAATAGTTTGACCGAAGCAATTCGTGCGATCGCGAGTTCCCTGAAAGATCCCTTGGACTTGCCAGAAGATCTTCGTCGCTCGATTGCGCTCACAAAAAGTGCAAAACTTTCGGTGAGTAGTAAGAACGAGCTCTACCCTTGGTACTTTGTTGGGGATCGGTGGCGGTCGTTACTTCTGGAATTTTCGAAGCTCAAAATTTCCGAACTGAATACTCCCGATTCTTCAAGTGTACGTGAAGCCATGAAATCATTGCTGGAGATTCCCGACCTCACGGAATCGTGGGGCCGGCAAGGCAACGCCGCAAAGGATGCTGCTGATCGACTCGACGAATACCTAATTGATCGTCACATGATCGCACACGGTGCTATTCTTGGGAAGAAGTTTACTAAGTCGTATGTGACCGATTATCTCGCATTTCTGGACATAACGATTGGCAAAACGGAAGAGTCAGTCGCAAATCGTCTAAGAGAACTTGGACTATCTATTCCTTGAAGAAAATCCTTTTTGTTGTTGGCGCGCGACCAAATTTTATGAAGGTAGCGCCGGTACTCGAAGCCGTGCGGGCGACTGGCAAGTTCGAAACGATGCTCGTTCATACCGGCCAGCATTATGATGCGAACATGTCCGACGTGTTCTTCCACGATCTCGATATGCCGCAGCCGGACCGGTTCCTGGGTGTGGGTTCCGGAACACATGCCGAACAGACCGCCAAAGTCATGATCGAGATGGAAAAGCTGCTCACGGAAGAGAAGCCGGATCTGGTCCTCGTTGCAGGCGATGTCAATTCGACCCTAGCCTCGGCGATTGTTGCCGCAAAGGCACAATTTCGATTGGGCCACATTGAGTCCGGTTTGCGCTCGTTCGATCGCTCGATGCCGGAAGAAATCAATCGTATTGTCGCCGATGAATTTTCGGAGTATTGCTTCGTAACGGAGCCGAGCGGCCTCAAAAATCTCGAACATGAAGGCATTTCTCCTGACCGGGTCTTTTTCGTCGGTAATACGATGATCGATTCGGTGCAAAAATATTTACCCAAGGCCCGCGCACGATTTCCGGAACTCGCCAGGAAATTCGACCTTGAGGCAAAACAATATGCTCTGGTAACGCTGCACCGCCCCAACAATGTGGACGAAGCCCATTCATTATCACGCTTCGTGGAGCTTTTTGAGCGGATGCAGGCGTTTGTTCCGCGAATCTTATTTCCCGTTCACCCACGGACGCGCAACCGCATCGAGCATTTCGGCCTCGCCAGCCGCGTAATGGGGATGCAGCACCTCGCACTGATCGAGCCAGCGGGTTACCTGGATTTCCTTGCGCTTCAGAGTCACGCCGGCCTTGTGCTGACGGATTCCGGGGGTATTCAGGAGGAGACCACGGCGCTCGGAATTCCTTGCATTACTTTGCGTGAGAATACGGAGCGGCCCATTACGGTCGAGGAAGGGACCAATGAATTACTCGGGATGGACCTGGAACGGGTCCTCGCATATGCGGAGCGAGCGCTCCAAGGAAAATGGAAACCGTACCGGGTTCCACAGCTTTGGGATGGCCATGCCGCAGACCGCATCGCAATAATTTTAGAAGAGAAGCTTTGAAACGAACCATAGCAGCACTCCTGACCGCCATTCTCACAATGGGAATGGCACAAGCCACGCGCGCGCAGTTTACCGCGCCGAGTACCCAATCGCCATTCCCTACGATTTCACCGGATAAAAGCAGCATTCCCCCAACTGCTTCGGAACCCACGGCGTTTCAGAGCGCGATCGATCCCAAAGATTATCACATGGGTCCCGGCGATGTG
Source organism: Bacteroidota bacterium (assembly GCA_021825235.1). Lineage (GTDB taxonomy): Bacteria > Bacteroidota > Ignavibacteria > Palsa-1295 > Palsa-1295 > PALSA-1295. The sequence goes on along the minus strand of JAKAIL010000012.1, from coordinate 18,401 downwards.
CTTGAATGCCGCTTCTGGACCAGTGGAGAAGCCTATTATCCCGTTGTCTCTTCGGATAATATGCTGCTAATTCCCAACCTCGGGGCCTTCAATACTCAGGGCAAAACCTTTGCGGAAATTCGAGATGAGGTACTGCAAAAAGCTGCGGAATCTTTTGCAGCCCGGAAAGCAAGCACGAATAATCCACCAATTTCGCTTACCATTTACCAGCCCCGAAAAATCCTGGTTAAGGTGCAGGGCGACGTTGCTGATCCGGGCGATTATGCGCTTACGGCCGCCACCCGTGCCGATGTTGCCGTCGATCTTGCCAATAAAATCGAACCCTCCAACCAACCACCGGTGGATCCTGGAATCATTCAGCAGCGGCTCATCGAGGAGGCCAGCCGCAAGCGACTGGAATCCTATTTCGGAAAACGGCAGATTGCGCCGGCAAGCCAACGCTACATTACCGTTACCCATAACGATGGTACAACAGACCGTGTGGACCTTGTCCGTTATGACGCACTCCACGATCCCAATGCATCCAAGCCGTTGCGGGAGGGCGATGTTATCGTCGTGCCGTTTCGCGACCTACATGCCGGTTCCCTTGGAGTCTATGGCGCCGTTCAATCACCGGGCGATTTCGAATTCGTCCAGGGCGATTCGCTGTCGGCAGCGATTCAATACGCATTCGGACCTTCCGCAAATGCAGACATTCATCACGTGGAATTAGTACGCACGCTTCCGGATGGTGAAGCGGACGCGCCGCAGATCTACGATCTTGCTGCAATCGAAGCGCATACCGCGCCCGATGTAGCGCTGGAACCCAACGATCGTATTATCGTGCGCTCCCTGCCGGAGGAACACGATGCTGCGGTAGTCATCGTGCGAGGGCAAGTCCAGGTTCCTGGCGTCTATCCTATCACCGATGGACAAACGACGCTTTCGGAAATCGTGCAAGCGGCGGGCGGGCTTACCTCCACAGCCTATCCACCGGCGGGTGTCCTTTTGCGCCATGGATACGAAGAGCGGCTCACCGAGGGATCTCCGGAAGAAGTTTCCCAGGATACGCGCCTGGAAAACCTCGGAGTTTCCGACACCGAGAATTTTAAAAGACAAATGCGGATGCGCCCGCCGAATGTGAACGTGGACATGGAACGTGTGCTCATACAGGGCGATCATTCCGCGGACGTGACGCTTCGAGATGGAGATGAAATTGACATTCCGACCGAACCCACTACCGTGTATGTCTTCGGGTTCGTCAATAATGCGGGTTATGTGGATTACAAATCTGGCGCGCCGCTCCGCTATTATATTGCTCAGGCTGGCGGCTATGCCAATGGAGCCAATGAAGGCAAAACTGCCGTTATTAAAGTAGGCACCCGGGCCTGGATGGATCCCGGCGACACCAAAATCGGGCCCGGCGATGAAATCTTCGTTCCGAAAGTACCGGACCTTCCAGAAAACTTTGAGACGCAAAATCTTGCGACGCTTGGCAGTCTGGTCGTTGGTATTGCGGGCTTTCTCGTTAGTTTATATCTAACGTTCCTTAAAAAACCATAAGCGCTACCGTGGCCCGCGTCTCGCTTCTTTTTGTTCTTTTTACTGTAACGATCGTACCTAACGCGGTTGCGCAGGTGCTTACCTCCGAGCCGCACACCGGCGTGGAGCAAGTTCCGCTCGGGGATCCGGTTTATCCCTTCCTGCGGCATCTTTCCGTGCGTGGGCTTATTCAGGGCTATTCCGAAGCGGAACTTCCAATTTCGGAATACGAGGTAGCCGAGTATCTTCGGGAAGCCGATTCTTCTGCGTCCCTGTCATCAACCGAACGCGATCTCGTAAGAAAGTATCTGCGAACCTATGCGCATGAGCCTCGCGAAGCGGTAACGATGTTCCCATCGCAGGATGCCGAACCGCTTTTTTTCGCGGGTCTTTTCTCCCAGAAGGATAAATATCTCTATCGCTGGTTCGATGATTCCTCGAAATCGAATCTCTTTGTCGATGGTATTGCCAGCGCGGAATATCTCAGACAGACGTATCCCAGTTCAGAAGCTGTCAAACTTCTAAATATCGGCGGACGATTTTCGGGAACTCTATCCGGCCATGTCGGATATTTCATGCAAACGACAAATGGTGTAGCGATTGGTAATAAGCAACTTGCGGAGGAAGAACCACTTCTTAGCACGAATATCAATTTGCGCTACTATAGTAACTTTTTCGATTTCACCACGGCCGAGCTTTCCTACAACAACGATTGGTTCACCGGCAAGCTTGCGCGCGAGCCAATCGCCATCGGCGGGGGATATGAAGACGATAATATTCTTCTGTCCGCCTCGGAGCGCGTGCCGACGTACGATTTTTTTAGCCTTGCCGGGCATGTTGGGGCGGTCCGCTATCAGTCCATCTTCGCATCGTTAGTGCCCGATTCGCTCTCAGACCAACTCCCCTATCCGACGAAGTATGTCGCGGTCCACGACCTCACGGTCGCCATTGGCAAGCAGGCAGAAGCTGGCTTTACCGACATTCGTGTAATTACTCGTCCCGATATTGCGTATCTCAATCCATTTTCGTTCCTCGAGGTGGTGAAACACCAATTAGATGGCACTCAGGACCAGAATTTAGGAATGCTGGGTCTTCATGCACGCTGGGAAATTGTACCGAATATAGAAGTCCGCGGACAAGCTTTCATTCAGGACCTCGTAATAAACGAGATCGGCACGGGATATTGGTCGAATAAAGGAGGCGATCAGCTTGGAATCATGTGGGCTCAACCGTTCGGAATTGCGGATCTCGATTGGGAAGCGGAATGGATTCGCATTCTGCCCTACACCTACTCACACTGGGACACGGTTGGATCCTACTCCACAGCGCAACGGCTGCTCGGAAGCCAAATTGGGCCAAACGCTCAGAGTTTTTGGACTCAGCTCCGGTGGAATCCCAACTCGAAATGGACGCTCTCCCTTCAAGCACAATTCATCGAGCGTGGCGAAAATGTCTATGACACAGCTGGAAATATGCTCTATAATGCGGGCGCGGACTATCGCGTCAGTATGAACGCAGAAGGCGCTCCGAACGATACCCATTTTCTGGAAGGCCGTCGGGTTAACATCCTAACGTTTACAGCCGATGTGGATTTCGAGCCCTGGCGCGGTATCATTTTCTATGCGAGCGGAACAAAGTCGACGGTGGATTACTTAAATCAACCTCCTATCACGCCGGGATTCAATCTTAGTGGCCTGCCAATATCGTATGCACCCGAATCGACCCCAGAGACATTGGTCGCTATGGGAGCGCAGGTTCTGTTCTAAGAGAATCACCCGGAAAACCAAATTTTATGAGCTCAGCTATTCCTGAAACAAAAGCTTCGCATGCCACAGCAATGGCGACCGGAGGAACGACCATACCGGAACTGGGAACCGAAGGGTTACCCTCTCCCGGACTGCCACTGACACCGGCGCGCAAGGCCTGGGTCGAAAACGTTACCATTCTGCTTCGGCATAAAACGCTGATTATCACGGTCACAGCAATTGTCACGGTCGTTACCGGAGTATATTCGTTCTTGTTTATCCCCAACTACTACAAGGCGCGCGCAGTGATTCTTCCCGCGCGACATCAAGGCGGCGGATTAGACGCGCTGACCTCCGGCCTGGCCAGCAGCCTGAAAGATATCGGACTTTCGCAGTTGCACGGCGGTGAGGAGAGCTATACTCCCCTTTCGCTGATGCGCAGCCGGGAACTCATGGGTAACATGGTCAAGCAATTCAACTATGTTACTCTTTATAAGGCCAAATCATTTTCGGATGCGGTCGATGAGTTCAATAAGAATTTAGACGGCGAGTTAACCGAAGAGGGCAACTTTATCGTCTCCTTCGAAGATACGAGTCCGGTGCGCGCAGCCCAGGTAACGAACGCGGTGGTGGGTGCCATCAACGATGTCAATAGCCGGCTTGCCAAAGAAGAGGCGAAGCATAACATCAGCGAGGCGCAGGCGCGTTACGAGCAAAATAAAGCCGATCTGGATACCGCGGAAGCAGCGCTTGGAGCATTTCAACAGAAATATGGAGTCTTTGCGTTACCGCAGCAGGCCCAGGCGGAACTTTCAGCCTTGGCGGAACTCGAAGCGCAGAAATATTCAGCCCAGATTCAGTTAGACAATGCCAAACAGATGTACGGCGCGAACTCGAGTGAGGTCACGGTGTACCAAACCACGGTCGATGAGCTCGCCAGCAAGATTGGCGAGATGCAGGCGGGCGAGGACGTCAAGGCTGGGGCATTCGTTCCCACAAAGTTAATGCCCGAAGCCGCGCTACAATATCTGAAGCTGATGCGGGATGTGGAGATCCAGAGCAAGCTGAAAGCATTTATCCTTCCCGCCTACGAGCAAGCCAAACTCGACGAATCGAAGAACCTCTATGGATTTGTCACGCTGGACACCGCCAGCGTACCGGTCCACAAAGCCGGGCCACATCGATCGATTATCATTTTAGCGGCGATGGTGGGCAGCGCGGTACTGATGTCGATGGTAATAATGTTCCTTGCGGGCACGCAGCGACTCAAACAAAATTTCGCTCACGACCGCGAAAGTTTGGGAATTTAATGACAACTACTTTTCAAAGTCGTGGCTCGCTAATTCAGGACCAATAAACATGATGACTCAGAATGGGGTGTTTGAACTATCGAGACGTCAACAGATCCTAGTTGGGATTGGCACATTAGCAACCCTTTTGGGGACCATGTTTGTGGCCAAATCGTTGCTTCCCCTTGCAGCACTTCTTGGAGCTGGAATTGCTGTGGCTTTCATACGAAATGGAGTGGCTTCCATTTTTGGATTCATTATTTTAAATCTTGCATTAACGATTCATGGCAAGGAATCGCTATCTGGCAACATACCGACTGCTTTTGACCTCGTAGTAGGTGCGATTTTGGCCAGTATCACAGCATACTGGCTTGTTAAAATTCGTCTGATCGAACGTCAGCAAATCAGTGAGTCAATCGGAATATTGTTTATATCTCTTTTTGCAATTTGGTCAATCGCGGTGACTATAATCGGTCTTCATAATGATCATAACTCCTTCGGTGATGCTTTACGTGAAATGCTTAATCTTTCACCATTTCTCATATTGCCAATCTTATATGAACGGTTTGTAAAACCTGATTCTCGGCAGGAATATTGGTTAACGGCATTAATCATTGCATCAGGATTTATTACTATTACGTGGAACATTCTTATTTTTCGTAATAATGTTGCCGAGGCATTTTACCTTTACCAAACAGAACGCGCCACTGCGGATTTGACCTTGACGTGCCTAATGATTCCACTCTTGGTTTCTCTACTTATGGTCATTCGAAAAAAAACGACGGTCGTTGGGGCTATTCTTTTCCTCATTTACGCTTTAGCAGGATTAGTTATTTCTCTTACTCGAGCAATGTATATTGCTGTCTTTGTTGGCGTTATTATTGTCCTTCTGCTAGGAACCCCGGAAGAACGCCGAAGTGGAATTAAGCGAGGTTTGGTAACGTTTTGTGTTGGATCCGGGTTGCTCGTCCCGACAATTTTTGCTGTGCGGATTCTCAGGCTTTTGGTTTTCAATTTTGGATTACGTTTTCTTTCGATTCAAAAGGCAAGCACCGACCCATCTCTTCTAAATCGATATGCCGAATGGCGCGACGAATGGAATGGAATTCTAAAATCTCCTATTTTGGGACATGGCTTTGGAACGCAGTTTCGTACCTTCAATATTATTGATAAAGTCCATCTCTGGATGGGCTTTAGCCATAATAGTTACCTATATCTTATTTTCAAAACAGGATTTATAGGCGGTTTATTGTTTATAATTGCGAATGGATGGTTTCTGTATAAATCGTTTCAACTCGCCCGGTCACCCCAGCTTTCCATTTTTTCTCGGACATTGGTCCGGGCCGTGAGTGGCTTTCTAGTCGCAATATTAATAGGAGCCTATGTTGGCCCCGCATTCGATAGGAAGTCCGTTCTCATTTGGATGGGTATATCTGCCGGAGTTATTCTCGCTTGTGATCGAAAAATTAGGAACTTTAAATTATCTAACAGGGAAAGACTGACCATTCTTTAATCGATACACTTCGTATCCCCCGATTACAGTATCCACCTGATAATAAGTGAAAAGCAGGTTGTCGAATCCTGGTAGCGAATGAAGAAAATTATCGAAGTTCGATATTGCCCAAAATTTCATTTTCCGACCAATAATTATAAAACGGGGTTTCGTTATTCGAAGTGTATCCACATAATTGCGCTGCCACCGTAGTTGGTAGCTTGTATACCCGTTTTCTGGCGTTTTTATCGCGAGATATACAAGAGTAGGATAACGACTAACACATAACCTCTTGAGATGAAATCGCAACACTGGATCACAAGAGCATACCTCAATAGCTCCCTTAGAATTCTCAGGTAATCGCATGAATGCTAACAAGTTTTGCTCAGCATTAGCCCCGTATAGTGAATCAGGATGGTCAATTTGATACGTGAATTTGAAAGGATTTTGATGTTCCAATAATCCCAGCCCAAAGGCCAAGGAACTAATTGGTTTAAATCTTATAAAGGTGCAAAGAAAACAGGCAACTAAAATAAGATAAGAATGCGGCACTTTTCCTAAATGGGGAATGCGAGATGCTATATTCTTAATTCCTACTGCCGCAAGCGGCACAAGAAGTATGAAAAACGGAGCAAAATGATACCGAAAGTATTTCGCTTGAATTAAAGCAATGAATAAGGCAGAAAGAACCAAGCTGAAATATAATATTCTTTCTTTGCTCGTAAAAACACGGCGTAGAAATCGTTGATTATGCCCGAAGGTACCGACGAATGCAAAAAGTATTAGGAAAGTCATCCTAGCCATCTCCCACCAAAATGAGTGGTTAGTCGGTGTTCTTGCATACACATCCAGATTAAAGCGGATAGTAGCTAAATAAAAAGACTCAATGCCGCGCGGAATTTGTATATACCAGGCGATTACAAAAGCAATCGGAAGTAACGAATACGTAAAAAACGAGATTGCTGAACCAAGACGTTGACGCGTTATGTGATACGAATCGTCCAAAAGTAAAAATAAGGCTATAATAGCAGCAAATAGTAGGGATGTAGGACGTATAACAACTGTCACTCCCATGATGAGACCTGAAACAAGGGTAGATTTCCAATCAAATAAACGATCCGGAACAAAGAAGGAACATGAGAGAAGGACGAGTATCGCAATATAGACATCGCGTTGACCATAAACCTCGGAGCCAGCGCTGACATAGTAGAGGGTGTAGAGAATCGCTATAAGTGCCGCTGTGCTAGGCTCGGTCCATCTCAATATAAATCGATAGAGAAATACAACGAATAAGAGTTGAATTAGGATATCAAAGATTCGTACTCCAATTTCGGAAGAGCCGAATAATAGAAGTTCACCAGCATGAATATAAAAATATCCTGGGAAATTTTGATCGAAAAAACCAATGTATGGTATTCTACCATGCCAAAGTAAATCACGGGCCGCGAGTTGAGGTACCACGTCATCGAATCCTAACGGTTCAATAAGAACCGGAAGAAGCACGATTATTGAAACAAAAACCGAGGACCAGAGGAACCTGTCTTCAAACCACCGCTTTTTTTGTATTGCCATGGATATTTTTGCGACTTAATGTTCAATCACACTTCTATTTAGGTAATGAACTATTCACTATACTGGTAGACCTGAAATCCCCCAAAGGCCGTATCATAACGATAGTTTGACTGGAAAAAGCTATTGAATCCCGGCAGATATCGCAGGCAATCGTAATAAATATCGTGAATGTAAAAGAATGGTGTATTCCTTCCCAAAATGATAAATCGAGGTTTCACCTGCTTAAGTTGCTGTACATAAGCCGCTTGCCATTTTTTCTGATAGTCAGTATAATGAGGGGTTCCGACCGTGGTGTAGTCTGTGCGGAAGGCGAGCGCATGAAAGGTCGTGTATCGGCTCATAAAGGGGCGCGGAAGATCGAGCCGTAAGTATGGATCGAATCCGCAAAATTCGATGGTACCGGATTGGTTCTCTGGTTTTTCGAGGTATGCGAGCAGTGCATGTTCGGGCTTCGCACCAAAGATGGGGCTTGGCCGCCGTGCATCGTCTGCGGCTTGGAACGGATTCTTATGTTGCAGCAAACCGAGCGCAAATGCAATCGGTCCTATCGGATTGTAAGCGATGAAGGAAGAGAGAACCACACAGGCCAGCATGGCATAATGGCGGTACAGCTCATCTTTGAACCAGAGCCGTACACGCTCGATGCCTACTGCCGAGAAGGGAACCAATGCCATATAAAATGGTGCGAAATGGGAACGCCAGTGCTTCCCCATGTAAATAACGATAAAGAGCCCTCCGAGAACAAACGCAATAAACAGAAATACTTCCCGCATCGTGGGAATGCTCCTAAAGATTGCCGGGCGTTCTTCTTTCTTCAAGGCTACTGCGGCTATCGCCAATGGAATCATAAGGCCGGAACGATAGATTTCAATCCAAAAACTCGATCCTCCAAGTCGGGTATACAAATCGAGATTGAAACGAATAACAGCCGTGTAAAGAGCATCCACACCACCGGGTATAGTGCTGTAATAGAGTAAAAGAATAGCAGTAGGAATTATGGAGCATATTCCAAAGATACAACACCTCACCACACGAACAGGAAGGGAGTAATTCGACGGAAGCAAAATATAAAGTCCCAGCAATGCAGTGAACAAGAGGAAGGTTGGCCTCATCAAGAACGAGAATCCAATAATGACTCCCGCTAAAGCTATTCGAATCAAATGTACGTCGCTCCCTCCGGGTTTAGGAAGTACCAGTGCTGTTGCGACAAACACCAGCATCATGCCATACGGATCCTGCGTCCCATAAATGTTCCACGTGGCGACGTAATAGGCTGCATAAAAGATAGCGGCAAGCGCTGCAGCATGCGGTTTTAACCAACGCGAAAGAAATTTGAAAAGGAAGGCAACGAAAATAAGTTGGACCAGGATGTCGAATATCCTGAAAGCGACACCTGAACCACCAAACAAAATGATTGCGAGTGCATGCACAAAAGCAATTCCGGGAAAATTGTTATCCCATGAACCGATATACGGAACCCTCCCATAGCGTACCAAGTCAAGCGCCATCGAGTGCAGCACGGCATTGCCTGAGCCCAGGGGTTCAAGGATGATTATCAGAAAAATGAGTAGGGAAACCCCAATCGCCGCAATATAATATTTTTGATTGCTTAGCTGATAGGCAAGGTGTGATTGAATCATCAGGCTCGAGAATGTATTTGTCGGGCTATAGTACACACGGCGCTTTCAGCCCGTTCCAAAAAAGTGGGAATCGAAGAAACTTACTGTACAATCTATGACCTTACGACTTTTCAACGCGCGAGTATTCACTTAAAATGATCGAAGCAACCATTTCTCGTTCGCAACCCTCGCTCGGTTCACGGATCGTGCGAGGAACGGTTTCTGCATTCATTCTAAATGTGCTTTCCTATGGGAGCCTTTTTGTAGGCCAGATACTCATTGCACGGTTACTTTCGCATTTGGAGTATGCTGAGTTCACCGTCTCGATTAGTTTCGTGGGGCTTATGGCGCTCATTGCGGATTTAGGCATGAATCCACTCTTTACAAGATTGTTCGCGCAGTCCGAAGAGCAAGTGCTTTCCGGAGGCATCGATCGTCGAGGAACCTTGTTGGGGAGTGCCTTAACCCTACGAGTTTCACTTTCCGTAGTAGTTGCTCTGCTTGTGACGATAGTTTCGCCAATGCTCTATCCTGCTCGGGTCTGTCATACCATGAGCATCTTATTGATTTCGCTCCTTATCTCCTCTCGTTTAGTGATTGTTCGTTCCGTGGGCGACTCCGTCCTTCGGGGACGAGGGAAATATTACTTAACGGCACTCTTTGGCTTGTTTGATGCCCTCGCGTTCGCACTGCTAATGATTTTGGCGACTTATCGGCATTTTGTGCTCGACGAGGTTATTTGGATTTACGTTTTATGTAACGTTCCGGGGTTTGTTCTGCTCGTCCGCTCCATTGCAGTCTGGTTACAACGCGAACATATCTCGTTACGAGTGGATTGGAGTACGATGCAGGAACTCCTGAGATTTTCAGTTCCTCTGGTTCTTGGCACAGCGCTCTTCACGGTCTATACGCAAATCGACAATATCCTCCTGTATCACTTAAGCACTCCATTTGAAGTCTCCAATTATGGAGTTTCTATTCGGCTTAGTACGGCGCTTTCCGCGTTCGCATTTGTGCTCGCGGCAGTCACGGCCCCGGAAATTACGAGGCTCCTCCACCGGGGCGATGAAACGCGAGCGAAGCAATTGCTGGATGTGTCCCTCCGACTATTGCTTGTCAGCGGCGCAGCAATTGCAATCATTGTTACGGCAACTGCCTACAGGCTTATTCCTTCCCTGCTGGGCAGTAAATATGCTGCCGCCGCGCCACTCTTTATTTGGACGGGCTGGATGCTCTTACCAGTATTTATCAGCACTTTAATGATGGAAATTAGCGTGGCAGCCAATGAAGCCTGGTTTATGACAGCCAACGCTGGAATTGCTATGTGCTTTGTTATCGTGGGGGACCTTTTGCTCATCCCTTCCCACGGGGCGACTGGCGCAATGTTTGGAAGACTCCTGGCTTCAGCGCTTGGTGCAATCGCCATCGTGTGGCTATCGCGTCGCTCTGATTACTTCGATGCTCGTAAATTCAATCTTGCTACTGCAAAGACCGGGCTTGCATCGGGCGCTGCTCTTCTCGGATTCTGGTTCATCCAATCGAATACTAATAGCACGGCACTATCGCTCCTCATTGGCTTAGGAATATTTTATACCTCTATACACTTCTCGAACGTGCTCCCACTTAAGGAAGTTAGAGCCTTATCGCGTCGCATTCGGAAAACAAACGCAGTAAGTCCAAATTTGGAATAATACCCGACCCGGTCCAATCTGCATCCGTCTAAGGCATTCCACACTCGAATCTGAAAAACTTCTCCTGGCTAAACTCATACTTAAAAAGGCACGTTAGCACAGTGTTATGAAAATTCCGACGACTTTATTCTTACTTGCCAACGATAGCATTATATGACTATAGACATTATCATTCCAACATACAATCGTCGCGAACTACTCTGCAAGCTCATTTCCTCGCTGCAATCCGATCAAGCATCTCTTCAGGTTGCGACCATTAATATTATTGTTGCTGACGATAAATCTACGGATGGCACGCGTGAAGCGATTTCACAACAGTTCCAAGATGTTTTGATCGTGGAAGGACCCGGCAGGAATGCAGAAATGGCGAAGCGCACTGCTATTGAAAGCTCCAAAGGAGATTTCATAGTCTGCCTTGATGATGATTGCATCCCTCGCCATGGATGGATTGCGGTAGTGTTACCTTTACTGGAGCGGGGCGAAAAAATTGTTCAATCAAAGGTTATCTTTTATGACTTCGGACAGGAGGACTTACAGGATGAAGCTCCGCCCAATTTCCGCGTCGGATTTCGATTCGATATGATGCCAGTTGCACAGTTGAACGGAGGATACCGGCCACAATACATCGAGTTCAGCCATGAATTTGGGTGTTTCATTGCACGCGAAGTCCTGAAACATACGCCGCTTGATGATCCAAATCTCGTTGGGGATAAGTTTGGCTCATCCGCATCATTCTCACTACGAGCAAGGCAATTGGGCTACCGAGTTTTTTTTGAACCGGCAAGTGTGATTGATCATTGGGGATCACAAACTGGCGGATTTAAGGATAGGGTACAGAAAGTCCAGACCAAGAAAGAATGTACACCGTATGTCATTAATCTTGTTCACAACTTCTTCTATTTTGGAAGAAAATATCGCCCGTTGCGGGTTCCCATTTTAATTCCATACTATCTAGTAGGCGGTCTTTATTTATCCCTCAAGCAAAGAAAGAATTGCCTACATTATTTTATCCAGGGAATACGGAATGGCCTAACGGCTCCCATAAAGCCCGTCGTTCCTTATCAGCGAATGGGAACGTAAAGTAATGACCATCCTCCAACTCGCTCCGCGTATGCCCTGGCCGCTTACGGATGGCGGAGCTATTGGGATTTTTAATATTACCAAGTCGCTGGCGGAGTTGGGGCACAGTATAACGCTGGTTACGTTCCCATTAGAGAATAAGGATGAAACGCGTGAAGCTGCCGAAGCTCTCTCGAAATATGCGAAGGTCGAATTAGTTTCACGTTCCCTGCCGGCGCGCTGGAAGGTTCTGCTCCGGACCCTGTTCCGCGGTGCCTATCCTATTGAGCGGCGCATGATGCCGGAAATGTTCGTACGTCTAAAGCAAATCCTGGAACGCGAGCGGTTCGATATTGTACATCTGGACCATTCCCACATGGGAAAATACGGTCTCTGGATTAAGCAGAAATATGGGCTTCCAGTCGTGTTGCGCGAGCACAACTTCGAGGCGTTAATTTACGAGCGCTTTGCCAGTACAGAACCAAATCCACTCAAGCGCCTTGTGGCCAAAATCCACGGCCAGCGGCTGAAGCAAGAAGAGATTCACTTTCTCAACAGCTTCGATGCGATTGCGGCCATCACTGAGGCAGATGCCGCAATTATGCGAAAGCATGCTCCCAATGCAGCACTAAAAGTCATTCCTGCCGGAGTTGATACGGAATATTTTCATCCACGCGACTTGGCGGAAGATGAGGACCGCATACTTTGGGTCGGCAGCCTCGAGTGGGATCCGAATTACGATGCGGTGCGCTATTTTCTTACGTCGATATTTCCCTTGATTCAGAAGCAGCGTCCGCACGTCCAATTCGACGTTATTGGCAAGAATTCGGAGCGCCTAAGGCGATTCGCAGCACCATTTGGCGACCGGGTACAATTGCTCGGCCGAGTGCCAGATGTGCGTGACTATTTAGCCCGTTCTGCCGTTCTGGTGGTGCCACTTCGTATCGGGGGCGGGATGAGACTGAAATTGCTGGATTTTTTTGCTTCTGGAAAAGCAGTGGTTGCAACAACGATTGCAGCGGAAGGGAATTTAGGACGAGATAATTTCGAATTACGCATTGCAGACACGCCAGCCGAATTCGCTTCATCCGTAGTAACGCTACTCGTTGCTTCGGCATTGCGCAAATCTCTGGGGAATGCCGCTCGTAGTCTTGTAGAACGAGAGTACTCCTGGCAAGTTATTGGGGAGCGATTTGAACAATTATATAGCGACTGCCTTTTGAAGGTGGCTGCGCGCGAGAAGAGCATTATTATCTAAGTGTTAGATCTAATCATTATTGTTGGTTGCTCACTCCTTGTAGTGTACGCCTATGTGCTCTACCCCTTCTTGATGCGTTTTTGGAGCACCGGGCATGGTAGCCCCTGGCAGCAGAACGCGCTCATGCGGCCATCGATTTCAGTCATTCTTGCGGTTTATAATGAAGAAGATGTGATCGCTCAATGCCTCGATGCGCTTCTTCAACTCGATTATTCCGGTACTTATGAAATTTTGGTAGGCTCTGACGGTTCGTCGGATGGGACCGGAAAACTGTTGCGCTCGTATAGCTCGCTTCATCCACACATTAAGCTCTTTGAATTTCAAACTCGTCGAGGAAAAATTCCAGTCGTCAATGATTTAGTAGCTCGTGCCCAAAGCGACCTTCTCTTTTTTACCGATGCGGATGTAACCCTCGACCCTCATTGCCTCGAACGCCACGCCACGCACTATGCCGATAGTTCCGTCGGCGGAGTTGCTGGCAATCTTCTGCTTTCGGGAGAAGAAGGAATTCGCGCGGAGCCGCTGGGATCTGAGCAATATTATATGTCGGTCGAGAACCGGCTCCGAATGGACGAAGCCATGCTCCATTCCACCGTCGGTATTTTTGGGGGACATTACAGTATTCGGCGAACGCTTTGGAAGCAACTTCCGAACAAACCGATTTGTGACGAGCTATACATCGCGCTAAATATTATTCAATCTGGCAATCGCATGGTATTCGAGCATCGGGCCGTCGCGCGCGAATATTTTGGGCGTACCATGGTAGAAGAGTTCCAGCGCAAAGCACGCTTTGCCGCTCGTGGACTTGCAACGCTTGCACTGTTTCCCAGTTTGTTGTCCCCACGAAGCGGCTGGGCGTCCATCATGCTATGGTCTCATAAATTATTTCGATGGTTTGCTCCATTTGCCATTGCAGTACTGCTGGGCACCACCGTCTTTGCACTCTGGCACCATACCCGGCAGGCTTGGGTAATTCCGCTCGCGTCGCTCGAAGCACTCGGGCTGATGGTACTTGCTGCGGGATCTTTATTCAGTATTTCGAAACGCCCGATCCCGCTCCTCAGCCATATCAACTGGTTTGCGATAATGAATGTGGCTTTCGGCATTGGCGTTCTTCGCTTTTTCCTTCGGCGAGAGCGGTTTTTTTGGACACAAACAACCCGCCTTTCGGTGACATCACCAATGAAAGAGGCGGTGATATCTGAGGAGGCCATTCGCTCGTGATGCCGCGCAAGGAACTCATCCTGCTCGTCGCAGGGGACTTTCTCGCGCTCAACGCAGCGTGGCTCGCCTTCTATTGGCTTCGAGTCGATTCCGGCTGGTTTGTTTTTCACCATGGGGTAAGCGATCTTACGCCGGCATTGCTCCCTCAGTCCGCGCTGTTCATCTACGTTTTTTGGATGGTGCTGTTTGTGTTCTTCGGACTTTACCGGCCGTGGTACGTGCGTGCACCATTCGATGAGATCATTACGATTCTCAAAACACTTGCGGTAGGGACTATTCTGCTTTCCGTTTTAATGTGGTGGGATCCCTTCGATACGACCAGCCCTACCGCTAACGATCCCCGCTTACTCGGCATTACGTATTGGATTATTACCGCGGCATTGTGCATTGGTATTCGATCTCTGATTCGCTATGGGCAGCGCCGGTTGCTTGAAAGCGGGGTGGGAACCCGGCCATCGATTGTCATTGGGGACCCGGAGAATGCGAAGGATTTAGCGGCACGCGTCGCCCATTATCCGCGTCTGGGATATGAGGTCATCGGTTTCGTGTACCCATCCGGAAATGGGTATGCTCATGGTCCGGCGTCGTTTACCATCGAGCGCCGGAACGGAAAGCGCGGCAATGCCCCCAAACAGCTCATCATTCCACGGCTGGGGACCACCGAAGAACTCGAAACAGTAATTGACCGGCACGGTGTAAAAGAGGTCCTCATTGCATTGGGCTCGAACGAACATGAGCGCCTGATCGATGTCATTGCACGCGCCTCGAAATCGAATGCCGGGTTAAAAATAGTTCCAGACCTTTACGATATCGTCTCCGGTCAGGCCCGAGCGCGTGAAATCTATGGCTTCCCCCTCATCGACGTAAATCCCGTCCTGCTCCGCCCCTGGGAAGAGGCAGCAAAGCGTATATTGGACATTTCGGTAAGCCTTCTGCTCATAGTCCTTGGAAGCCCGATCATCGTTGCAACCGCGGCGGCCGTAAAGTTCAGTTCCAATGGTCCGATTATTTATTCGCAGGAACGGATCGGGCGCGAAGGAAAGCGGTTCCGTATTTTTAAATTTCGCTCCATGCTTCTGGATGCCGAACAAAGTGGCCCCCAATGGGCGTCCAGGAACGATCCCCGCGTTACTCCGGTAGGACGGTTCATCCGCAAAACTCATCTGGACGAAATCCCTCAGCTTTGGAACGTCTTGCGAGGGGATATGTCGCTGGTCGGGCCGCGTCCGGAGCGAGAATTCTTTGTTCGGCAACTTATTCAGGAAATTCCGTACTACAATCGCCGCCATCGCGTGCGGCCCGGCGTTACGGGACTCTATCAGGCAATGGTTGACAAATACGACGAAAACATTAATGACGTTAAGCAGCGCGTGAAATACGACCTGATGTATATCGAGTCCATGTCGTTCCGACTGGACCTGAAGATCTTGTTTCGCACGGCGTACATGATGTTCCGCGGTAAGGGTCAGGCATAGATTTATTAGACTAATGGCATTAGAAACACTCTCAAAACCAATTCAAATGGTCGACGTGGTCGGCCAGTACCATCGTTACCAGGGCGAGCTCGATTCCGCAATTATGGAGGTCGTCCGAAGTGGGAAGTACATCAATGGCCCCTACGTGCAGCGCTTCGAGCGGGCTTTGGAATCCTATCTCGATGTGGAGCACGCCATTGCGTGTGCTTCGGGAACGGATGCGTTGCAACTCACGCTCATGGCGATCGACCTGAAACCCGGAGACGAAGTTATTACAACTCCGTTCACCTTCGCGGCCACTACGGAAACGATTGCGCTCTTGGGAGGGAAGCCTGTTTATGTCGATATCGATCCGGAAACGTTCAATATCGATCCAGAGGCGATAGCAACAAAAATCACCCCACGGACACGTGCAATTCTGCCAGTGCATCTCTTTGGACAGCCTGCAAACATGACTCGGATTATAGAAATTGCGCGCGCCCATCATCTCATTGTGATCGAGGATGCAGCGCAGGCGTGTGGTGCTGCGTGGGACGGAAAAAAAGTTTGCGGCATTGGCGAAATGGCTGCTATTTCCTTCTATCCATCCAAGAACCTTGGGGCGTTCGGCGATGGAGGCATGGTCACGACAAATGATTCTGCACTGGCCCATGCTGTCCGGACCATCGCAAACCATGGCTCCGAACGGACCTATTATCATGACCGGCTCGGTGTAAATTCCCGGCTCGATGCAATTCAGGCAGCTGTTTTGAATACAAAATTGCCATATTTGGACGAGTGGAATGCTTCACGTGCTGCTGCCGCCTCTCAGTACACGGAGAGCTTTTCTGCGTACCCGGAACTTATTCGAACACCGGAAGTTCACTCACTGGCGACTCCGGTGTGGCATCAATACTCGATTATTCTTCCTCAAGGCCGCGACAGCGTCGTTGCACACTTGAAGGCATCGGGAATTCCGCATAATATTTATTATCCGGTCCCGCTTCATCTTCAGAAAGCATACGCCGAAGGCAAACGAGGAGATTTTCCTAATGCCGAATTTGCAGCCGATCATATCCTTTCACTCCCCATGCATTCCGAACTTACGGATGAGGACGTCGAATTCATTGCACATCATGTTCTCAGCGCAGTAGGAGTCTAAATTCACACCTTCACCACCCATGAAGCGAGCCATCATCATCACCCCTACCTACAACGAGCACGAGAACGTCGTGCGGTTGGTGCATGAAGTTTTTGCTCAACAGCCGCTCTGCCCCGATGTGGAACTTAACATCCTCATCGTGGACGATAATTCGCCCGATGGAACATCCGATACCGTTCGGAACCTTCAGCGGAAGGAGGACCCACAATTTCAACACATTCATTTGCTGACCCGCCCGGGCAAGATGGGGCTGGGAACCGCGTATGTAACGGGATTCAAATATGCATTGCGCGAGGGCTACGATTATATTTTCGAAATGGACGCAGACTTTTCGCACGATCCAAAGGAGATCCCGAATTTCTTGCGCGAGATCGCAAATTACGATCTGGTGATTGGCTCGCGTTACATTACGGGCGCCCATGTGAGCAACTGGCCGCGGCGCCGGTTACTGCTCTCCTATAATGCCAATTTATATGCTCGGACGATAACCGGAATTCCGGTACACGATGCAACAGCGGGGTTTAAATGTTTTCGACGCGAGGTACTGGAGGCCATCGATCTGGACGATATTCGTTCGAACGGATACGCATTCCAAATCGAGATGCACTTTCGGGTATGGCGCAAAGGGTTCCGAATCAAGGAGATTCCGATTACGTTTGTGGACCGAAATGCCGGGACCAGCAAAATGAGTAAAGCCATTGTCCGCGAGGCAATGGTCATGGTATGGAAATTGAAACGTCGGGCCATGGTTGGGGAATTGTGAGCGGAATGGACCTTTCTATTATCATCGTAAGCTATAACGTGAAGGACTTCCTTCGCGGCGCGATTGCAAGCGCGGAACGCTCGCTGCAATTTGGTGAGCTTTCCGGCGAAATCCTAATCGTTGATAATGCCTCTTCCGATGGAAGCGCCGCGATGATCCGTAGAGAGTTCCCGAAAGTCCGTTTATTCGATTTGGAAGAAAACATTGGCTTTGGCCGTGCCAATAATCTTGCGCTTCACGAAGCGCAGGGGGACTATTTGCTTATCCTCAATCCGGATACCTTAGTGGGCGAAGACACCCTCCGCACGATGGTGGATTTCATGCGCGCCCATCCCGAAGCAGGATTAGCAGGTTGCCGGCTGCTCAATGGAGATGGAACCTTTCAGCTCAGTTGCCGGCGCGGGTTTCCGACACCCTGGGCAAGCTTTACCAAACTGTTCGGGCTGGCCGGACTCTTTCCAAATTCCAGGCTTTTTGCGCGCTACAACCTTACTTACTTGCCCGTGGATGCGACCTACGAGGTAGATGCATTGGGCGGCGCTTTTATGATGC
>JAKAIL010000225.1 GCA_021825235.1 Bacteroidota bacterium | reverse complement strand
GTAAGGGGGTCTTGGTTACAAGGGTTGTGCCCAGCACACTCCCGATTTTCCCCACTTCAGTTGCTGAGCCGGTATGCGTAACTCGTCCGATGCCACTGCCGCGAACGACTAACGTGCCGCTGAACAGTTGGGAACGTTCCGAATCGCGTTCTACCGAATTTTTTTCGACGGGGGCCGACTCTCCACTTACCAGTGATTCATCGATAGTGAGTCCCGAGGAGGAGAGGACATCGGCGTCGGCTGGCACACGGTCGCCTTCGGAGAGAATCAAAATATCATCGGGTACAACGTCACGCGCTGAAATACGCGTTGGATTCCCGTTGCGCAAAACGAGCGCGCGAGGGCTTGCTAATTCTTTGAGAGCGCGTAGCGCACGGTTCGATCGGTATTCGCCGGCAAGGTTTATTGCCATTACCACCAGCACCGAACCGCCCAGAAGTAATGCTTCCACATGGTCGCCAAGCAATCCATAAATGATCCCGCTGACCACAAGCAGGAGGATCATCGGTTCTCGTAGTGTGTCCAGAATAGGGCCCAGGATTTCACTTCGGCGATTTCGAGGAAGTTCGTTAAATCCAAAGCGCGCGAGGCGCGAGGCTGCTTCCGGTTCGGAAAGCCCCTGCTCGGGGAGCACAGTGGGTGTTGCGTCCATTGTAAAAGGAGGGTACCGAGAATTATCCGCGGGAGTGCATAAATGGCTGATACGGGAGATTACTGGGAAGGATTCTCTCCGAAAACGATGACCGGGGTTCCCACCGGCGTGGACTGGAACATATCTTCCATGGCAAACATCGGAATTCGAATGCAGCCGTGGCTGGCAGGTGTTGGCGGTACATTCGAAGCTCCATGCATAGCAAAGCCTCCCTGAAAATACATGGGATTGAACATCATCCCCAACGGGCTTTTGCGCCAGCCACTAATTTTGTAGAATACTTTGAATTTGCCGCGAGGGGTCCTGGCATACTCCGGTCCTTTGCCCGGGAAATCGAATTGCTTCCCATTGCCCGTTGAGACCGGAAGGATATGTTCGACATTGTCATTAGAATCAACAACGAACAGCACTTGATGATTAAGATCGACTTCGAGGTGGCGTTCCGGTAACAGAATGTGAGCAACGGGAGCTTTCGCTTCCTGGATGCGTGCGATCGTTACATCGTTCAATTTGCCAGTGCGTGGGAGTCCCGCAAGCTTTTGGAAGGCAACAATCGCTTGTTTGTTCGCATCGTCTTTCAGCGAATAACTTTTGCCGGTCCAAAACCGCAACTCATAGAGTTTGCTGAGGGCCGCAACCGTCTGTAAGCTTGGAGTTGCACCGGGTTTCGTATGCGCCGGAGCGGTCTGTTGAGCGAAAGCACTACTGCCAGTGGAAAGCAGTACTAAAAGCGTAACCAGACTTTTCCACCACTGGAAGAATCGTATTTCATTTGAGAATTTTTTCATATTCGCATCATGAGCATCCAACTATCCGTCGGTACCATCTTTCTACTTAAAAGAGTAACTCCAAATCCGATACCACCTTTCGGTTTTTTCGTTTTTTAATTTTCCATGGGGTTATAACGAAGTTTCAGTGGACTGAAAGGGCAATTAAGAAGAAGTTCATTCGGAACTGTGGCGTAAAAAATTCTTACAAAATCTCAACTCCTTTACTATCTAATCATTGAGGAAGATTAAAACAATGTGGAAATGAAACACGTTGCTCTTTGGCACACTGATGCATACGATAGGGATTGTGGCAATGAAAATTCTTATAGCTTACGATGGCTCGAAGCCGGCTATCGATGCGATCGAGTCGCTGGCGACTGCTGGGTTCCCGGAAACGAGAGTGCAGGCGACCGTCCTCTCCGCCGGCGAGGCACAACCCGAACTGGAACCCGCGTTTAATCTCAGTCCAGCCCTTCCGATTGTTACGTACGCACTCGAAAGTGCAACAGAAACGGCAACCTACGCCCGCGAGACTGCGGAACACGAGGCGGAAGAGGGAGCCGACCTGGTAAAAACGATATTCCCCAATTGGGTGATCACTTCCTACGGTCGAACAGGTGCGCCCGCGGTGGCGATATTGGAACTCGCCGAAGCCATGAAACCGGACCTTATCGTGATGGGGTCACACGGACGCTCGGGCCTTCAGCGCATGTTTCTTGGGAGCGTTTCTTTGCGCGTGATGCGGGAATCATCGGTGAGTGTACGAATTACACGGAAGGCTCCCACAACCGATTCCGAGTATCCACCGGTGTTATTGCTTGCCTATGATGCTTCTGAGGGAGCGAATAGGGCAGTCCACCATATTTTGGATCGCACGTGGCCGAGGCACACGCAATTGCACATCGTGAGCGTGCTCGATGTCAGTATTCTCTCTTCGCGCAACTACCTATGGTTAGTCGGCGATGACCTTCAAACGTATGAAAAGTTATCGGAATCGCGTATCGAACATGCGATGAAATCCCTGGAGCATGAAATGCGCAAATATTTTGACGTGACGACTGCTGTTTGTATCGGCAATCCAGTCCATGAAATTCTTGCCGAGGCAAAACGGGTTCAACCGGACACCATTTTTATCGGCTCGCGCGGGCTTTCCCGATTGGAACGAATGCTTTTAGGAAGCGTCGTGCAGGGGGTGGCTTCTCACGTCGAAACGAGCATTGAAATTGTAAAATAACCATTCTTCAGAGACACTATGGATGTAATACATTGGTGGCTGGGCTGGCCGACGTGGCTACAGGATATCTCAATTGTGATCCTCGTGCTGGCAATTCTTAGTCCGAGGGCGGTTTATTCGCGGACCATAATTAAAAAGAGCAATTGATATGGATGCCAATACTCCTTTCCCAGCGAGCTTATCTATTGACTATCCAGACCGGGAATTAAATAAGGTGACCACCTTCTTTCGTCCGGTCCTTGCGGTTCCAATTCTGGTGGTGCTGGGGCTGGTTTCTGGATCCGGTGGCCGATATGATTGGTGGTTCGGTGCCGGCGGGATCCTTTTTATTCCAACCCTGCTCCTAATTTTGTTCCGTAAAAAATATCCGCGATGGTGGTTCGAGTGGAACGTGGCACTCGTCAAATTTAGTACGCGCTGCTCGGCCTATCTGCTACTGCTCCGAGATGAATATCCTTCCACGGACGAGGAGCAGGCAGTCCACATCGAGATTCTCTATCCTAATGTTCAGGAACTCAATTCCGGGATGCCGCTCGTCAAATGGATTCTTGCAATTCCGCACTATCTATGCCTATGGGCACTTACGGTGGCAACCATAATTGTGGTCATTATCGCTTGGTTTGCAATACTTTTTACGGGGCGTTATCCGAAATCGTTATTCGATTTCGTAGTCGGAGTTTGCCGATGGTCACTGCGCGTGGCAGCGTATGCCTTTCTCCTTATCACCGATCGGTACCCACCGTTCAGTCTCGAACCGTAAACTTCTGGCGCGATAGAAATTACGCGTGTGGCAGCAGTTGCTGGACTACATGGGTTAACTCGGCAAAGTTAATCGGCTTCACCAGGTGAGCATCGAAGCCCGCTTCGCGAGAGCGCCGGCGATCTTCGTCCATGCCGAATCCGGAAATAGCGATACCGCGAATCGGGTGGATGGCTTTCAAGCGTCGAATGACTTCGAATCCATCTCCATCTGGCAGCCCTATATCGCTTACCACAAGGTCGAATGGTGTGTTCTGAGAATTCGACACGGCATCCTGGACGGAACGCGCAATCGTTACATGGTATCCTTTACGCTCGAAGAGGACTTGCATTGCACGGCTTGTATCATCATTATCTTCCACGAGAAGGATGGTTGCGACATTTTCTGCTGGGAGCTCTTCCGGCGTTCGGGGTGGAAGGACTTTCCCAACAGGCGTAGCAATAGTTGGAATCTCAATAGTAAAGGTCGAGCCTTGTTCTGTACCGTCGCTCTCTGCCCATATCGATCCTTGATGTTGCTCGATCAGCGCCTTGCTGATGGCGAGGCCAAGCCCCAACCCGCCAAAGCGCCGAGTGATATCTTTACTGCCTTGATCGAAGGGATGAAAGACGCTGTCGAGATGGTCCTTTGGGATTCCGATTCCCGTGTCGCGAATCTGGCAGCGCAGGGCTCCGGAATTTGTATTATAGGTGCGAATGGAAATGGAACCTCCTTCCGGAGTGAACTTTATCGCATTTTTCAGGAGGTTCCAGAGCACTTGTTGTATCCGAGCGGAATCGGCCCGGGAGATGCTCTGGGAGACCCCCAGCAACAGTGATACCTTGAGGTGCTTTGCATCAATATCTTTGCTGCAGATTTCGAGTGTCTCCCGAATAAGTTTATGGAGATCGACCTCGCTCAAATGCAATTCAAGTTTTCCGTTGGCAATACGGGTAAGGTCAAGTAAATCGTCGATCAGCCGCGCTTCCAGTTGAACGTTGCGCCCGATCGTCTCGACCCAGCTTTTGGCATCCTCGGGTACCTCCGGGTCCTCTTCGAGCATTTGAACGATGGCCAGGACGGGGGTGAGCGGAGTTCGCAGTTCGTGGCTTAGGACCGCGAGGAACTTATCCTTTGCGGAATTGGCGAGCTCTGCCGCATCTTTGGCGTGCAACAATGCTTCATTGGTCTCACGGAGTTCTTTCGTACGTTCGATGACATTCCGCTCCAGATATTCATTCATTCTTCGGATCTGTTCTTCCGCTTCGTATCGCTCGCTGATATCTGTTCCGGATGCGATAACATGCATGAGCTGATGCAGGTCATTATAAAGACCGGTAAAGGACATTAGCAAGCGGCGTTGCTTTTGAGAGTTGGGAATGATCGTCATCTCGAAGGAAACATCTTCTCCGGCCCGCACGCGTTCGAACGCCTCGCGCACTTTCCTAACTTCTTCACCGGAGACAAGCAGTTCCCATGCAAATTGTCCTCGCGCCTCTTCTGCTTTCAGCCCACTTACATTTTCGCTCGCGCGGTTAAAACGCTCTAACCGTCCTTCTGCATCAAAAATAATAATATAGCTGCCAGCCGTCTCCAGTATCTTATCAACGAAATCACGCTCTTTGGATAGCTCTTCGCTTTTCCCTTCCAACGCACTGTATAAGCCTTCGAGCGTCTGATTGGACTTCGCAAGCGCCTCATTCGAATTACGCAATAATTTGGCATGCTCTTGAAGTTCATCCGCCATTCGCTCGATCTCCTGCCGCTTCCGAAAGAGATCGACAAAGACGCCGACTTTTGCCTTCAGTACCCATGGATCGAACGGCTTGGTAATATAATCAACGGCTCCCAGCGAATACCCTCGAAAGATATTGACATCACTCGTACTTACCGCTGTGAGGAAAATGATAGGGGTATATTGGGACTCCCGGCGTTTTCGAATGAGCTCCGCAGTTTCATAACCGTCCATCTCCGGCATTTGCACATCGAGTAGAATGACGGCAAACGTATTTTCCAATATTTTTCGGAGTGCTTCCGGGCCGCTCCGAGCTCGGACGAACTCGGCATGAAGCGGTTCAGCGACACCGTGAGGTCCACCGGCTCGACCGAGCGTAGCTTCCAGTGCCAACAGATTTTCGGGATGGTCATCGACCAGCAAGATCTTTACGGGATCCGGGATTCGGGAACCGTTGTCCGGGGATGATCGCTCATCGGATGATCGCTCATCCGTCCGGAGTCCGAGTATCGGCGTATCCGAGATCGGTGACGCTGGAGATGCCGAAAATGAATTCATGGCTGATGACACGATGGAATTGATCCGGGGACCGTCCTCCAGACTCCGGACCACCGTCCCCGGATGCCGGACGGATGAGCGATCATCCCCGGACTCCAGTTCACCTGGGGCAACGAACATGCCAGCTGTCGATGAGTGATCATCGCGTATGGGCTTTTCAACGTTCATAAAGCTGTGATTGAGTAGCCTTGGTCCTGCGTTTCGGACATCACGTTATTTAAAGAGCCATACACGCAACAGCGATAGCAATTGATCGACATCGACAGGCTTGGTGATATAATCGGATGCCCCGGCTTCGATGCATTTTTCCCGGTCGCCACGCATGGCCTTCGCGGTTACCGCGATAATGGGAACCGATTTATAGCGCCGGTTCTTTCGAATGGTCCGCATGGCTTCGTACCCATCCATGCCTGGCATCATAATATCCATCAGGATAATATCGATGTTCGTTGCTTTATTGATGAGTTCGAGCGCGTCCTGACCGTTTTCTGCATAGATAACCTCCATGTTATGCCGTTCCAG
Organism: Bacteroidota bacterium; assembly: GCA_021825235.1. GTDB lineage: Bacteria > Bacteroidota > Ignavibacteria > Palsa-1295 > Palsa-1295 > PALSA-1295. The sequence continues at coordinate 483 of JAKAIL010000225.1, read as the reverse complement.
GAAGCTGGTGATTGCAAAGATATTGCGAATATCATCATCGACGATCAATACTTTTTTATTGGCAAGGGCAGCATCGTTGCGATGAATGTCATCCAATCGGCGTCGCTTCTCTTCCGAAAGCTTTGTTTCGTCCCGATGCAGGAAAAGCGAAGTTTCGTCGAGTAACCGGTTGATCGAGCTCATGTCCTTAACGATGACCGATTCCGCAAGCTTCGCGACTTGAGCGGATTCTTTCTTCGTCAGTTCCTTTGGGCTATAAACAATAATTGGTATTTCCGAATAATTGGGTTCCTTTCGAATCGTTTCGATGAGTTCGAGCCCGCTCATATCGGGAGGGCCAAGATCGCCGACGGCACTATCGAATTTTTCCTGGTGCAGTTTTTCGAGGACTTCCATACCGCTCGAAAGGGCAACTAATTCGATATCGCCTTCCCCGTCGATAATTTCCGCAAGATGCTTTCGTTCCTCTTCCTGACTCTCAAC
>JAKAIL010000224.1 GCA_021825235.1 Bacteroidota bacterium | reverse complement strand
CTCGAAGGCGGTAATCTGCGCGTCGGACTCGTGTCCCTTCGGCGTTTTGAAGAGGACGGAATAATCGCGCTTGGAATTAAACGGCGGATCGAGATAAATGAGATCGACCGATTCATCCGCAATATGCTCGCGGAGAATACGGAGGTTATCGCCGAAGTAGAGTTTGTTCAATTGTCTGAACCGTGATTTCTGGGATTATTGGATTTATGGGACTTGGAACAAAGTGGGCACCTATAGCTGGTTCCCGAAAACAATCGCAACTCACGGGCCATCCTGCTCCCCGCTCACATCCTCCACCATTGCCTTCTTAAGGGTTTCCTGGCCTGACCGTGATTCATGGGATTTGTGGGATTGATCGGGGTATTCGGCCCGGTCGGTTCCGGCGGTCCCCACTTGCTCCGTAGGAGCATGATAATTGTAGCCGCTGGTTTCAACCGGCGGTTGCGATGCCACCCATACACCACCGCTCCGTAGGAGCGGCATATTACGCGCGTTTACCATCATCTCCATATTTCGCTCCTAACGGAGCTTATATTCTTTTCTGAAATTCCTTCCCGCCGGTTGAAACCGGCGGCTACAAATCTTTGGCTCCTACGGAGCCGGAACGAACATCCTTTCCTGTTCCCCGCTCACATCCTCCACCATCGCCTTCTTAAAGGTTCCCTGGCCTGACCGGGATTCATCGGATGTGTGGGATGGATCGGGGTATTCGGCCCGGTCGGTTCCGGCGGTTCCCAATAGCTCCGTAGGAGCGCAATCGTTATAGCCGCCGGTTTCAACCGGCGGTTGCGATGCGCCCTTCGGCACAAAGCTCCGTAGGAGCGATATATCTCCTAACATATTTCGCTCCTAACGGAGCTGATCGTGAAAACAATTCTCCTATTCCGCCGGTTGAAACCGGCGGCTACAAATGTTTGGCTCCTACGGAGCCGGAACGAAAATTCTTCCCTGTTCCCCGCTCACATCCTCCACCATCGTCCGCCGCGGCGGATTCCCTGGCCGAGCGTCTGAACTGGGATGGGTTGGACAGATGGGATGGTTGGGATGGCTTCGTGCCATTCCACGCGGTCGGTCCACACTCCAGTGCTCAATTCGGGCGAGTACATGGTTTGGTAATCAAAACATCCCCTGTAGGATATAAATCCCAGCTTGGACGGCGTTGGCGGGGTGTTGGGTGTCCCTGTGGCGTAGGGACGTGCTGTGCACGTCCACGCCCGGGGCGATCGAACGCGTTGCGATTCCATGCGGCCGGACGTGCGCAGCACGTCCCTACGGATATTGCTCGCGATATTTTGAAACTTCTCGCCCGATTTTTGGTTTAAGAATTGTGTAAACAATCGGTCCGATCGATATGAAGCATCTTATTGCGGCTCTTCTTTTCACCGCCGTGGCGGTCACCTCTTCCTATGCCCAATTTCGCAGCGATGTGAACCAGGTTCAACCGCCGCTCAATACGGTGGACGCCATGAAAGGCGATGGTTCGTTTCTTTCCTCGCTGTTCGATCCGGGACGGTTCAGTATGCACCAAAGCGTTTCGATGAGCTACGTCTCGTCTCCGTTTGGCAGCATGGGGTTGAATATGTTCACCAACACGTTTAGTTACCGCGCGCTGGACAACCTGATGATCTCAGCCGACGTCTCGGCAGTCTATTCTCCGTTTAGTTCCTTCGGCAGCGCGTTCCAGAACCAACTCAACGGGATCTACCTTACGAACGCCCGGCTCGACTGGAAGATCAGTGATAACACATTCCTGCGTGTGGAGTACGATGGCGGTCCGGCGGCGGGCATGTATGGCGGCTATATGAACCCGTATTACAATCCGTTCTTTACGCCCTCGCCGCTCATGACCACCGGTACGGTTCCCGGCGTCCATGCGGCGTCCGCGCAAATGCAATTACATTAACGATTGGCCAAACGGCGGCTTCTCGATACAGTCATCGGTTCGGGCGAGCGGGAACGCAAACGCCGAAAACACGCCGCGATCCAAACCGCATCGTGGATGGTAGTCGCTATCGTCGTGCTCTTTGTCGGATTGCTGGCGTGGCAATTTGTCGATCGAACCATCCTTACACACCCGATTAGCGGAGAAATTAATCGGCCGGATATGCTGGTGCGCAAAGGGGAGCGCATTCAAATCAACGTCCTGAATGGCTCGGGCAAAATGCGGCTCGCCCAAACGTTTACCGATTTCCTTCGAGCACGAAAGTTCGATGTCGTCCAAATGGACAATTACAAGGATTCCACCGTACCGCGAACGTTTATCATCGATCGCGTGGGCGACAGTATATCCGCTCGGAAAATTGCGTATGCGTTAGGCGTTAGCGATAGCATGATCCGCCGCGAAATCGACACCGAGGAATACGTGAAAGCCGATATTGTCATTGGCCGCGATTATCCAAGTTTGAATCCAATGAAATAAACAACCGAGCACCATTACGAAAGACCATCATCAAAACAAAAGCGACGAAACCCAAAACGGCAACTAAAAAGGTTACAGCGAAGAAATCCCCTCTCCCCCGGGGCGAGGTCAGGGTGAGGGCCGCGCGACCCCGCAAGAAGCCCGCACCGTCCCAAACGGAAGCCATTCATCAACATGCACGCAAAGCCGCGCACTATGCCCTCGAAAAGAAAGCAGAGGAAATCCACATCCTCGATCTCACTGGCATTACCTCGATGACCGATTACTTTATCATCGCTACCGGATCGAGCGACCGCCAGGTGAAAGCCATCGCCGAGAACGTTGTGAGCCAGATGCGCGACACCGAAGGCGTGCAAGCCTGGCGCAGTGAAGGCTGGGATGGCCTGCAATGGGTTATCATTGATTTCGTAGATTTTGTTGTTCATGTTTTTCAGCCCGAAGCACGCAAATTTTATAATATCGAGCGGCTCTGGGCCGATGCGCCGATGGAAGTAATTACCGAGGCGGCTGCAAAACCGAAAGCGACACGCGCCCGGAAAACTCCAGCCAAAAAAACGGCGGGCGATGGCAAAGCCGCCTCCGGAATTCGGATTATCAGCGATTTTAAGGCGGCTCAGTGACCGACGTTAGTTCAAGGTCTTTAGAATGGTGGCCTGATATCCACTTACCTGGCCTGCTGGCTCCGACACAACTACTGCACTGCCATACACGATGCTGCGTTCGTCCGGTGACCAGTCTGGGAATAGACAAATGACTGTGGAAGCATCGGGATAGGGATTGGTATTGAGCACATGCTTTTGAAGCGTTGCCCGATCGATAATGCCTACTTCGCTGCCATCATTTGGCACACCCTCGATGGCCTGAATCGGATAGGAGCTGTAAAGAATTTTCGAACCATCGTGGTTGTAACGTAAATAAAGACACCAGCGGTCGTTCGAAGTATTGAAAGGAATTGGCAGCGTATCCTGCTCATGCGTTTTTAGATTGAATTCGAACACAATGGGCGCGCGGTTCCATCCCACCGAGGGAACGATAATCTTTGAATGGTCCGGGCTAATGTCGAAACCATTCAACACTTCTCCCGGACCAAGATTTGAAAGATGGTGCAAGAGCAATTGTTTCTGGCCCGTGCTTTTTATGAAAAGATAATAGCCCGCGTCCGACCGATTGTGGTTGGAATCGGTGATGCTCCCGTACGTGTAATATATAATCGAATCATCCGAAAGATAAACCGCGCTGGAGATGTTAGTATCGGAGAGAAGTAGGGTCGTCGTTAGGTTCGAAAGACTAACTTCCTCGAGACGGCCAAGCGAAACATCCGGCCAAGGTGTCAGTATGCACAACAGATGTTTTGCCTCTGGGTCAATACGCATTGCTATCACACCAAGGCCGGGCATGAAAGGCAATGGAAGTGGTAGCACGGAGTCGGTTGTTATTTTAAAGCTAGAATCAATGTTGTATTGCCGGGGTGGATTTGTCGCAAAAATTCCGCTTTTCGACCAAACCGCCGTGTAATACATTCCTTCATCCAGCCCATTATTGAAGGCCCTAGGTAAGAGTACCATATTTGCGGGTGTAGGCGGCGGATTATACGGTGGAGGCAAAGAAGCGGAACAGCCGGCCATCAGTAACCAGCTGCCCGCTATCCAGAAATTTCCGAAGTGCCCGAAGGAAGAGCGCATCATCTTCTTCCTTTCTTCAATGCTGAACGGAAATTTTTACAGCACGTCCCATGATTGCATTTTGAACTTGTGCGTAGTATGTGCCGCTTGCAAGCTTCGAGCAATCGAGCGTAAGACAGAGGCCCAGTTCCGCATCCGGCGTTGCATCGTAGAGGGTTGTAACGACTTCGCCATCCTGATTTACCACCTGCACGCTTACGGGAACCCGAGCAGGGAGATCGGCGATGCAAATTCGCGCTTGGTTCGAGGCTGGGTTTGGATGGACCGTCACATCGAGGCTTTCGTTATTTTCTCCATCAAAATTCCCCGTGCTGACCTTCCAGGCAGGGTTGTCAATTGTTGGTGCGTTTTCCGCGTCTCCCGAAGCATTGTAAGCATCTACCATAAACAAGTTCTGATAATTAGCATTGTAGGTGAATTTTGCCAACAAGGCTGGATAGGCTACAGTAGCCATCAAAACCCATGTCTTGCTTCCGTCGCTTTGGTAGGTTCCATCCCATTGATAGATATGGACCCCGGTTGGTGGGTTTTCGTAGCAGACGCTTCCATAATCTTCTGAATATTCCCACTCGATTTCCCACTGATCCGGATTGTACACCCGGCCACCCCACAAATTTCCAACATTAGCTGGCCGCATGGGACCGCTCACAAGCATGAAGTCGTATATCGATGCTATGGAATTCTCCTCGCTCGGACTTGCGAGATACAGCGAACGCATGTAGCTATCGATATCAACGGCATTTGGCCAATCGTTTAGAATACCTATGACGCGAGTAGTAAGCCCCACATCATCGTTATCTTTATCTTGATATTGAGGGGCTCGGAAATTATCGTCGTCATATTTATCGTAAACATTCCAAAGGACACAGGAAAATGCAGCAGCATTGGGAGCTAGCGTACTGCCCTGGTAGCGAATGCCGCCGAATCTCGGATTGACAGAAAAGGGTCCTTGGCATCCGTACCATCCATCGTAACCTTCCTGATTATCATCGTACCAAGGTGAGTATTCGGCATATTTAGCAGCCGCATAATTCCGAACGGCGAACTGATGGAACTCGGCAAACCCTTCCTTAAAATCGCTTGAGGAATTATTCCAATCGTCGTAGGATGCTGGCCCCATATTGAAGTAATTTTGGTAGTGGCCATACTCATGTGAGACAGTGCAGAGGAATGGGCTACCATTGTCATGATCAATTTGAATCTGTGCGTAGTTCGGCTTTAAGAACTCATACGTTAGGTTGAACTCCCCAGCCTCCGTGGACGGTAATTTGGTATCCCAAACGGTAATTGCCCCAGGCTGGGCCACCCCTCGCGCGTGCTCGAACTCCCAAGAGAGTTCCATGTCCCGCATGATTGCCCCGTCGGCGGGATTCACTTTTATAGCAACATTGGTATAGGTGATGTTGAAGAGATCATTCACTGCCAATATCTTTCCTTCCGCGCGCGTGAAAGTTCCAATTGAGCCAGTGACCATGTGCCCGAATCCATCGTCGAAGGTCGTTGCGATAGCCTGCCCGGAAGGGGTCATCAGGTTAAATACAGCATCACTGGAAGTGCTGACGAGAAGGATCACGTTCTTGTAAGCACTCCAATCCACTGGGCCAGTGAATGAAAAGCTAAAGTTGCCGTTGACATCAATTTTCCCCTCGTGAAGAATGCCATTAATCTCTCCTGTATAGGGATGCTGCCATGTGCCGTCCTCATCTTGCTTTTGAAACAGCAGCACAACTGATGCGCCATAAACACCTTTGGCCCGATTGAACTGATCCCCATCGTCATAAGTAACGGTTCCCGAAATATTGCAAGACGCTCCGCCTGGTGGCACTTCATCATCGTGGGCGCTGTCCAATCCGTTCTGCCAGAAATCATCCGGGAAGACCTGAAAGCTCGTTGCTGTGAACTCGAACTCGAAATGATCACTCGCTGTCGAGGCCATTTGAAACATGCTCGAAGTGACGCTATCCGCAGACACGCCGAATTGTAGCATGCTTGCTCCATAGTCTGCGAGTTTAAAAGGAATGGAATCGCTTTGTGTAATTCCCGAATCAACGTTGATAGCCAAATCCCGTTCCGTCTCGCCAGGTAGTTGGTCGAATGGAACGACGGAACCAGGAAAATCGAAGTGAAGGGTTGCTGGCCCTGTATAGGTTGATGTATAATTGAATGAGAGCCATGCGGTATCACCGATCGATGGCATGGGCGAATTTACAAATACGTTCTTGTAGCCTATGCTGAATGCATGCTTTTTAGCGCCGGGACATGCCTTTAAGCTAAATGCATGCAGTAAGAGTAGGCTCAGCACCAAAGTGATGAGCCGTGAGCCGTGAGCCGTGAGCCTGTGTACGAAGAGTTCCCAGCGGGTTTCAGAGGTATCGGAGTTTTTCATGGGTGTAAAAGAATTTGAATCCTGCGGAATCCAAAGCGGAGAGGCTTGCTCGGAGTCTGGGCGCTTTATTTTATATCAACCAGTACAAATATACAAAATAAATTGTTAAAAGTCAAGACTTCGGCCGCCCATAGTGTAGCCGCACAATAGAAATGTCATGGTTTTAGGCACAATAGAAATGTCAGGGTTTCTGTATGCCTTGATGTGTGTGCTCGACCGGTCTAAACGCTGGAGGCCGTAGGCCGACAGCGTTTAGACCG
>JAKAIL010000223.1 GCA_021825235.1 Bacteroidota bacterium | reverse complement strand
GTTGAAGCTTGAATGGCTTCAGGAACCACATTAAACACCCATAGGCGATCTTAGCCGATGGAGCCAATTAAACGAGAAATCGCCGTATTTCGTGCTGCAAAACTTTCAAAATAGTGGGAATTTTGATTGTGCATGACAAGATGGGCTTTTACATTGATCGACCGATTGCATAGCACATCTGACCGCGGCGTAGTCCAGGAGACCAAGGCATAACAGCGGGAATACTCTCCGATCCGAAATAGTTACACCCTCACGCCATGGCACGAAGCACACAACTCGTCTCGCAGCACCTTGAAAATATTTCGAGCGACGCGCTCGAGAAATATCAGGACATCATTCGCAATTATGTTCGCGGACGCGAAGGAATTTACGCCCTTTACAAACGCAACAAGCTCTATTACGTCGGCCTTGCGCGCAACTTGCGCAATCGGCTCAAGCAGCACCTGAAGGACCGGCACAGCGGCAAGTGGGACCGGTTCAGCGTCTATCTCACCGTCGGCGGCGACTCGCACATCAAGGAACTCGAATCGCTCGCGCTCCGAATTGTGAAGCCGAAGGGCAATAAGGTCAAAGGTAAGCTCGTGCGCTCCGAGGACTTGAGGAGAAAGTTCCGGCGCGACATTCAGCGAAAGAATCAAAGCGATTTGGATGGAATATTCGGACGTGAAATGGTCGTCGAAGCTGAAGATCGTCCATCTGTGCGCGCGTGGAATACGCGAATTCGTGAAGCAACGGGTGGACGAATGCCCACGCTCGCCCAGTATATCAAGGAGCCAATCAAACTTAAAGGACATCATAAGGGCAAAACTATCCACGCGAATGTGAATTCGACCGGTCACGTTCGATTCAACGGAAAGGTTTACACCTCGCCCTCGCTCGCCGCAGCGGCAGCCGTTAAGCGCCCCACACAAAATGGTTGGACCTTCTGGCACTACGAACGCGGCCCGGGCGATTGGGTGCCGCTGGCGAAGCTGAGGAGATAGTGCTTTTTATGGCATGGCTCGACAAAATATGTTATATTACTTGTTAGTTGATAGGCACCTAATGGCTGGCAGCGCGTTAAGAGAGCGTGACACCAATGAAATTGCAGGTAATGGACGAAGCAAGTTCTCAGACCAGGTCATTCTCTATTAAGGAATATGGAATTTATATTCCTTCGGACCAGAATGTCCGACAGCACCAGCTGGGGCAATTTCGTACGCCGGAGCATGTTGCCGCATTGATGGCGCAGATGGTTGCATCCAAAAAGCAACACCTGCGATTGCTTGATGCGGGGGCTGGAGATGGTACGCTGATGCTTGCGCTCGTGCGTGAACTTTGCGGTCGAAAGAAAAAACCGGTTTCCCTTCAGGCTGTTTTTTTTGAGATCGATGCTAACAAAATGAGTTCCCTTGAACAAACGGTTGCGCTCTGTGGTAACCTTTGTCACGAAATTGGAATCGAATTTACATCGGAGATATTCAATGCGGATTTCATAAGGAGCTCCGTGCCCTTGGTTCGGGAGGACTTGTACTCGAAACCAAATCCGTCGCAATATGACGTGGCGATTGTAAATCCACCCTACCGTAAAATCAAGTCTTATTCGGAAGAGCGCTCATTGTTGCGTAAGGCAGGAATCGAGACCGTCAACCTCTATGCCGCATTTGTGGGGCTCATAACAAAACTGCTTGCCCCGGACGGTGAATTAGTCGCAATTACTCCTCGCAGTTTTGCAAATGGCCCCTATTTTCTCTCGTTCAGAAAGCAGTTCTTAGCTTCGATGTCTCTTCAACGGCTTCATCTCTTCGAATCGCGTAGAGCGGCATTTCATTCACAAGAAGTCTTGCAAGAAAATGTAATCTTTCATGCCGTTAAGAACGGCCACAAATCCAGGTTCGTAACGGTCTCTGCAAGCAACGGCAGTGAAACGGGGGGCATCGCGAGTCGGCGAGTTCCATATTCGGATGTGGTCCGCCCAGACGACCGAGACTCGTTCATTCATTTCGATATCAGACCAGAGCATCAGGATGCTGCTAATCGGATGCAACACGTTCCGAGCAGCCTCGCTAAGCTTGGAATCAATGTCTCAACTGGACGCGTCGTGGAGTTCCGGGCAAAGCGGTACTTGAGTCCAGGCCATTCCGATGCGATGCCTCTAATCCATGCTTCCCACTTTTCTAATGGCTTCGTGGAATGGCCCAAGGCAAGGTCAAAGAGACCATCTACAATTCGCTCTTGTGCTGAGACGGCCGATCTGCTCCTAAATGCGGACACATACGTTTTGGTGAAACGCTTTACTTCAAAAGAAGAGCGGCGCCGTGTCGTAGCTTGTTTACTAGATCCGACCCGCTTCAAGGCAGAGAAGGTCGGGATTGAGAATCATCTCAATTATTTCCACCTAAATGGGAAGGGCCTTCCGAAAACACTTGCAACCGGCCTCGTTGCATATCTGAATTCAACTTTGGTTGATCTCTACTTTCGTCAATTCAGTGGACATACGCAAGTGAACGCTAGCGACCTGCGGAAGCTTAACTACCCGAGTGCGGAGACACTTCGAAGGCTAGGGGAAGCAATCGGGAGCCGCTCGTTATCACAAGACGAAATCGACGCCCTCATCGCGAACGAACTGTGGGGAAATCAAAATCAAACACGAGCAGACGCGTCGCTAAAGCGCGTGAATTAAAACTCCTTCAAGCAAAGGAGATTCTCGGCAGTCTCGGCTTTGCTGATCGACAGTCGAACGACACCGCTTGCTTAACTTTCCTGGCGCTTCTGCGCTTAGCACCTGAGCGGAGTTGGGACGAAGCATCCGATCCACTAATGGGGATTACGCCCATCATAGATTTTATTAGTGAGAATTATGATCGAGCCTACGCTCCAAATACGCGCGAAACGATCCGAGATGATGTCGTGAAGCACTTCCTTGCTTCCGGCCTGTTGGTACGGAATCCCGATGAGCCAGGAAGACCGACGAATAGCGGCAAGACCGTATATCAAATTGAGCCTTCGGCCCTTGAACTGATTCGGGTATTTGGAAGTATCGAGTGGAGCATGCGCCTGGAGTCCTATATGGCGAGTCTTGAAATGGTGCGCGGGGAGTTGGAACGGTTCAGGGTAATGCAACGGGTTCCCGTCACGTTGCCGTCGGGCGAAAGAATATCCTTATCGCCCGGTGGCCAGAATCCACTTGTAAAATTGATAATTGAAGAGTTTTGTCCGCGCTTTACGCCCGGCGGGGCGGTCTTATATGTTGGTGATACGGAAACCAAGTTTGAGCACTTCGAGAAGGAATATTTTCTTCAGCTGGGGATTGAGATAGCTCATCCCGACAAGATGCCGGACGTGGTCGTGCATCTTCCGGAAAAGGCTTGGCTCGTATTGGTCGAAGCAGTAACGACTGCCGGTCCCGTAGATGGCAAGCGAAGGATGGAACTCAAACGGCTCTTTTCTCACTCGGAGGCCGGGCTTATCTTCGTGTCTGCTTTTGTCAATCGAAGTTCATTCCGTGGGTTTCTATCTCAGATTTCCTGGGAAACTGAGGTCTGGATAGCGGACAGTCCGGACCACATGATTCACTTCAATGGCGAACGCTTCCTCGGGCCGTACGAAGATGCGCTGCCAGTTCAGAGTGCATAGCTTTTCTTCCATTGAATGGACCGACTCCACTTGGAACCCCTGTCACGGGCTGCACGGAGATCATTGGTGCAAGCCCGCCGCGGCTGCAAGCGAACTGGATTGAGGCACCATGAATTAGCGGAACTTCTTAATAGGTGCCCATGCGTTCACGTTTCGAGATAGATTTCAATTTATGGCTGCATTAGGGCGAAATCTCCACGATAAGGCATTCGACGAAGGTACGCTCACGAAGCTCGAGCTTTTCAGGACGTATATGAGAGCGTGGCTTCGAGTTTTCGTGGATCGGAAGGAAATTCTATGGCCTAATATAAACATTCTCGATTTTTTTGCGGGTCCTGGAACCGACAAATGTGGGAACCCTGGCAGCCCACTGGTTATTCTCGAAGAATTATCTATCCATTCGGAAACGATTCGCTCAAAAGGATTAAATCTTCGTTGTTTTTTCAATGAACGTGACCTTGAAAAATTTGCTCTTTTAGATGCCTTGGTCAAAGCAGAGCGTCAGCGCAATCCACCTTATCATCTTGAAACAGCAAAGGCGAATTTCAAAGAGGCTTTCAGATCGAAGCTGCCCGCACTCCACGCCGCATCAAGCGCAAACCTGCTATTCCTTGATCAGACAGGAATAATGCAGATTGATCCTGAAACCTTTCGGGAACTGATCTCTATTAAACGTTCGGACTTCTTATTCTTTATCTCTTCCTCTACGATAAAGAGATTTGGGGATCAAGCGAGTTTTCAGAAATATGTAAAGCTCAGTAAGGAAGAAATTGCATCTACTCCCTACCTTGCGTTTCATCGCAAAATTCTTGAGTGGTATAAGAGTTTGGTTCCTCCCGGTACGCAATATTATCTCGCGCCATTTTCCATTAAGAAGAGCTCAGGAACATACGGTATCATCTTTGGAAGCGGCCATCCGCTTGGAATGGAAAAATTTTTGACGGCAGCATGGCAAATCGATAGCATGCGCGGTGAGGCAAATTTTGATATTGATGCCGAGGGCATTCAGCCCGATCAGTACGATATCTTCTCTGGTGAGCTTCCGAGGCCAAAGAAAGTCGAATTATTTGAGAGAGAACTCTCTAAAAAAATTTTAGAACGCGAAATACAAACTAATCGCGATATGTATTTCTACACTATAACAAGTGGATTCACCCCTTCGCATGCGCGTAAGGTATTTAGGGAGTTAGTTCAAGGCAAAAAAGTAAAGAAGACACCATTGCTTTTGCGGCATGACGTCGGTAGAGGCAGGAATCCAATAACCGAGATACAGACAGTGTAAAATGGCAGGCTCATCCTCCATTGAATGGACCGACTCCACCTGGAACCCGGTCACCGGCTGCACGAAGATCAGCCAGGGGTGCAAGCATTGCTATGCGGAGCGCATGGCGAAGCGGCTGTATGCTATGGGTTCCGAGCGGTATCGGAATAAATTCCGCGTTACGCTGCACCCGGACTTGATCGATGCGCCGCGCTCGTGGAAGCAGCCACGCACCGTGTTCGTGAATTCGATGAGCGACCTCTTCCACGAAAAGGTGCCGCTTCCTTTTATCCGGGAAGTATTCGAAACGATGGCTGAGACGCCGCAGCACACGTATCAAATTCTCACCAAGCGTAGCGAACGGCTTCGCAAAGTGGCTGGCGCATTACCATGGGCGCCGAATATCTGGATGGGTGTGAGCATCGAGGACGAGCAAGTTATTCATCGCCTGAGCGATCTCAAGCATGTGCCGTCCTCCGTTCGCTTTTTGTCGCTGGAACCACTGATCGGCCCGCTGGATAATCTGGATTTGGAGGGCATCGACTGGGTAATCGTGGGTGGCGAATCGGGGCCAAAAGCACGGCCAATGAATCCGGAATGGGTGGAGTCCATTCAAACGCAATGCGGTACGGCGGGAACCGAATTCTTCTTCAAGCAATGGGGTGGCGTTCGCAAGCATGAAACGGGCCGCGTGCTGCATGACCGTACGTGGGACGAGAAGCCGTTTATCGGCCTTCGCAGCTTCGAATCGCCGCTGGTACAGATTGCGCTGCCTTAGCTCAGCATCCCCCGCACCCACTCCTCCGTCTCCATCATCACACGGATCTCCTCGGCGCGGGATTGTTCGGCGGGTATCGGACGAATCTCTATCGCCTCACCGATCCGCATCGTAACGTGGCCGCCCCATCTGGGCAGCCATTTGTGGCGCGGAAGAATTTGGTAGGTTCCGGTAATCGCTACCGGAATAACCGGCGCGCCAGCATCTACGGCAAGATGAAATGCGCCACGTTTGAAGGCTTGCATCGTGCCATTGGGCGTGCGGGTTCCTTCTGGGAAGAACAGCACCGAAGCCCCAGCCTTAATTCGTTCCACTGCTATGCGGACGGTGTTCGCCGCTTTTTTGGGGTTCGAACGGTCCAGAACCAGGAATGGCCCGATGAGGAGCGCCCATCCCCAAATGGGGATTCGCGTGAGTGAGCTTCGAAGCGTTAAGCGCAAATTATCGGGAATGCCGGCGAGGAGCACCGGGATATCCATGTAGCTCGCGTGATTGGCCGCGTAAACATAGTTCCGGCCCTTCCGGATGTGTTCGGTGCCGATAACCTTCAAACGGATGCCGTAGAACAGAAGTCCGCTTTGGCTCCAGGTGCGGCCTACCCATAAATAGAACTTCCCGGAACGATCCACCACAGCCGCAATGGCAGAGAGAACAGAAAAGAACAGCGTGGACGCGAGGAAGAGAACCGTCGCGACAACTGAGAGAATTACCACTTACTGGAGGGCCTCCAATCCTTTCAGGTTCATCGAGGCAGCAATCCGGCGGACATCGTTTATGTCGTTCGCGCCATCTTCCACAATCACCACCACGAAGCGTTTGCCCGGAAAGACCACAATTTCGGAATGCGGCGATTGTTTTTCCATCGTTTGCACCGCCGGGTACCCATTTATAGTCGTTGTCTCCACACGTTCGTTATTATTATCTTCAAGATAGGTTCCCTTATACTTTGCGTAGGGCGCGTAGAGCGAAGGAACGTATGCAAAATCGTTAATTTGGACGGTCACCGTTTTCGAGTCCTGCGTGTACAGTTGCCAGGTGCGGGAAAGGTTGGTGGTATCGCGCACGCTCAACTCTTTTTGGAGCTGGCCGTCCGGCGTCCAACCGGGCATCGGCGGAAGGAAGGTGGCGAGTT
>JAKAIL010000222.1 GCA_021825235.1 Bacteroidota bacterium | reverse complement strand
TCTTCATTTAAGGTGGATATTATTGAAGCGTTACAGTGATGGTGTTTGTAGTGGTTCCCATATTGTCGTGTCCGTAGGAACCACCTGTGCTCGATTTTGTGAGCGACATTGACCTCCCGCCCCACCAGTTTTCTTTGTTCCCGGTCCAAACTACGGTGCCCATGTGCTCATCCGGCGAGGAGAATAGACTCGTGCCACTAAGTCCGAGGACCGCAGCCACGACCGTTGAGGCAATGTCGGCCACAGGAATGCCCGTTTTTGGCGGCGCCAGGAGCGCGGCAAGCAACTTTGATGCATTGGCATCCGCCGCTTTCTTGATAGCGCCAAGCCCGCCATCTAAGGCGTTGTAAATATCGCCGCCTTGTTTATTCATCGTTGTAATAGTGCCCGCAATCGTACTTACATCTCTCGGGCGGCTAATGTTCACAACTGTTGTATTGAAATCGTGGGAGTTGCCGGCATAAACGCCATAGTCAGAAGAGTGCGCCGATTGACCGGTGCCAGGTTTAACGCCGCTCGCTCCAGCTAAATCATTATAGGATCCGCTTGTAACGAGATATGGATCTGCCCCGTGATTTGGATGGACATCGACCCAGCCGACGAATTTGCCAAATATATAGACTGCCCAATACGTACTGTTATCAAAGTCGCTGGCAATTTGCGTATTCGTCGCTGTCCACAGGACGTCCGGGTTCACGGTCTGGCCTTGGAGCGTTTGTGGATTCGAAAGTGGAACGTAATGAATGCTCTCCAAGCCGTTCGTTAGTTGGATGCCATATTTTTCAAGCTTCTCCGGCGTGATCGGTTCGTGAACAGTAATCCATCCAAAAGGCCAGTTCCACACTTTGAAGGACGTTTCAGAGCATACATACCACGTAAGGGTGGAGGTTCCATCCGGGTTGTCCACCAAGGTATAATTCGGCCCTTCGTTATTATCAAGCGTGTACGGCGCGGCGCCATCAAGCAAAAAGACTTCGGATTGGAGGCCGTCAATACGTCCCTGCTCTTCGGTGTAATTTAAATGGTTCCAAAGTGTGGATGGGTCCAAGGTGTCACTGAATGTGAAGGTTAGCGCAATAGTAGGCTTTCCACCAAACGTATAGTCGCTGTTTAGCCAGGTTTCTCGCTCGGGGTTCGTCCATTGGGTAACCGTGGGGCCAATCCGATCGTCGGACCCAGCCCCTCGAACCCAGTAAGCGGTAGTCGTCGGCGAAGCCAAATAAGTAGGATCCTGCTCGACAGCGGCCGTTAGTAAAGTAAACTTTTCTTTGAATTTCGCGATAGCAAGAATTATGGTCTTATCGCCATGAATCTCCGTCCCACCCCAGTCCGGGTCTTCCGAAACGTTTTCTGGCGCTGTCCAGGTTTGCCCGCCGTCAGAGGACGCGAACCAGTGCGCTCCTCCGTCCGTGGATGTCATGGTAACCCAATCTATGAACTGATAGCGTTCACTGGTCTCCGCGATCATGTCGCTGATCGAAACACCAGCGGCGTAGGTCAAATCATACTCTTTGTAGGGATGGGTTTGCGAATATTTGATGTAAGTTTCTGAGTGTGGTTGCTGATTCGCCGTCAGAAAGACCGAAACATCTCCCGTTTCGTTCGTCGGGGCATGCGTCACAAGCCCGTCATCATCTGGCGGGCCGTAATGCTGACTGTTCATTTCGATGCGAACCTGAAGCTGAACGTTATAACGGTGCACATCATACACTACTGTCCGCGGCCTGTCAGTGTAGGTTTCGGTAACCGTTTTCGTATTTCCCTCATCGTTCAAGTCCTCAATTGGTGGCGGCGTCCGCTGCGGATGGTTGTCAATATAATAGTTCCATAACCCTACGTCATAATAATTGGCATCCTGCATGTACCACGATCCGCCATAGTAATGCGGATTAATATGGAGTGTTACTGGTCCTGACGGTGGAGTTGCCGGGCAAGGATCATCCCCCGGAGGCCACGAATAATAATAGTCCTTATTATCAGGGAAGATGCCGTGTGCAAGATCCGAAGGCGCGGTAATCCATGCCTCCTGAGTGCCATTGAGGTCCAAATAATCACTAGGGGCGACCCAGTCGGTTGTGGTGACCTGTCCTCCGAGGTCGCATCCATCGCCGGCTCCCCCTGCGAAGACGGGCGTTAGCCATATTGGCCCGGAAATTTTGATTGGCACGGCTATTTGTCCTGAACCATTTATGGAACTGTAATTACTGTTCCAGTGATCGAAAATATATCCGGGGCCGGGATGGGCGACAACGACGATTACAGTATTGAGGCGAACCGGATAGCCGGTTGGCGATCCAGTAATGCCGATCAAGTTCCCATTCTCGTAATAAACCGCGACCGAATCCGAGTCGGAGTTCGTTGCTGAAAGACTGTCAATTGAAACGGAATCGAACGGCAGCGGTAAATAGATAGCTGTTACGTTAAGGTCTTGCAGCGTTGAACACTCCTCCGTAACTCGTAACGTATCGTTCGTGCTCCCGTCTATATCTGTCCCTGGACATGACCAATGACTGAACGCGAAGCTGTCGGCAATTGCAGGCGCGATCCACATTCCGGTGTCGCCGGGGTAGAGCACGGCAGGCTGGCCTTCGAACATACCTTGGTCCGGGTATGAAGAGTCCCCCACGATTCCGGACTGCGTGATCTGCACCTCATAGGAACCTTTGACATTAAGGGTGTAATAAGCATCCTGTGACGAGTCGCCCGTCAGCCTGCTTGGCCATTCCTCGAAGAGATAATTTTGCCCCGGCTGCAATTCCGTTCCTTTAACGCACACGATGCTCGGGTTCGTGGGATCGAGCCAGCTTGTCGAGGGAACCAGCGAATCGGTGTACATGTAGTGAACCGTCGTGTCGGTATCGCTTGCTGGGAAGTCGTTCGTAGCGTTGAGCGCATGTATCTCGAAGAGAGGCCCGCTTGGCGTATTCGCTGAATCTAATGGTTGGTTAAAATAGACTCTCAGTGTGTCGCCACAGCGCATAAGTCCAGATGAATCGAGCACTGTGGATCCTAAGATTTCTTGCGTGCCATAGGCGGTCTGAAAATTGAGTGAGATCGTATCGGGAACCGTTAACGTGTCACCGGATGAATCGATAACTTTCAAGTTCTGAATGACCACCTTATAATTCGTCCCCGAATACATGGTTCCCATGTGGATGCTCAAGGTCGTGTCGTTCACGAGATCAACGGACTGTACCGGGCTCATGGCCCACCAAAGCGAATCAGCTATGGAATCGAAGACATACTTCGGAAGCACGAGAACGTTCGTCAATTCGGTGTCGTGACCGTAAGTCGTATCATTCGCGACAGAATCACCTGGCGGAAGGAGGCACGACGTGTCAACCCTCCATCTCGTGATAATCGTAATAGAGTCACTAATAGAGACACCCGTCTGGCCGTTCGTGGGCGCGACGAACCGCGCGAGCGGCGTTTGGGCCTTACTAATAGTTGCCCCCCCGACAACTATTATTAAAACTAATAGGCTTGAAAGGATGCTGGCAGGCCAAAGGCGCATCGTTGCCGATGCTTTCTGCCCCACAGCAGACGAGGACGTCTGCTCTACGCGGCGAGAAAGTGAAAGCTTCATGTTCGTTTCCGTTTTAAGTTGCTTTTTGCGAACGAAATTAAGATAATTCAAATTTAGGGCGATTTTTTATGGTATGTTTGACAAAAAATGAAAATCGCTTGACAAAAAGCAAAAATAATCGATACGGCATAATCCGAGACTATGTAGCACCTCGAAAACGCTTCTCAGTTATCATTTTTTTGCGCTCGTTGGCTTTTTTGCGCAAATCGGAAGCATTGGTTCCCCAATACGTATGGATTGCGCGCGAGAACGATGAGGCGTCGGCATACCCAAGCACATAGCCAATCTCAGAAAGTGGAATGGAAGTCTCCTCGATAATTCGCCGAGCGTTTTCCATGCGGGTCTTAATAATGTATTCGTGGAGCGTTAGACCTGTGTGGGCTCTAAAAAGGACTTCAAGAAGATGCTGGGTCGTGGCGAACTCTTTCGCAATGGAATCGATGTGTAACGACCCGCTAATATTCTGCCAAATATATAGGACCACTTTTCGTAGCAGTTCCACTTTGTGAATATCAGACACCAGATCGAACTCCCCTTCCCCCTGACGAACAATCCGGTCAAGCTCCGAGGGTTGCACCGCGAACGGTGAAACATCAGGGAAGATTATTTCCATGCGCTGAAGTGCTTCGCGTTCGTCATCTTTGGGTTCGCGCAACTGTAGAATCGCTCGCAGGTTGATTCGTAAATGGAGTGTCTCATCGAGCGCGGGTAACAATTTGTTCCCAATCTTCACGATCGAATTGCCAGCGGTAAGCATCGATTGAACGAAGCACTCGGTTGCCCCTCGAGCTTCTATGAGATCCTCTCCTAAAACCGCGATCACATTGACCATGAGAACGGAGATATGGAAAATAACAACACGGGCGGTACAATGCCCGTCTCGTATGAAGACACGCCAGCCATTAAAAGGTTTCACTTTTATGAAAAGAATTTGAATAGCATTCGTTAAGAATATGCCGAAGTGTGGCACGAGAATACCCAAGGATAACCCGCCCTTCATTTCCTTGTGCGACGATCGAGTCCACGAAAATTGGATTCTGTGGATATTCGGCATAGGCCGAAATGTCGTTAGTATCGTATTTGTTATCGTGCCAGGTCGCGCCACTGCCTGGAATATTCAGATCGTTATAGCGCCAATAGAACAGCCGGGTTCCGTCGCTGTTATCCGGAGCCGGGACGAATATTCGCTGCATAATGGACTTTCCCATCTGCGTCATATCGAGCGGATCTCCCGGGTAAGAACCACCGGGCGCTACATATCCTTTGGCAAGACCGTAAGTACCTAAATGTACATCGCTTCCGCCCCAATTGTACGACATATTCATTCCAACAGAGTCATCGAGCGGCGCATAAGCACTGTCCGTCCAGGATGGGAAGGCCGTATAAAATCCCCATCGAATCGAGCCTTGATTTTCCCAGCCCTTCGGAACAACGGCTTGCCCAGCATTGCGGGGCTGTGAATATGCAAAAGAAGCAAGAGAAATTAAAATGATTAGGAGAAAATACTTTTTCATAATGCCTCCAATCAGTGGATGACTTGAAATTGTCCAGTCTGGTAGTAATTTTCGGAAGAGAACACAAAAGAATAGTTTCCCGAAGCGAGGGACGCGGTATTGAGCGAGAATGAGTAGCTCCCCGATGCTTCCGCTTCGGCATTCACAGGAGTTGATACGAGGGTGCCGTTCACCGAATAAATTAAAAATGTTACGTGCTGTAATTGAGACAAAGTGTACTCGAACGAAATACTCTGCTGTGCTGGGTCGGGGTACAACTTTATCGTAAGCGGGAATTGTGTATTTTGCTTAACGTTCGAAAATCCACCGTTTGTGGTTCGCAGGAACAGCCCGTTGGTTCCCACTGCAAATGCATCGGCAGAATCAAGTAATTGTATGTCCTTAATCGTCTCTAAGGTGCCACTGGTTTCGTGTGTCCAGGTTTGTCCGCTGTCATTGGTTACAGCAATCAGCCCCACTACACCACAGCCCAAGCCATTCTTTACATCATGGAACGAAACGTGAGTGAAGGTGTAGGCGGCAAGAGTCGTATCGAGGACCCAGGTTGAGCCACGGTCGGTAGTCCTCCAATTATTATGAAATCCTAATGCCCGAGTCGAATCAATGATTAAAAGATCGGTAAAATATCCAGTACCTTCGGCCCATTCGGGACGGTACCACGTTTTGCCACCATCATCAGACCTGATTATTGTTGGCGAATTCGGATACTGCTGACTAACATAATGCGCACCCCCAAGCGCAAGCCCATGAACATGCCCACTATCGAAAAAGCCCATACTTGCCACACTCCCACCGGTAGCAAATTCGGGACAGGATGCACTGAGCCAACTCCAACCCGTATCTTGCCTTACAATTCTTGCCATTTCTTCAAAGCCAAAGACAAAACCGGTGTCGCTGTTTAACCAGAGCATTCCAGTGGGACCATTACTAAAAGGGGGTGAGGTAGTATCCCAACTCAGCCCTCCATTCAAGGTATGCAGCATTCGGCCATTGAGCAGCCAGCCTTCGTTCGCATCGAAAAAGTGGACCTGTCCAAAGCCACCGCTTGCCCGCAATTGCCAATGCTGGCCCGCATCTGAGGTATAGAATGCGCCATTATCACCGACTACCCAACCGGTATCGGGATTCACAAAAGATAGCGATTGAGCGTCGGCAGGAAACGGCACGCGTTGCCAGCCTGGCGCATTGGAATCGACTTGTGGTGGTTGCTGGGCGTCGACGGTACTGGCCAAGCCAAGTAACATGAGAATCAGAGTTAAGCGCTTCGTATTGTCTCCTAACGTATGTGCGGTCTATAGAAATCGCGTTCTAAAGACCGTTGATTTAAATACAAATTTAATACATTTTTGTGGTCAGTGGATGTAAAACGAATGATTGGCCACAATATCCGCGGATTCAGAAACCGTTTAGGAATCTCCCAGGAAAAACTTGCCGAACTCGCGGATTTAGACCGAGCGTATGTTGGCTGCATTGAGCGCGCTGAAAAAAGTGTGAGTGCCGAAGTCTTATATCGCATTGGTAAAGCTCTGAAAATTAAACCCCATTTGCTTTTAGTTAAAGATGCTCATTCGCTTTCTGTGAAAGATCTCGAGAAGGCTATCTTGCCGTAAAAAATATCAGCGCGAGAAAAAGCTTTTTCATGGCATCTCCTTAATGGGTAATTTGGAACTGGCCGGTGGCAGAATAGCTCTCGGATGAGAGCAGGAACGAATACGATCCGGAAGCAAGTGGC
>JAKAIL010000221.1 GCA_021825235.1 Bacteroidota bacterium | reverse complement strand
GAAGTATCTACGGTAACCAAATATTCGCAGGTGGCAACCTGCTCCGCGAATTCCACAAAAGTGGGAACGTGACTCGCTAAATGGACCCTCGAATCCGCAGCAAGCCGGACGGTCTCTTCCCCGCGCGCGCGGTCGTGCGGCGCGGCAAATACCAACACTTCCGGAAAGCCCATGGCCAGCACTCCCCGCGCTATTTCGGCGCTTGCCTGGGGCGGCGCCGAACGCTCAGCCGTCCGAGAGGATACATTCAACCCAACCAGTCCCTGCCGTCTTTGCTGTCCGTGGAGTCCATTAACGCGTAGCGCTGGCCGCTTATCTACCATTGCAGGATCGATTCCCAGCGGCCGCAACAGTTCCGCTACGCGCTCGGTAATGTGAACCTCCGTCTGGCTGGGACGCGGCACGGTAATGTCATAGACCACACTGTTCTCTTTTTCAACGCCGATTGTCAGCTTCGCCCTAATAAGACTGAGGAGCAGTGAGGAAGTGACCGAAGCTTTATCCGTCAAGTCAATGGCAATCTCGAATTTCTGCTTACGGATTGTTCCGAGCGTGGCAATATCTTTGAAGAAGCTCTTCCGATAAATAAAGATATCACAGTCAATTGGTAACAGCGGAAGAACCTGCACATTATTCTTGCCAAGCAAAAGACCGATGCGTGAATTTGGGAACCGCGCACGCAACACCCGGAGGACGAAGGTACTCATCAGGACATCGCCTAAGCGGTCCTGGCGCAGTAAGAGAATAGAAGGCGCAGGACCAAGGGCAGACACGCTCGTATAATCTGCGCTTCGATGCGCGCGCCCCAAAAGGCGAAGCCCTCGAAGAAATAATCTTCGAATACCAAGTTCTGCTCGTTTCAGAATGGGATTCGCCACACAAAGTCCTTGCTAAAAACGCCGAAGTGCTAAAGTGCTTGGTATCGAGCACTTTAGCACTTCAACTCTTAAGTTTCGTGCTTACTTTGCCTGCATGGCACGCAGACCCTTTTTGTCCAGCGTGCGGATGGCGCGTGCCGTGGCGCGGATCGTGATAAACTTCCCGCTCGCATCATCCCACACGCGCTTCGTCTGAAGGTTGGGAAGGATTCTGCGCTTGGCGCGATTGACCGCGTGCGAGACATGATTGCCCGCGTGCGGCTTTACTCCGGTTAATTCGCAAACTCGTGACATAGTCGTTTTCCTCTAAAATTCAATTATTTCATTCCTTCAGCGACGAACGGAAGCAACGCCAGATGACGTGCATGTTTCACGGCCATTTCCAGCGTGCGCTGCGATTTCGCGCTCACGCCGGTAATGCGGTTCGGAAGCAGCTTGCCACGATCGTTCAGGAACCGTTCCAGAATGCGGATGTCCCGGTAATCGAGATAGGTAATATCGCGCACCTTGAGCGGGTCCGGCTTTTTGCGGATCGGTTCGCGCTGCTGTTGCTGCTGGTTGCGGCCGTAACCATTGGCACCGGCCTGTCCGCGCGGATCGCGGCTGTTGGTCCTTCCCTGCGTGTTTCGGCTACCAGTAGCGTTCGTACGTTGTTGAGCCATTGTCTATATATTCGTAATCTAAACCTTTTTTGAATTTCGCGCCGAACTCGGCTTCGAGTTCCGGGTGAATGATCAGCCCCAACAATTCCGCGGTATCGACTAATCGCGGCCCTGGCCGCGAAAAATAGCTCGATCCATCGCACAAGAACAGCTTTGGGGCGCCCAAGCTTTCGCGAGTGGTCGCCTGCAACCCCATTTCGCGCACAATAATTTCGAGTTCTTGCTTTTGCCGCTCGATTCCGAACCCGCAGGCCGCCACGATGAGGATTCCGGGTCGCTCATGGAGCACATCCTGCCAGGAAATCTCCTTTGAGGGCCTTCGCGTAATCCCGAGAACATTCTCGCCACCAGCCATTTCGACCAATTGCGGCGTCCAGTGTCCCGCGGAAAACGGCGGATCGATCCATTCCACCACCGCCACTCGCGGTTTATTTAATCCCTGGACCAGCCTCCCGACTGCTCGGTAGCGAAGTTCCATCTGCAGAATAGTGGAAGCGCATTCCTCGGTTTTGCCGCACATATCGGCGATACGGCGAAAGGTCGCGAACACCTCGGACATCATTCGCGGCTCCAGGCTTTCGACGTGCGGTTTCGTGCTAAGCCCTGCCGCAATCTCCCGGACTGTATCGAGGGATACGGCACAGACCGTACAAAGGCGTTGCGTAAGGATTACATCGGGCCGGAGTTCTTCCAGCTTTTCACGATCGAGCGAGTAGATATTGCCGGAGGACGCCAGTTGCGAGCGGACCAGTGTATCAATCTCGCGGATGGAAAGGCCTTCGTGCGAAAGCGCCGAAGTGACTTTAGGCTTCTCCCGCGCTTCCGGAGGATAGTCGCACTCGTGCGTTACCCCGACGAGTTCATCCCCCAAGCCAAGCGCAAAGCAAATCTCCGTCGCGCTGGGTAGCAGGGAAACGATGCGCACAGCGGGCAAAGATGAATTATGAATGATGAATGACGAAATATGAAGAATGTCTTTTCATCATTCATCATTGAAAACTACCAAGTGCGACAGTTCGCATTGTCCTCCACTCGGAATTATGCCAAGCATCACAAAGCGATGTGTACATGGCAAAAATGAATTACGAAATATGAGAAATGTCTTTTCATCATTCATAATTCATCATTCATCACCGTCAGATAATTATCGCTTCTCCGCCGCCCTCGGGCTCGGCAAGGCGCGCGATGCGATCCTCGAATTTGTATCCGGTCTTGCTTTTTGCGACACCGATGAGGCGCACCGGGCTAAGCTTCGCATTCTTACCAAGCTGCGGCACAAATTCGACGCGTTCGACCGACTGCTTCTTTAATTTATCACCAAATGTTTGTTGTTTTGCCATACTTTTACCCTAAAATTCTCGTTTTAGCCTATAGGATTTGGCTCAACGCCCGCTTCGCTGTTTGGGTTTCGGATTATTTCTCCGCCCGGGCGGCTTCCGGCTGTAATTGCACCCAGGACCACGCCCGAAGGAGCTGGGACGGAAAATCCAGCGGAACTTCGTGGATCATCCCCGGCGAAATGTTCAGTTTGAATGGAATGCCCATTCGAACACACTGTTTGTGGACCGAATCAATCTCTTCGTCAAATGTGGGGTCCTCGTATTGCCCGGTGATTTCGTAGAGCCGCACGCCGTTGCGACGCGCCTTCCGTAAGATCGAATCGCTAAAGCTATGATCGACAAAACCGGACATCGCAATCGCGCCGCGAAAAATATCCGGACGGAGCAATGTTAACTCGATAGCCGCCTGTGCGCCCTGCGAAAAACCCGAAAGATAGATTTCCGCGGGATTTACCAAGTGCTTCGAGGTAAACTCGTTTACCACACTTAGAATGGTTTGGGAAACCACACTCATGTCCGATCCCCAGGAATTCGTAATCTGCGATTCCCGGATCGAACCGGCGGGAACCACGATGACGGCGCCCAGTCTCGTCGCCATTCCCATCCAGTGTTCCGCGAAGCTTTGGTAATTACCATTGCCGCCGTGGAGCGCGATGACGAGCGGCCAGCGAGCGGTTGAATCATAGCCCTTGGGATAAAAGACAATCGGCACCTGCTCGCGCCAGAGCGGACGCTCATATTTCGCAACCCCGTTCCAATATCGCGAACACGAATCCAGCCAGAGCTCTCCGCACTGGGAAACAATCCCGGTATCGGCATTGATCAGCGCAAAATTCCAGAAGTGGTGCGCAAAAGCCCTTGAGAGATAGTTCCTGATTCCTTGCTGGTTCCCGCTGGCGTGGCTCAGGCAGCGGGCAATGCCATAATACGCCGTGCCACGATACCACTCGTGGACATCGACCGGAAGAAGCCGGCTATCAACGACGGCCTTCTCATAATAGCTTATGGCATTTTGCCAGAGACCTTCATACTCCGAAATGCCCGCTAAATGCCAGTCGCAACGCACCGCTTCGAACGCATCGCGCGCCTGGGCATGGACTTTGGATTGAAAAACAGCGCAAAAAATGAGAAGGCAAAATAATCCTCGCTTCACGTGCATTGGCTTCTAATATCGACGAGAAAATGTGGCAGCAAACTATAAATACGGACTGATGCGGCAGTAAACCGCCCCTCGCATTCTCTTAGTTCATTCTTATCGATACTATAACACAGAGGAACTGCCGCAATCACAACGCGCGGAGAAGGTTCTCGAAGCGGGGATTCCAAACGGCTTCGCTAAACGATGTCGCGATCCGTTCGCTTGCGGCACGCGCCAGTGCCGCTCGGATCGGTGGGTTCGAGGCAAGCTCGTACATGCGCCCGGCAAACTTTGTGGCGCTCGGCTCGACGAACATGCCGCTCACGCCATCTTCGATAAGCGTCTCCGGGCCGCCGCAGCGCGTGGAGATAACCGGCGTGCCGCACGCCATCGCTTCCATCGCCGCAATGCCGAGGCCCTCCTGCTCGCTCGTCAAGAGGAGCGCAGTAGAGGAACGAAACAGCTCGATCAACTCCGCTTCGCGGGCGCGGGCCACATGCTCCAGCGTGAAACCGGGCGGATTGCGCACGTCCAGTTCCGTGGAAACGATAGTCCCTTCGAAATCCAGATCGGGATGCTCACGCGCCAACTCCTCGCACGCGGCGAGGAATAGCTCCACGCGTTTGCGCGGATCGTTGGCGCGGCCCACGAAGAGAAACCGGTGCTCCGCTGGCGACTCGTGGTTAGGAGTGGGCGTGAACTTCGTGGTATCCACGGGATACGGCCACACCTCGACCGGCGTTTCGGCAAGCGGCGCAAGGTGCTGCTTCGCATCCTCGCTCACCGCAAGCACGCGTCCGGCGCTCTGCAATACCTTCTTCTCCGCCCGAAGGACAGAAGGCATCCCCAACCGTTCCACCACATGTTCTGCCGAACCAGTGGCGAGCCGTGCGTGCCGGTCCGTTTCGACCGTCGAAGAAACCCAGGCGGTAAAATCCTTCCCACACTCGGCAAGCGGAAGGCCGGTCTGGGCGGAGCCCGTAACGAGGAGGAAGGCATCGAATTCCTGGCTCAAAGCTTTCCGCCACTCATGGTTCGCGTGGAGGCGGTTGGGTTCCCATTCCGGCAGGAACGCGCCGATGGCAAACGCCCGCAGTCCGCGAAATGAATAGCGCTTGGAGCTCAGCGTAAAATTCAGCTCGCCTCGGGCGAGATTCATAACCGACGCATGCAGCTCACCATGATCGCGAAAGCGGCCGTAATGCACGAGCGTGGGTGTGAGCCCCGCAGCTTCCGCCCGGTGATAAATATACTCCGCAAGCCGCAATACCCCGCCGTAATTGGCAGGGTCCTGCATCACAATCGCAAGCCGGCGCGTCATCGAGGAGGGTTAACGGGCGCGCGGCGGGAAATGTCGCAGGGGTCTATATTCCTGCAGCCGGCGAAAGTGCAGGAAATACAATCGGCACTATTTTTATCGGGAAGTTTAAGCACAATGGTCCGAGCGGTGTTTCGGAATGGACCAGTTCTAATTTCGAAAGGCGCTGCGTAATTCGACGTGCGTTCCGTTCCGATGTCCCCGCGATGCGTGGCACGTCGCCGCGCGCCAGCTCACCGCGAAGGAAAATTTCCGTAAGGATATATTTCGCACTGGAATCCAGTTCGCCACGGATCGAAAGAAGCTCCGCGTACTGCGTAAGCCGTTCCAGCATGCCATCGATATCGAGAAGGCCAGACATAAAGTCCACTTGATCGAGTGAGACATCGAGGAGAAAGCTGACGAAATCATCGAGCCCGCGCTGCGATAAATTCCCACGGCCATCGTAATCGTTATAGCGGTGCTCGTCCGCAGCATCGAGCGCGGCATAATATTCCTGCTGTTTCCGCGCGAGCCCGCGCGAAAGCGACCACAACCCGTTACTATCGAGATCGGCGCGCATAAAATAGAGCTGCGTAAAGAGCCGCGTCACACGGCCATTACCATCCTGAAACGGATGGATCCAGGCAAGACGGTGATGCGCAGCCGCGGCAGCGAGAATACGCCGGACAGAGCCAAGCGGTCCGGGCGTATAGACCTCATGGAACCGTTCCATAAAGCGTGGAATAGCGGATGGATCGGGCGGAACGTGGTGCCCTACCTCCACATCCTTCGAGCGGAATGCGCCCGAAACAACTGGAAGCGTTTCTCCACCTACGGTTACAACCCATTTGAATTCCTCCGGCATCCTATCGTAAAATGCCTTGTGCATGCGAAGCAAGTATTCGGGCGAAGTAACATCGAGGTCCGGGGAATTCCGCAGTTCGGCTTCGAACAGGTCCTCAACTTCAATGTGCGCTTTGCCTTCGATCTGCAAGGCTTTTTTTCGAGGCTCGCTCGAATAGTCGCTATGCTGCGCGCGTTCGAGGTCCAGTGGATGCGTAACGTTCCCTTCGATCAGGTTCGAGTAATAGCTGTTCATCAGCCGGAGCAGCCGTGCGACCTGGCGCTGGGTAATCGGATGCAGCCCACCGGCAAGCCGCTGAGAGCGCTTCAGAAGCTCGATCGCTTTCTCTTCCAATTCGGCGCGTGCGGGCCAGAGTGGCTCCATCTGCGAAATCAGCCGATAGGGAGAAATCGATGCTCCGTCGCCCGAATTTGGCGCCACACTCGGTTGTTTGGCCGCTATTTTGGCCGACTTTCTGGCCGACTTAGACATGGCTTAAATCCTTTGAATTTGCCTATTTAAGCCAAATAACAACTCTTTCGGTGATTCATTCCACCTGTTTTTGGCCGACTTTCTGGCCGAGTTCATAATCTTCCATCAAGTGGGTCAGTGCTTCCAGCCTGACCCTTGGAGGCAAGCGTGGGTCAGTGCTTCCAGCCTGACCTTCACACCGCACCACAATAGCAAGCCGCGCATTATCG
>JAKAIL010000220.1 GCA_021825235.1 Bacteroidota bacterium | reverse complement strand
TCCATATTGCTCGTACGGTGTGCCGCCGTGCCGAGCGGGCACTGGTCCATCTTTCCGGGCGGGAAGAAATTGGCGCGCACGATATTGTTTTTCTGAACCGGCTTTCCGATTTGCTCTTCATGCTGGCCCGACGGGCGAACCAGCTCTCCGAAACACCCGATGTGGAATGGGATGGAAAGTCTTCCGGACCAATCGAGTAGAGGGTAAAGGCTCCGAATGGTTGAGGCGAGTTACTGCCGAGTAAGCTGGCGCAAAGCTTGCACGGGATTGTGCTAAAAATTCTTTATTCATTTTCTCTTCCTTAGAAAGGATCTTCTTCTATGTCAAAAACGCTTTCCATTATTTTGGGACTCGGACTCGTCGTGCTTTGGGTCGTTGCGATATCGCAAGCCGGCGTCACTTCCTGGCTAACGTGGCTGGATGGAATTGTAGGCGTTTGCGCCGTAATCATGGGCCTCGCGATGAGTGCTAATTCAGCAAGGAGCTTCCGGGTGGGCGGGCCGGTTATAGTCGCCATTGCGCTATTTGTGCTATGGATTATCGGACTTTCCGTAACAGCGACGGCGTGGCTTGCCTGGTGGACGTTCGGATTTGGCTGCGCATTCCTGATCACCGGATTTGCCTCCACCTCGTCACCGATGACACCCCATCGGCCCGTCACGGCGTAGCGAAACCCGTTTCCGGAAAATTATGGATACAGTCAAGCCCCGTGGCCAGGACGGCCATGGGGAAGGAATGTTCACAACGTTACCGGGAAAATGCCGAAAAAATGCCGGAGGTAATTACTCCGTATATCAGGCTACCCAACAGTGCCCACCACGTCTGGGCGTCGAAGGTAAAAAGCGCATTTCCCATCAGGATTGGTTTAACGATAAGGCTGCCTAAAATCCAGAGCGCGAACCCAAAGAGGAGGCCGCCAATGAGCCAACTTTTCGATACCCGATATACGGAATATCCATAAAGTGCTCCCAATACCGCGCTCACAAGGATATGGATGAACCAGGCATCTATATCCTTGCTCCCGCCGATGATAGTCGCATAGGTCGTCATAATTCCTGCGAGTTGCATGAGGATGCCGAAGGCAGCGCCTCCGATGATCCCGCCGATCATTCCGTAACCAAAATCACTTTTAACTTCCGTGGGTGCTGTGAGTGTATCCATTATCCGATTATGTGCTTATGAGAATTGACGCGTTTTGCTATAGCGCGGCGAACGTGCGCGAACGAACACGTCAGGATGTGTATGGAAACTCCGCGAAGGAGAAAATAGTCTCCAAAAGGAAAAAATCGCTACGGTCACCCCGTTATTAGGGAACCGCAATGAACCTAATCGCATTCATTTTTGTGTAATACAAGGGAAATGAGGCCCTCGCCCAGAGGCCGCGCATTCGCCTTGCCCCGAACCACGATGCCCCTCTTGGTCCGGAGCGTGTTGGGAATTTACTATAATACGAGACGCCTTGAAATCGAGGCTGCGCACAGGATTGCGCCATAGTTCGTTTGCCACCGCAAAGGGCCTTACGCTTGCTGCGGCGATGTTCGTCGTCCCGGTTCTCATTCCCGCAATGCTGTTCGCACAGGCTCCGGCTGGGATTCATATTCTGGAACTATCGCGTTCCGCGAATTCCGTCACGATGGAGGTAACGCTTCCACCCCCGGCGTTCGACACGGTCGGCAGCCACGTGCACCTTCGCCCCATTCAGGATGAGATCTATTCGGCCGATCCCCTGGCCGAAATCGCAATACCGATTCGGGCTTCCCGCTCTGCCAGTGCTGTCGTGCTTTCGCACAAGGACGAAATAATTGCAGTAAACAATCTTTTACTTTCGAACACGCTGTTTAAGGATATAGCCGCAACCGGGAAGCCGGGCGCGTCTGTAGTGCGCACAGCTTCTGTTCCTGCCATCCATCATGGAATTGGCTATGCTTCGCTTTCCTACATCGGCCACATGCGGGCAGCGGATATTTCGCGCCTGGCAATCGGGATCCTCGACCCGGCCGGAGCCAATAGCATTCGTGCTGCACGGACGATTGTGCTCAAAATTACGGACCCGAATGGACTCTCCACCATGCCGCTCACCGATTTGAACGAGCCGTTCGAGGTTTCGAATTCGGTCTTCAAATCGCGGCTGGCGATGTCAGCAGGGAAGGGTATGCGCTCCCTCTCGGATTCTGATATCCAACAGTTCTCCGGTATTCAGGCGGACGATGGGAACGTCTATCGAATGTACATCCGCCAGAATGGCATTTATCACATTACGTTCAACGATCTTAAGAATTTTGGGATCGATCCCACCATGATCGATCCCTCCACGCTCCGGATTATCAACAAAGGGCAGCAGGTGGCCGTCTATGTAAGCGATCAGCATAACGACGGGCATTTCCATCCCGACGATTACATCGAATTTTACGGGCAAGAGGAACGATACCCCGGTCCGGGTACGCAGGGTGATTTTTATTACGATCCCGATACCAAAAACAATATCTATTATCTTGTTTGGGGCACACACTATTCGCCCATCCCGCTGGGTGGGTTAAAACGAATGGTGGAGGAGTCCGGAGAAATTCGAACGGCAAACCGGTCACCCTATCCGCGCAATAGCTTTTATGTGGACTTGCAGGATAGTTCCTTTTACACCACGCAGCATGTGGAGCAGAATAATGTGCATGACCCGCTGGACGTTACCGACATTGACGAGCGAAGCGATCTCACGGACCACGATTTCATGGCAATCGTTTCGACGGGTGGCATTTATCCATCGAGTTATACCGTAAACACGGTTGTTCCTTTTCCAGACGTTCGCGCGGGCCGGCCAGCGAATATTCGTGTGGCACTGCATGGCATTTCGAACTTTCTCCCGGGCTCGACGGATCCCAAAGGCAATGAGTTGCCCAATGTTCCGAATGAAGACGACTGTATGGTCGCCATTAACCAGCAGGATATTTTACATGGAATCTGGGGAGGCCAAACACTAAAGTTCCTTTCGACGGATACGCCAGCACAGGTCGTTTCCTATATTCCACCGGACCGGCTTTTTGGCGTGCAGCAGGGAGATACATCGGGCGGCATAGACCCTCTGGCAATCACCTTCACCCAGCAAAAGCAGACCAATGTTCCTGGCTGTCGCTTTGGAATTAATTGGGTAAATATTGGCTACGACCGCATGTATTATGCCTATCAGAACGTTCTCGACTTCCATGCGCCACCCTATTGTACGCCGGGCCTGTACCAATTTACCTTACAGAATTTCGACCAGACCGACATTTCGGTGTATCGAATCGGTGTTTCGAAAATTACGAATATCGTCATAACCTCGAATCCCAATGTAGCGCGGAGTACGAAAGCGATCTTTCAGGTAACTATCGCGGGGCCCTCTGATGAATTTATCGCGGTCGTCGATTCCACAAAGCTCAAACCGTATAAATATGAGAAGGACGATTTCCTGAACTTGCACTCGCCCGCGAACCAGGGAGCGTATGTGATTATAACGAATCGAGATCATCTCCCGAAGGGAAATAATGGGAACCGCACGCCGGTGGAAGATTTAGCCGATTACCGAGCAAGCCACAATCACGTGACTACAAAAGTTATCGATGTTGCCAATATCTACGATGAGTTTAGTTATGGCAGCGCATCGCCCAACGCGATAAAAGCCTTCCTGAGCTATGCATATCACTATTGGCAGGACCCGCCCAAATACGTCTTGCTCGTTGGCGTAACGCACCGCGGTACTGATGATTCTCTTCCGTACTATCCTCCGGATCAGGTACCGGCGCCATTTATCCAGGCATACCTCGAAGGCGACGTTGCGGCCGATGCCTGGTACACGATGCTCGATGGGAATGATCTTATTCCGGACCTGCTCCTGGGTCGCCTCGCCTCGCAAGATATAGCGACCGATGCAGAATATGTTGCAAAAGTGGAGGCATACGAGGCGGATCAAACGTCTCCGGGCGATTGGAAGGACCGCGCTTTGTTTATTGGGGCTGGCCCGAGCTTCGATACGGACATCGATCGGATTCTGGACAATGAATTGCCTTCGCGAGTAAGTGTTCTGCGGGAATCCACGATCCCTACCTCTCCATATCACGGTGCACCGCACACGCTTTTCGACTACGTGAACAATGGGCTTGGCCTGGTAGCTTATTTCGGCCATGGGGGTGCGGATATTTGGGACGACCCCATCAACGATTCCTCGGGCGGTGGGCCCTTTCTGACCAACGATGAGGTGGGCGGGTTCCAGAACCAGGGACGCTGGCCCGTCATCCTGAGCATGACTTGTTTTACCGCGACCTACGATGGCAGTGGTTTGCTGGGCATTTTGAACAGTCTTCAGAATCTTCCGAATGCCGGTTCCATTGCCGCATTGGGGACCACCAGCTATGGATGGGAACAGAACGATGCTCGGTTAGCCAGTGCCGTTATTCCACATATCTATGATTCCGTGGGCGGACCCCTGGCTGAAAAGATTATGGACGGCAAGATAGATTATATCCTTCAAGCTCTTCCGGGTGATCTCATTCCACCAACGTTGATGTATGCCTATCATTTTTTAGGCGATCCGCTGCTTCCGGCCTTTCCACCGACCGACCATGTTTCTCTTGCAGTCTCGAATCGGGTAATTCAACCGGGCGGCAGTGTCACTCTTTCGGGAACCACGACGATTCAGCAGGGAACTGCACACATTGAACTTGCGAACGAGTACCATAGTCCGCTCGTACCAGCCTTTAGTGTGGATAATATTCCGGTAACGAACGGCACGTTCTCCCAAACGGTAACCCTCCCAGCGACCGCGATGCCGTATGGCACTTTCCGTGCGATTGTGTATGATAAGAGCTCCGATCGTTATGCGGCAACGGGTGAAGACGTGACCATTACGAATTCCCGGGTTACGGAATTGGATTTCGAACCCAAACCGCTTGCCGCTGGCGTGCCACTCGATTTCAGTGCTGCAGTACAAACGCCGAACGCGATCACGAGCGTTACGGCATACGTCAATCTGTATCGGCAAAACCCAGGTGGATTCGTTACTATGGTCCCGTTGGCGCCCGTGGCAATGGCGCTGCAGGGGGATCGTTACCACGTTTTAATTCCCGCAAGCGCAATGAACAATGGCGATAAGGTGGTAGCACATGTCGTACTTGTTGCGCCACCGGATAGCGTTATTTCTGATTCCCTTTCAATCATCGTTGGTGCAGCGAGCGATCCTGCCGCCATTCCGGACATGGCGCACCGAGCGCTTTCCGGGCGATTTGTTTCCACTTCCCAGGGGCTTGCCTGGCAAGAGCGAGTGTATAATTGGGGTTCTTCACCGATGTATGTGGGTAGTGCATCGCTTTTGAATGTTGGTTCCGTCGTGCCAGTGCGCGTCGGTTTTGAACCAATCAGCAATATTCCACCGCATGGCGATTCGCTCATTACCATGCCGATCAAAGATTCTACTCTCGATTCTGCCACCCTGGTGTGTGCAGTGAGCCCCATTCCGCAACCAGCACCGCTGAACCTGCGCGACAGTATCGTTACCAACGACACTACGTTGCCGTTACGTATTCCGTTTGGTGCGGCAGCCTACCGGGGATCGGTAGGAACCACGATGGATGGTTCCAATCCCGCAACGATTCGTTTCAGCCATGGGGAAGCGGTATTAACGTTACCGGCCGGTGCAGAATCCAATGTTGCATCCGACGTCATTCGCCTAAGCCGCCAGTACACTACGCTCGTTACGAGTCAGCCGGATATTCATTTCCTCCCCATGTATTCCGATAGTGGCAAAAAGTATACAAGTTTGCGCATTGTGAGTGATTCGCTGGGCGCGATTCCGTTGGTTGTTTCGAAACAATCGCCGGCAACGCTTTCGGTAACACTGAACCTGAATGATTCCCTCATCCGGCTCCATCAAAACGATAGCCTGTATCTCTACCGGTTGGACGACCGGTCGAAGCTCTGGACGATCCTTTCCACCACTCGGCCAGCGCAAAATCAGCTAACGGCCCAAATCACTAACCTGGGAACGTTTGCCATCGCCTATAATACCGATATTCGGCCCCCCCTGGTCGATATGACCGTAGAAGGACAGGTCTTTACGAATAATGGGGAAGTTCCTCCGCAACCGCACATCGATGCCATAATGCAGGACGCGAATGGCATTGACGTTACTCCAGGTAAAACGATTGTCAAGATCGACAACCGAGTGCTCCTGCCTTCCGAGTTTACCGTGCTCGATTCAAGCCGGACGCTCACGACCGTAAATCTCACGATGTCGCCTACGCTTTCTGCCGGGACGCACACGATAACGGTCCAGGCAACAGACGACAATGGCAAAACCAATTCGCCACCGGCAGAGCTGGATGTTCGTGTATCCAATTCCTTCGGCGTGGATTTACTGGGTTCATATCCCAACCCCTTTACGAGGGACTATATGTTTATCGCCTATCAAATTCGGGGAATTGCCGCGGCGCAATCTGTCAGCCTCGATATTTATACGGTCGCCGGCCGGCGAATTCGAACGATGAGTTATCCGAATGACGATCCAACGCGAACGTATGGGTTCCTGAAAGGCGGCACGGGTACCCCAACGAGTTTAGGATACCATGAAGTGTGGTGGGATGGCCGTGATGACGGTGGCTCCGAAGTGGCCAACGGCGTCTATTTTTACCGGCTTACCGTAAGCACACCGGCTTCTTCGGTGGAAGTGAAAGGGAAATTTGCGAGATTGCGATAAAGATCTCTTGAAAGTCGCTTTTCACATAGCGTCATTGCGAGGAACGTTTTGCGGCCGAAGGGGGCAAAATGCGACGAAGCAATCCCTTTTGCGAAATCGGGGGATTGCGTTGCCGGATCGAACACCCGTGGTTCGTCCGATCCTCCTTGCAATAACATTGACGGCAATATTCGCCACCGAACTGCACGCGCAGAGTGTAAAATATGCCGGTGAATTCCTTCAA
>JAKAIL010000219.1 GCA_021825235.1 Bacteroidota bacterium | reverse complement strand
TCCACTGGAGCGCCTTCGGGGATTACTTAAATGCCCAGGCCGATGCGGATGCGGCGGCGATGCAGGCAAACAATCTCGATCCGAACGGAAATGGCGGCGATCCCTGCAGCACAATTGATACTGCGATCAACGGTTTGAACCAAAGCCGATTCAATTTCCAGAAGGTGGCAAACGATGCCCTTAGGAAGCTGGATAAGAACATCAAGCCGCCTCCGGGAGGAGGAGGAACTAATTGCGATAATATCGATCCGTACGATACGACAGGGGATGCGGATGCGATTCCAAACCTGGATGGGCAAATTAATTCCTACACTGGAAAGCCGTTCCCAGCTGGGCTGAAGAAAGCCATCCTGGACGCAGCGAAGAAGAACCACATTAACCCGCTGCTTCTGTATGCGATCGGGATGCAGGAAACTTGGCTTGGCACGCTCGACATATACGACGAGAAGGATGGCACGGGCGACTATGGTAACGGTTTGGGCGTTTTTCAGTATGATAAGAATAATAATCCTCTCAACCTTGTGGCCTCTGACTTGGAGAAGATAAAACATGACGTACATTTTGCGGCTGAAATTGCGGCGGAGTTCCTTTCAAATCTGCTTAAAAAGCATTCCTTAAAAAATGCCATTAGAAAATACAACGGCGGACTCGCCAATCCGAAGACAGCAACATATCTTAAGCACGTCTGCGACTTCCTTAAGAATGCTGACCCGACAGGCAAGGAAGCAATTAAGGGCAAGGTAGCCACGCAAATCCATGTGCCCCCATCGGCTGCGGTGGGTTCGGGCATTTTGCCCGCCGTTTCGGCGAGCTTAATTGGGAGTGCGACTATACCTCGTTCGCCGAACATCCTGCCACCGCTCTCCGCCTCTGTCATCGGTTAGAATGGTTCTTCGTATGGGCTATCTGCCGAGGATCATGTCATTCGCGATTGTCCCTGTTCTATTGGGCATGTCACGAGCCATTGCTCGCGCACAGGTCTGGCCCGATTCCACGATTGTCCGCTGGCAGGATTCGGTCCTACGAGCTCATAACACCGATCGCATTGGCATGGATGATATTCTTTCGCCGCGCGAACAATATGAATTCTACCAGCACTATGATAACTCACCTGAAAATAACCGGCGTCCCAGCAACGCCGTGCTGCACCGCGATACGGTACTCCTTCAGAGTATTTGGGTGGATCGTGAGTTTAGTTCCTCCCTCATCTGTCTGGAGGATCCAAGGGCTGCAATGATAGTTCCGCCGTTCAAGATAAATGGCAGGCCATACTATAGGTGGTTGCTCAGGCGTGTCTTCGCTTATAATGCATCTCTGCCTTCCTGGATCATTCCCGATTCCACCCTCCTCAGAATTACATGGTGGTGCTATCACACACCTGGTGACTCAAGCTTCTGTTGGCCCGTAACGGACGAGATCGAAACGATCAAAGGCGACCCACATCATTTACGTGAGCGGCTGCGCCGGGAATACCCTCCAACGTCCGATTCTTCAAAATGAAGCGCCTCTTCTTTCTCGTGGCGCTCGTCGCTCTCAGTTCGTGTTCAGCGACCCCGCAACGCTTTCCCCCTGCCTTAGCGTTACAGGTTCATATCAGGCGTCGGCTGTGGGGCCGGTCTTGGAATGTTGCGTACGGTCATATATCGTTTTTCTGCTTTCGCACTGCTCGTTCTTGCAGCCGGTGCGGTGCTGGGCTATGGTCTGGCGCGGGGGCAATCGCTGCCACGCGCGGGACAATCGTTCACGTTCGGCATTCCGGAAGGCCCGGATAACCTGCTGGGCGATAGCGCGCAGCAGATTACGCAGCTCGAGCTAACGGTGATGAGCATGGATTCGGGGTGCGGCGTCATTATTTCGCCCAGCGGCTATTTTCTCGATTTCGGCTTTACGGCCGGTCAGCCCACGATCATCACCCTGCCGTATAACCTGATGCAGCGCTTCGATCTCGGCAAGACGAACAAGGGCATTCTTGTCCATACTTCAGCGCCGGTAAATCTTACGTTCCATGATTTTGCGCCGGAAGCTGGCGATGCCACCCAAATCCTCCCGGACAATGCGCTGGACACCAATTACGTCACATTTGGCTGGGGCATTTACGATGACATTCTCGACCCGGAGCACAACGACATGGAGTTCGTGGTCACTGCTCCGGATGATTCGACGATCGTTTCCATTACGCCGAGCGTGAACACGCTGAATGGCATCAATGCGGGACAAACGGTTACCGTCCGGCTCGATCGCGGGGAGAGCTATATCGTGAAGGCGGATACATCCGACCAGCCATCGGACCCCTCGCTTTCCGGTTCTACCGTCGTTTCGACGAAACCCGTCAGCGTTATTTCGGCGCTCACCTGCGCCTATGTTCCGGTGAGTTATGAATCGTGCAACGAAATCTTGGACGAACTCATCGGGAAGAAATGGTGGGGTTCCCATTTCTTTGTCGAGCCGCTGGGCAATGCCGATTCGGCGGTGGTGATAGTGCTGACGAGCGACCGGCCATTCTTTGCACGGGTCAATGGCGGGTTCTCGACCTCGACCAATAATCGGCTGGTAGCGACCTTCTATGGTACGGCAGAAATCAGCACATTCGATAATTCGGGCCCGGTCGCGGTGGAAGCGCACCAGCTTTCGCGCGGCAGCTATTTCTCTACGGATTTTAACCAAACGAGCGATCCCACGTTGGTTACTGTGCTCGATCCCAAATATTATTCGGACACGATGATCTGGAACACCCCGGCTCTGGACACCGCCTCGGAGATCTGGGAGCATTGGGTTCCCATCGTGTGCCCGACCACGGACCTTTCGGCGATTACCCTCGATGGGACCTCGCTGAGCCTGACCGGCGCCGTTCCTTCCGTTATCAACGGCAGCATCTACAGCGCGATCAATCCTTCGCTCGTTCCCGGGCCGCATACGCTTATTGCGCCGAATCCCATCTTCGCGCTGGTTACCGGTTTTGCCGGTGCGGATGCGTATTCGTTTATTCCAGGTGGCGCGAGTGTGCAACCACCGCAGGACACGGCGATTCATAAGATTCAACTCGTGGCCGATACGGCGAATGTCTGCTCGGAGTTTGGAGTTACGGCGTCGCTGGTACCACCCATCGTTCCGGATACGGCGCACCAGGGTGAGGAGAATGTAATGTCGCTCACGATTCCGATTAGTTACGATCCGGCGATGATGCACTTTTTACGCGTGGAGCCACACGCGGTGCTGCTCGGCAACGTGCAATATTCTGTGGATTCTTCGACGCCGGGCCTTGTCCTAATTACGATCGCTGGAATGCCCTTTATCGAAGGGAGCGATTTATTCCGCGTGGTGTTCGAAGGCCGCAAGAAGACGGCGGCCACCGCGATCGGAACGAACAGCACCGGCCTCTTTGGATGTGGCGATGCCAGCGAAAAACTATCGCTTATTCCCATAACGATTCCCATTGGCGGAGAACTCGATACGCTTTCGACCACTTTTGCGCTTTCGAACACGCCGGCCACGATTTGCCGAACGGTTACCGTCGCGCTTACATCCGATTCTATCATTACTGCGGCGGATGGTTTTGCGCTTTCACAAATTGAAGTTACGTTCGATACTTCGGCCCAGCAACTGGACGGAACGGTTCCCGGTTCACTATTGAATGGAATTGGTTACACAGAATCTGGCGCAGCGATCGGCAACGATACGCTTACGGTCGATACGCTTAGAACGCTTTCCGGCGGCGATACGCTGCTCACGCTCGAATTCACTCCCACGGCCTTTGCAAGTTCCGCCATGCTCCACGCTCGTGTGATGTATGTGCGCTGCTACGACACACTCGAACGAGACGTTACGCTTAGCTATCCGATCAGTATCATCCTGGATACCACGCACACGTCGCTAACGGTTTTGACATCTACCGTCTCGCTTGGCGATCAGGCGGAAGCGGATGTGAAACTCGCCGGGTTACCGGCCTCGGCGAATGTGAAGAAGTTTAATTTGTACGTAACCTATAATCACAACGTGCTCGAATATCAGCGAGCAAACTTGGGCGGAACGATTACGGCAAATTGGCCGCAGCCCACGCTGTTGCCGGGCCTTACCACGGACACGCTGGAATTTTCCTCGATCGTTCCGCTTGCCACCTCCGGCATTCTGGCGCATTTGCTCTTCAAAACCTTCGTGGCCGATTCCGGGTCTTCGCTCATTGAAGTCGGCAGCACGCTCGCCGGCATTTCCGGCGATTGCCCGACGGCCTTTGTGTCGCCATACGCCGCTACGGAGTTTGTTGGCCGCGATTTATGTGGCGACAGCATTCTTCGCTCCTTCATGCACAGCGGCACGATTACGCTGGATCGTGCGCTCATCGAGAATGGCACGCTGCATGTCGTGATTCAATCGCCCATGGCCGAAGAGGTGACGCTGACGCTTACCGATGTGCTGGGCCGCGTCGTCTGGACCGGCGAAATGCAGTGCTCTTCCGGCAGCACGAGCCGGGACTTCACGCTTCCGCCTTCGCTGGCTTCTGGCCAATTCACACTCAGCATTACGACGGGCCGAAACCAGGTATCGCAGGATTTGCTGCTCGTTCGATGAGTAGAATCTCTTGGAATTATCGCCCTTGGCCCGAAGTTCGTCTCTAAATACTTCGCGGGGAAACCGTGGCTCATTCTTATCCGTATTGCTTTTAATTGGAATACTTTATCTTAGCACAATTGGGACTTTCGAGCGCGCTTAGCTTCCTGCACGCGCTGCTCTTCTTTATCATCACGATTTTCGTGCTCGTCTCGATCCACGAGTTCGGCCATTTTATCTCGGGCCGGATGTTCGGCATGCGCGTGCCGGTCTTCTCCATCGGCTACGGTCGCCGCATCTTGGGGTTTAACAAAATTAATGGCTTGACGCTGGGCCCGCTCGATCCCGAAGCAGAAGCAAAGCTCGAAAACCATACGGACTATCGCATCTCGCTCCTCCCCGCTGGTGGCTATGCGCGGATTGAAGGGATGATCGACGAGACGCAAAACCAGGAACTGCCCGAAGAAGTCCAGCCCTGGGAATTTCGAGCGAAACCGTGGTGGCAGAAATCCATCGTGATTTGTGGCGGCGTAATTATGAACGTACTGCTGGCTTGGTTTATTTTCTCCGGCCGCAACGTGATGTATGGCAATGACTCCTGGGGGACGACGACGGTCGGCTATGTTCGCCATGCCTCTGTCTCGGAAGCCGAAGGCATTCGCCCCGGCGATAAGATCCTTTCCATTGCCGGCAAACCGGCAACGGATTGGAATGACGTGGAGAATGTGCTCACCGATGATTATGGCCGGGATTTTTCGATGCGCTTCGAGCGCGCGGGCAAGGTCTATTCGGTAGTATATAGCGCGTCTTCGCTCGGGACCCTTCAGTCCGCCTCGAAGAATTTCGGATTGGAGCCCGCGGGTCTGGCCCCGCCCGTTATCGATAGCGTCATTTCGGGGTTTCCAGCATCGAAGGCTGGCATGATGAGCGGCGATAGCGTGGTTGCCGTCAATGGGGCGGCGATCCCCTCGCCTGGTGCGTTCGTAGATGCCATAAACTCCCACCCGCTGAAGCCGATCACCATTGACGTTATTCGCAAAGGCGTTCCGAAAGAGCTTACCGTCACGCCGGACGCCAGCGGGCTTATTGGCGTAATGCCCGCCTCGAATTTCACCGGGCCGATCCTTCACATTCGCTACACGCTTGGGCAAGCCATTTCGCGCGGATGGTCGGACCTCTGGACCATTACCCGCCTCACCGTCGTCTCGGTCGTCCAAATTATTCGTGGTACCATGCCGGTTGGGCAGGCGCTGGGCGGACCGGTAAAAATCGCGGCTTATGCTTCGCAGAGTGCCGCCGGCGGATTCGAATCGTTCATCCGCTTCATGGCGCTGCTTTCCATGTCGCTCGCGCTCATCAATATCCTGCCAATCCCGGCATTGGATGGCGGCCACCTGCTTATCATTCTTATCGAAGCAGTGGTTGGTCACGAGCTTTCGCTGAAATTCAAGATGAATTTTCAGAGGGTCGGCATGGCGATCATCCTGTTCCTGCTCATCTTTATGACGATCAACGATATTCGGACGTTATAAAAGGGCTTCTTTCAATAAGACACATTTCGTGCGATTAACGAAATATGATATTATATTTGTGGGTAAGGTCATTCATTTTTTCCTCCACAAATATGAAACACTCCAAAATTAACTTTGCAGATTTCTCGGTTCTCGGTTCTCGGTTCTCGGTTCTCGGTTCTCGTAATTCTTG
This sequence comes from Bacteroidota bacterium, assembly GCA_021825235.1. GTDB lineage: Bacteria > Bacteroidota > Ignavibacteria > Palsa-1295 > Palsa-1295 > PALSA-1295. Next base: position 697 of record JAKAIL010000219.1, on the reverse strand, counting down.
CGCTGTGCGTTAAAAGCTCGGCGGCTTTCGCGCAAACGAATTGGACCATCGATTCAGTAGCTGCTTTTATAGACACGCTCACGCTTCCGGATAGTTCGTACCTCCATGACCATTTGATTATCCGGTTCCAACCCGGAGTACTCGACGAGGGTGCGCTCTGCTACACGTATTGGAGTCCATACGATGCGAAGAAGGGCAATTCAGACTTCCCCCTCTTGGACAGCGTCTATCTTTCGGATTCAGAACGATTTTACCTTATGGCGCAGAAGTTCCCATTGAATTCGGGCATCCTCGCCGATTCCTCGGTCCTCGCGTCTCTCCAGGCGGCGGGAGGCAGCTACCTGATGCGGTTGACGTGGTTCAACCCGTGCGTAGATACCATTTCAATAACCAGGAACGGAGATACTTTGCATTGCAATTGGTTCAATCTTATGTACCTATATCTCGATAGCGGAGTCGATGCTCTGCCTGCTGAAAAAAGTCTTATAATCGCAAGTCTATTTGACGATACAGGAAGGAAGTTTACTCCTTATCCCGACCTCATTGGCAGACTTTTGGGAACGCCATCAGACCCCAATTTTAGTGCTCAGCATAGCTTGTCAAGCGATGACATCGGCGTTGAGACTGCATGGGATTATAGCGTCTGCTCTCCCTCTACCAGAGTTGCAATTATAGATGATGGGCTGGATTATAGGCG
>JAKAIL010000218.1 GCA_021825235.1 Bacteroidota bacterium | reverse complement strand
CACACATCAAGGCATACAGAAACCCTGACATTTCTATTGTGCCTAAAACCATGACATTTCTATTGTGCGGCTACAACCATTCTTTTCCGCAAGTTGCCGGTTTTGATTGCGGAGCTTCGTATTTTTGCATCAAAAATACGATGACCTTTCTCGAAAAAATTCGCGCGGCGCAGGCCAGGAGTAGCTCCATCCTTTGTGTTGGGCTGGACACCGATCACACGAAGCTTCCGGACATTCTTAAAGGCGAAGCGAATCCCGTGCTCACCTTCAACAAAGCGATGATCGATGCGACAAAGGATCTCGCCTGCTGCTACAAATTGCAGCTTGCCTATTATGAAGCGTACGGCGAGCAATGCTACGAGACGGTACTCGAAACGCTGGCTTATATTCCCAGTCATATTCTAACCATAGGCGACGTCAAGCGCAGTGACATTGGCGCAACAAGTGAGAAATACGCCTATGCATACCAGGAAATGCTTCCATTCGATGCGATCACCATTAACCCGCTGATGGGCTTCGACGCGGCAGAGCCATTCCTTCGGCGGGAGGACCGTGGGGTGTTTTTCCTGGGGCTTACCTCCAACCCCGGCGCACGCGATTTTGAATATTTGGAGCTAAAGAGCGGCAAGCAGCTTTACGAAGAGATCACCGATACGGTGAGGAAGTGGAATGAGCCGAAGAAGAATGCCGGACTGGTGGTCGGCGCCACAAAGCCTGCGGAACTTCGCACACTGCGCGAGCGCGCACCGGAACTACCCTTCCTCATTCCAGGTGTCGGCGCACAGGGCGGAACGATGGAGGAGGTCAAAGCGGCAAACGGCTCGGGCATTGCCGTGGTTAATGTAAGTCGCGGAATTATCGCTGCTTCGCGTGGAAGTGATTTTCAGGAAGCGGCCCACCAAGCAGCCTTGAAATATGTCTAAGCAAAGCGCTTCATCTGTAAGACCCAATCGGTTAAGGACCTTCACTGGACTTGATTGGGAGTCGCTCGTAGGCGTGATCGCCGCAGTGGCGGCGCTCGTGCTCGAAATGCTGGGCATCATCGAACCCACGGTCTTGCTGGTAATTGCAGTGGTATTGCTGGCACTCCTTTTCATTCGCGATATGCGCCGGGAGCGCCAGGACGAACGGATGCTGAACGTTTTAGAACGAAATGCTGGCATCATGAGCCGGCTTCAGTCCTCCTTACAACCCGCGGAAGTCGATCTCATTGGGCCCTCTTTTATTCGGAACCGGACCGAGGAATTTTCCAAAGAGGCCGAAGGCGAAATGATCTGGTTCAATGTGTGCCTGCTGATGTTCCAACCGCAGTGGCTGTTCGACCTGATGCTTAGACCCGCAGTTGAGAATCCCGCGGTCTCTCATATCCATTTCGTGCTCGATCCGAAACAGCGTTCCACCTGGGAGGAGGACGTGCTGCCAAAACTGAAATTTACCATCGCTCCGCACAAAGTGCCCGAACCACACTGGGTCGAAATTGACGAAATGGTTTCGCTCATAGTTACCAGAACACGCTCGAGCGGAGGACAGGAATGTCTGTTAAGCTTCTGGGGCGAGCCATTTATGTCGCATGTCGTTGGCCGGGAAGTTCCACGGTATGTCTTTTGGGTCCACCATCACTCCGAACTTGTAACGCATTTGTCCGAATTGGTACGGCGGTACCGTTTACAATCGCACCAGGACTCCGTCACTTATTGACGTTACAATGATTTATTGAAACCAATATGATTCCTGAGCACCTCCTGCGGGAAATCTGGAAAGGTCACGAGAACTTTCTCGTAGCGCCGCTCGCGCTGAGCGATGGATCGCATATTTATGTCCTGGATCCGGGCCAGGAAAACCTGCACCGCGGCGGGCCAGACTTCTTAGCTGCGGTCCTCGCGATGGACGGCCTACAGATACGCGGCGATGTGGAACTGCACCTCACTCCCGAAGGATGGAATGCGCACGAGCATGACGGCGATGCGCGATACTCAAATATCGTGCTGCATGTCGTGCTCGAAGCGGATGAAGGACACGCGGGCCCACCGGTGCCACAGCTTGTGTTACGCGATAATCTTGCCTTCAACCACACGGACCTATGGGAAGCATTATTCCGGAAGCTGTATGATCGCTCGCCGGAGTTGCGCTGCTTCCCGCAGAATATTCTTCTGCCGATGCGTTTTAAACGCAAAGTGCTTGAACAATTCGGCGCAGCGCGGCTCGAAGAATTGATCGATCGGCTGACGCTTCCCGACACCGAAATCCGCTCCGAAGCACATCTTCTGGAGCGTACCTATCAACTTATAATGGATGCCCTCGGGTATTCGCAAAACCGCGCGCCCTTCCGAGAGCTTTCTTCGCTCCTACCAGTTTCGCGGTTGCGCTTTGTGCGAAATTCTTTTGGCGATCAGTCGCGACTCGCCTTCGAAGCGCTCTACTTCGCAGTCGCCGGATTGCTCCCGAAAACCTCGCTCGAATTCGATACGGAAACGAACGAATATCTCATCGAACTGAATGCACTGTGGCACTCCATTCAGCAGTCCATGCGGTTTCCGGAAGTGCTGGCGGAAAGCGATTGGGCATTCTTCCGGATTCGACCGGCCAACAGCCCCTATCGGCGCCTTGCCCTGGCCGCTGCACTTGCCGAGCGGTATTTCTCTCGCGAAGACTGGAGGTTCGGGCATGAATTTTTCGAGCGCGGCCCCGTGAATAGTGTGAAGGCAAGTCCCTATTGGGAAATGCACACGTCATTTTCTTCGAAGCTCTCTTCGGCACAATCGCTCCTGGGCGAAGAGCGGCGCTCGGCGATTCGCCTGAATGTAATACTGCCATCCCGCATTGCCCGGCTCCGGCTCGAACCGGAAAGCATGGCACGGCGCCAGCAAGAGCGAACCCTCATTCAGGAATGGGGCTCCATGCACACTCAAGCGAGCGCGAAATATTTAACCACGATTGGGCAGGAACTTCTGGAAGGCGAAACTGTTAGCTCCGTCGCCTCGGAACAAGGCGCGCTTTTACTCGAACGAAACTTCTGTGAAAGCCTTCGCTGTTCTGAGTGCCCCATCGGGAATCGGCTGCTCGAAAAAGGGTGGCAGTTGCCGAAGGCAGTATGAAGTACCCGAATTTCATAATTCATACTTCATCATTCATAATATTGCTCTACGCGGGAGTAACTCAGTTGGTAGAGTGCGACCTTGCCAAGGTCGATGTCGCGGGTTCAAGTCCCGTCTCCCGCTCTACAAAAGGTCTTTAGTTCTTCTGCAGGGACGGAAGGGACTGAACAGGATTTAAAGGATGATCCCTCAGCCGATAATTTTTATCGGCTTTTTCATGTTATAGAATTGTGCCCACTCCACAGGATTTAGCGCAGGAACTGACGCAGGAGCGATTTGCGCTTTCCTCGCTCCTGGAATTTGCACGCACCCTTACCCCAGACCTGGGGCCGGAGGGCATTATTCGCAGCGTGCTCCGGACCGTCATGGGTAAGTCCCTCATCAGCGAGGCATTCGCCTATCTTGGCGAAGACGGTGGATACCGCTTAGTGGCCCTGGCGGGCTTCCCGCATAAAACACTTCCCAGCATTATCGACCAGCAGGGCTTCGACGAACTCCTCGAAAACAGGACCGCCCCTTGCACCGCCGTACCGCTGGTAGCAGCGGATGGAACCGGCTATCTGGGAATGCTGGGGCTTGGCCCTTCGATCAATCCGCGCTTAAGCGGCGACTCGGAAGCGACATACATTGGCTCGCTGGCCGCGCTGACCTCCATTGCGCTTACGAACGCCTGGCTTTTCGAGCGTGAGAAGGAGCGCGAGCGGCTCGAATCGGAACTGCGGCTGGCGCGCGATATTCAGCAATCGCTCCTTCCTCAAAAGTTACCAGAGATTTCCGGCGCGGAATTCGCCGCGCTCACCCAACCTTCCGAATGGATCGGCGGTGATTATTACGATGTCATCGAACTTGGCGAGGGACGTGTGCTGCTGGCCATCGCCGATGTGGTCGGTAAAGGGATAACGGCGGCACTCACCATGGCGAATCTGCAAGCTGCATTGCGCGCGCTCGTTGCATTATTGCGCGAAGGGCATCTTACGCTTGTGGACGTGGTAAAGGAACTCAATCGCCTCATGTGCGAGAGCACTTCACCGGAGCGGTTTATTACTGCAGCGTTTGGCGTGCTCGACGTTCCACACCGGACGCTCGAAAGCGTGGTCTGCGGGCACCCGAATCCTATTATTACGTCGGAAATGAGTACAACGGTCGTGGAAACGACGGGTATTCCACTGGGGATTATACCGACATTCTCCTACCAAGCGCGCACATCCGTATTGAATGGAAGGAATCTGCTCGTCTTTTACACGGATGGACTTTCCGAGGCCGTTGACGGTGGCAGGCCCTTAGGAGAAAGCGGTATTCAGGCTTTGGTCGGCAAAGCTTCCCATCGGTCGGAAACGCTCGACGTGCTATTAGGCGCGCTGGTGGAATCGAAGCATATCTCGATCGAGGACGACGTGACCGTGCTCGCAGTGAGAACGCTTTAGTCGAGGATTTCTCGGTTAGCAGTGCATTCCCAGGAGGTCTTCTGGACTTCCTATATTCCACTCAGTTGGAAAGTCGCGAACTTGTCGCCGGGCCACCCTGTTACCTCGCTCCGCGCCGGGAAGGAACATGAAACGCGCCCGTAGCTCAGTTGGATAGAGCAACAGCCTTCTAAGCTGTGGGTCGCTGGTTCGAGTCCAGCCGGGCGCGCAGGAAAACACGGTGGGTGTAGCTCAGCTGGTTAGAGCGCCAGGTTGTGGCCCTGGAGGTCATGGGTTCGAAACCCATCACTCACCCCAAAGACAATGATGAATTATGAATGATGAATTATGAAGGCAGAAATTCCTTCCCTTTCATAATTCATCATTCCTAATTCATACTTGCTATCTTGGTACGCGTACGCTTTGCACCCTCACCGACCGGCTATGTCCATGTTGGCTCGCTACGGACGGCGCTGTATAACTACCTGTTCGCCCGCCACCATGGCGGCGTAAACATCCTTCGCATTGAAGACACCGATCGCACGCGCTATGTGGAAGGCGCGGTCGAAAACATGCTGCGTACCATGGAATGGGCCGGCATCACGTTCGACGAAGGCCCGATTCAGGGCGGACCCTGCGGACCCTACGTACAATCGGAGCGAACGGAACTTTATCGTAAACATGCGGATGAACTCATTGCTCGCGGCAAAGCCTATCCCTGTTTTTGCACGCCGGAGCGACTCGATCAGGTACGCAAAGCCCAGCAGGCTGCGGGCATTCCGCCGATGTACGATCGCCTTTGCCGCAATCTCACAAAGGAGGAAGCTGACAAACGCATTGCGTCCGGCGAGGCGCATGTCGTTCGTATGCGCGTGCCCATTGGCGAAGTCGTTCGGTTCCACGACATTATTCGCGGCGATGTCGAATTCGATTCGAAGACCATCGACGACCAAGTACTGCTTAAATCCGACGGGTTCCCGACGTATCATCTTGCCAATATCGTGGATGACCATCTCATGCAGATCACGCATGTCATTCGTGGCGAGGAGTGGCTTCCCTCCACACCGAAGCACGTGCTGCTCTACGAGGCGTTTGGATGGGAACCGCCGAAGTTCGCTCATCTTCCGCTCTTGCTCAATGCCGATCGCTCGAAGCTTTCGAAGCGGCAGGGCGATGTTGCCGTAGAAGATTACCGCGATAACGGTTACCTGCCGGAAGCGCTCGTTAACTTTCTTGCGCTGATGGGATGGAACCCGAGCGCGACCGAAGAGCTTTTTTCGATTGACGAACTTATTCGCCAGTTTGATTTGGAGCGGGTAAATAAAGCTGGTGCCGTCTTCAATCGCGAGAAGCTCGATTGGATGAATGCGGAGTATATCCGCAAAATGACTCCTGCGGAACTTCTGCCATTGGTTCGCCCGCTGCTCGAAGCGCGAAATTACGTTGCCGGTGATGAGTATGTGCTTCAGGTTATCCATGCCATGCAGGAGCGCGTGCGCACCCTGCCGGACTTTGTCGATTTCGCCAGCTACTTTTTCGTTCCGCCTGATTTTACAGACGTAGATGAGAAATACAAGTCCAAGCACTGGACTCCGGAGGCTAAAGAACGCCTTCGTGCTTTACTTCCCAAGCTCGAAGCCTTGGAAACGTGGGACCATGATTCCCTCGAATGCACCGTCCGCGAATTCGCCGAGGCAAACGGCATTAGCGCCGGCAAGTTGATCCATCCCATTCGTCTCGCCGTGACGGGCAAAGGGATGGGGCCGGGGCTGTTCGAGCTTCTGCATGTGATTGGGAAAGCGGAGTCGGTTCGCAGGATGGAGAAAGCAGTAAGTACCCTCAATTGAGCAATCATCGACTCAGGTTGGAATGAGTTTTTCGCCGCAATTTTTGTTTCAATTTTATGCGCGCGCTTCGGATTCTGAGCATAGGATTACTGCTGTTTTTCGGGTTCACGGGAAAAAGTGCGGAAAAAATTGTTTCGATTTGCCCGGGTACGGAGCCTGGGACGGCTCCGCTCGACGACGTTCCTCTCGATAGTCTCATAATTTATCCAAGGGAGGCAAGGAGTCATGGAATCGATACGGGGATAGTAAGCGTCGATATGCTTATTGGACTCGATGGTTTTGTCGAAAGGATCAACCTGCTCCAAACTTCTGATACCCTCTTTAATGCGGAGACAATCCGGGTACTCGAAACTGCTCATTTTTCGCCAGCAACGCAAAATGAACTTGCCCTAAATTAATGGACAGATGATTTGTTACGGTTGGTGCCAATCGAATCAACATTTATGAGTCAACAGAAGTACGATGAACCGTTCCGCCGGAGTGCGGTGCAGTTAGTGGAATCGGGTCAGAGTGGAGCGCAGGTGGCCCGCGATCTCGGCGTGCCCGCCAGTCAGGTCTATGCCTGGTGCCGGAAGTACCGAACCGTTCCCTCGACGCATGGCAATGCCAGC
>JAKAIL010000217.1 GCA_021825235.1 Bacteroidota bacterium | reverse complement strand
AAAACAGAGCGCGCAGCAAAGCACGCCATTACTTACGGACTTCTATCGGCGGTGGCGTTCTGAGGGTGGAGGGTTCTCTTTCAGGACCGCGCTCTTAAAAGCGTAGGGCCGCCATAATTCCAACCAAGAGTAAAACACACGAACTGCCTCCAAGTTACAACAATACTTCATTAATAGTAGCTTTCTTATCGCCAAATTCGACAGCCTTTATTAGGGACTATCTCATTGCTCGCTTGCGTTTACAGTTTTTATGCGAGCTATTCGAATTGGAGTAACCGGCAAGCTGGGTAGCGGGAAATCGCTGCTGGTCAAGGCGATGGAGGCCCGCGGTATCTATTGCGTGCGGTCCGATAACCTTGCGCGGGATTTGATGGAAACCGATCCGGAGCTTCGCACGCGACTTGCGGAGATTTTAGGTCCCGAAGTGTATCACGAAGGATGGCTCAATCGGAAATTCATCGCTTCGCAAATTTTCAACAATCGGGAACTCCGAAGAAAGGTCGAAGCCGCGGTGCATCCGGCGACGACGGCGGAGATCCGGGAGATTTTCCAGAATAATCCAGGGAAGCTGGTGGTCGTGGAGTCGGCGCTGATCCTCCAGAGCAAATTTCGCGAAATGTTCGATTACATCGTGCTTGTCGAGTCTCCGGACGAAGCGGCCATCGACCGCGTGGTGGCCGAAGGGCGGATGAGCCGCGCCGATGCCGAAGCGCGGCTGGCCGAGCAAAATCAGGATGCGACAGACCCCGGCGAAGCAGACTTTGTTCTGGATAACTCCGGCACGCGCGAGGAATTCGAGAAGAAATGCCTTACGATAATTGGCATTCTGGAAACACTGAAAGATCGTGAGCTGCCGAAACGGCCGCTACATAGCCTTGCGCCGGTCTCAGAATCATAAGGGAATCTCTGATTAAGTCTGAATCCGGGCTTCCCGCTTTCGCGGGAAATGACAGGAAGGTGTCGTTTTTTGCGCTTTGCGCCATGATTTCAAATTTTGTCATTCCCGCGATGGCGGGAATCCAAACAGTGTCCTCATTTATGATTCTTCAGAAATGATTCGGAATGTGCATAGCGTTTGAAACGCGATGCGTAATTTGCTACCGCTCACACTTCTGCTTGGCGCGCTCGTGCTGGGAGGTTGCCACAAGGTTGGATTTCATGAGATCGATGTTTCTGCCAAGCGCCGCGCTTCAGCCCAAATGGCACGCGAAGTGATGGCAGAGCTTCAGCAGGGGCTGCACAATTTCTATCTTGCCAGGCACCACTATCCGGCTACGACCGGAGCATATCTATATGACTCCATTCACGGCTACATGACGACGGAAATCGATCCGCTCGATTTGTATCGGAATGACAATGGCAAAGGATATTTCATCGCCGTCGGTGCAAGGAGCGGGCGCATCATTTATCATTATCCTCCGACGATTGGCGCTGGGGATTACACACTCTATTGGGTCGGTCCCAACGGGGTGGATGAAGAAGGCGAAGGGGACGATATCGATGCCTGGCAGTCGGTCGATAGCGTGAAGCGCTATGTGCGCCGGCGCGATGCCGATTTGCAAAACGATGGCAATCTGGACCGGCTGCTCCTGACCTCGACCGGCCCCGATATCTATCTCGATTCCGTTCGCCTGGAAATTTCGCGCGGCGATACGCTGCTCTATAGCGATTCCTGGCCGCTCACGGCCTATTTCAAGGACCGTCCCGAATTGACGGACGAAGAGCGCAAGCAAATCATTCGCTCGGAGTTAGACCGCTTTTTTATGCCCGGTGCCTTTGTGCATACGGATTCGCTGCTCAATCAGGGGCTGGACCATTGGTTCGTGTTGAAACCCCATTCACCGGAACTAACGGACATTATTCGCTCCGCGGAACCAATGTTCAATTATTATACGGGAGTCGAAGGATCGAAAGGCATCGCCTGGCTCCCCTCGAAGAAGAAATTTGTCGTGGTATGGAAATCGTAAGCAAGTGGCAAATGGCGAGTGGAACGTGGCGGGTGCCGGATTCCTCGGTTTTCAACTTTCTGATCCTATTGCTTCTGTGCAGTGCGGCGAAGGTTGGAACGGTTTGGGCGCAGGAGCAGCCCAATGCCGCGGCCGACGCCGTGGACTCGATTCACGTCGATGCGCATTATATGGATTCGCTCCTCACGGCCGATTCGATTAGTCAGGCCTTGCGGCTCGAAGACGAACTCCGCTTCGAGAAGACGCACCAGCTTGCAACCCAGCGTCTTATCGATCTTACGGGCGATGGGAAGCCCGAAGTCCTGCGGTTGGAAGGATACGTTCCGAGCAATATCGATGATACCAGACTTTATTTTACCATCAAAGATGGGCGGAAAACGCTGTTTGAGGATTCCTGGCTCGCCAAAGGATATTTCGATACCATCGATCACCTTACGCCATCCCGCAAACTTACCCTGCTGCGAAGGATTATCACCATCTTTTTCGCGAACGAAAATTTCGAGATCGTGGACTCGAACGATTTCAACGACATGATGAAGCATGTGGACGTGGCCGATATCGTTCCAGGTTCTGCGTATGCCCGGACCATATTCGATCAACCCCGCGCTATGTACAGCGTGTTCCGCAGCCGGAACTATTGGTATGGGCTGATCTGGGACCCCCGGAAAGAGAAGTTTATTAAGGCGTGGCGTAACTGAACCTGGATTGGGGGAGATTTTTGAGATTAATGAGATGAGGAAAGGCCGGTTTCCACGTTCGTTCTACCTTCGCCATAGCCCGATCGTTGCCAAGGAATTGCTCGGCGGGCACCTGCACCGCGTTGTGAATGGTGTGGAACTCATCGGCACGATCGTCGAGACCGAAGCGTATGCCACCGGCGATGAAGCGTGCCACGCGTATCGCGGCAAGACGAAGCGGAACGAAATCATGTTCGAAGAGGGTGGCTTTTCCTACGTGTATTTTACGTACGGAATGTATTATTGCTTCAATGTCACTACGAACCAAGTGGGCGTTGCGGAAGCAGTCCTTATTCGCGCGGTAGAGCCCATCGCCGGCATCGAAGCGATGCGCGCTGCTCGAAGTGGCACAGGAGCGAAGGTCCCCGGCGATCGCGATCTCACCAGCGGGCCAGGGAAGCTGTGTCTTGCCTTCAGCATCACGCGCGAACAAAATGCGACAGATCTGGTGGAGAGCGACGAGCTTTTTATTACCCAGGGCGCGCCGCCAGCGGCGAATCATATCGGAATCTCCACCCGTATAGGGATTAACGTCGCCCAGGAATATCCCTGGCGCTTTTTCATCAAAGGAAATGAGTATGTATCGCGCGCCAAGCCGTCGATTGCCGGCAAGAGTACTCTTCGCCGCCGCCGTTCTTAGCAGTACGTTTGTTGCCTGTGCTAAATCACAGCCGATGAATAATTTCTCTGCCGACCGCGCCAAACTCGCGAGCGAAATCGACGATATTGGGAACCAGCATGTTCACATGCCAAAGCTGCCGCTCCACTATGCGGCAGACCGCTATATTAATGTGACGCCGGAATTCTTGCGTGATTCGCTCAAAGGCAAAGTCGTCCTGCTCGATGTATGGGATTACACCTGCATTAATTGTATCCAAACACTGCCGTATATCAAAGCGTGGAACGAGCGCTACAAGGATAAGGGGCTGGTGATTATCGGTGTCCATTCGCCGGAGTTCGACTTCGGAAAAGATCCCACGAATCTGGAGAGCGCGATCAAGCGATTCGGTATCACTTATCCGGTTATCGCTGACAACGATTATGAGATCTGGAATTCGCTGGCGAACCAATATTGGCCGGCGAAATATCTCTTCGATAAAAACGGCATTCTCCGTGCGGCGCATTTTGGCGAAGGCGAGTATCCGGAGTTCGAAGCCTTCCTCCAGAAGATTTTATTGGAACGCGATCCTTCCCTGAATCTCCCGGAACCCATGGCCCCCGTCCGCGCGACGGATAAGCCCGGAGCAGTGTGCTATCGCCCAACCCCCGAGACGTATATCGGCTTCGAGCGTAACCATCTTGGGAACGCAATTCAAAACGCCGAGAATATCGCCCGGGACTATCATGCTCCGCAGGACCTGAAAAAGGATATGCTCTATCTCGATGGGAGCTGGACCGTACACCGGCAATACGCCCAGCCCGCCGGCCAGAACGCCAGCCTTCTGTTCGATTATCAGGCAAAGGAGGCGAACCTCGTCATTCATCCGCTTGCGGAAAAGAACTTTCAGGTAATCGTTACGCAGGACGGTAAACCAGTTCCCAAAGCGGACCGCGGCAGCGACCTCCTGGAGTCGAATGGCCAGACCGTTCTCGATGTGCGCGCAGCCCGCATGTACCGCATCACGAACAATGCCGATTTTGGCCGCCACGTCCTAAAGCTCACCGCCTCGACCCCCAGCTTCGGAGCCTATGCATTCACATTTACCACAGCTTGTCGGGAGTAACGGATAACGCGTGATGTGTAACGCATAATGGTTTCGGGTAGGGGCTGTGCATTGCGCGAAGCGCCAAACGGATACGATGCATTGTCATCCCCGCGAATGCGGGGATCCAGGTCCCCCCTGTGCGCCTAACGCATTACGGAGAAACGCTTTTGCTCCCAAGGTGTTATAACGACCTTATCACAACCAGCGTCGCGATTCTTCGCCCCTTTGGGCGCTGATTGTTGTTCTTCATGGACATACCGTGACTACAACCAGATGCCATTAACGTTTCTTTCGAGACGCGTCCTCATGCCAGGGAAGCATGAAGATCGAAGCGTCTCCGGGCCTGTTTTTCATCTTCCATCCTTGTCGCGTTCGTTGGGGTACTTCCTGGCACTGTGGGCAGGCGTGCTCCTTGGTGCTTCGCAAGGGGTTGCCCAGCAACCGAGTACTTCCGATACCGGTTCTGCCCAGGTGCTCGGTGCCGTTCAGGATGAAATCCACATCGAAAATCTGGAGACTCTCAATTCCAGTGGCGACGATGCGACGACGTACATTTCCCCGGTCGATGGTTCCATTTACTTTACTACCACGCGCGATGGCAAGCAAGTGCTAATGATGGCCAAACGGCTTCCGGGCGATAGCGCCAGTGACCATTCCTCCCATTGGTCCACGCCGGAACTGTTCGAGGAGCTGCCCGGAAAACAAAATCTGAGCGCGCTCAGTATCGCGGCCGATGGGATGACGGCGGTGGTCGGAGTGTGCAATCGGCCAGACGCGATCTTTCAGTCCTGCGATATCTATCAATCGCAATGGCTCGATGGACGGCTTGGGAACCTTACGCCGCTTGGCAAGACGGTGAACACGGAATGGTGGGAAGGGCAGCCCTGCATCAGTTCGGATGGCTCGCTCCTCTTCTTTGCAAGCGACCGGAAAGGCGGCCACGGCGGGACGGACATTTATATGTGTACGAAGCTGCCCAATGGCCAGTGGGGCTCACCCGTTAACCTAAGCTTCAACACCAGCGGCAACGAACTTTCGCCGTTCATTGCGAAGGATAACCAAACGCTTTATTTTGCGTCGAACGATTTGCCGGGGGGCTTGGGTGGCTACGATATTTACATGACGCGCCGCACGGGCGATAACGAGTGGACGGAACCCAAAAACCTGGGCCCGACTGTGAATTCGAAGCAGGACGATCTCTTCTTTTACATTCCTCCCACAGAAGATGCCGTTTATCTCACCAGCAATCGGAGTGGCGGCAAAGGCGGCTACGACCTCTACCGCATTTATGTGCAGCCCGCCCCGCCCAAACCGAAGTATGTAACACTCACCGGGCGCATCCTCGATGCCGAAACGAATCAGCCCGTTACGACCAGTCCGGAGATTGCCATCACCTTTTCGAATACCGGCGAGACGATTCCGAACGAGGCCGCCGGAGCGGCCTACAGCGTGAAGGTACGCGTGGGAAGCGTGGTGCATGTAAGCGCCGGAGCCGAGAACTTTGTTTCGAACTCGATTGAAGTGCAGGCTCCGCCGACCGATGCCAAGCCCGTGATTACGAACGATATTTCGCTTACACCTTCCCACGCACGTATCTATGGCAAAGTAGCCGATGCGTTCACGGGCCGTCCGCTGGCAGCAACGATCAAGCTCGAACAGTTGGCGGGTGGCGTGCCGCCGCAAATAGTGCAAACCGATGCTTCCACGGGCGAGTATGCCTTCAATGTCAATCCGCTTATCTCCTATAAAATTTCGACGAACGTTCAGGATTTCGATCCCTATTCGCAGACGATCGACGTTCCGGCTGCTCGCGAGAAGCTGCTCTCCATTAAGCACGATATTTATTTGAATCCTGCGGAGATTAAAGAGGTCGTCGTCTTCTTCGATTTCGATAAGTCCGACCTGAAACCGGAAGAGATTCCTAAATTTACCGACTTTATCCGGCAAGTGAAAGAGAATCCGCATATTCGGTTCGAGATCAATGGCCACACGGATTCTACCGGTTCGGTGGCCTATAACCAGGCCCTCTCCGAACGGCGCGCGAAGACCGTGGAAGATTATTTGCTCGGCCAGGAAGTGCCGCGCGACCAAATTGCGGTGGTCCAGGGCTTTGGCAAATCGCACCCGCTGGACCCGAACGATCCGGCCAAGAACCGCCGCGTGGAAGTACGAATTGTGGCAAAGCAGGACTAACGGGAAAGGATGAATCATGAAGTATGAATTGACGAACCGTATTTCGATTCTCGCGCTGCTCGTGCTTGCGCTTGGGCTGCTGCCCCGCTTGGCGCCGGTGGCCCATGCGCAAATCCTGAGCCGTGGTAACTTATTCGGACCCGGCGCGCCGCCGCCCATGGCCGGTATCGAGATAGGCTTCGGCCAACATGCCGAGCAAGGGAACCTGCAATGCGACTGCGGCTCGAATTTTACGACGGGCACCGGCACCGGCCTCCTCGGATCGCTCCTCTTCGAATTGCCACTCGATTATACCTGGGCCATCGGCATTAAAGGTGGCGTGGACTTCAAGAACTTTTCCACCAATGGCACGATCAACGAAGTAGTCATTGTCATTC
>JAKAIL010000216.1 GCA_021825235.1 Bacteroidota bacterium | reverse complement strand
GCGCCGCCGCGGATTGACCTGCGCACTCTGTACGATGTCCTTACGCATCCGCGCTGGCTTCTCTCGATGGTCCGCAGCAAACGCCGGACGTTCGGGAATTTAATTAGCCTCGTTCCCCACGCCAAAAACGTTGCAAAGATTACGGAATGGCTCGAAACGCAATTCGATCCCAGGCTTTCGAACAAGGACATTGAATGGGTGCGCAGCCGCTGGCCGCGTAAGCTGCTGGTGAAAGGCATTCTGCATCCGGAAGATGCACGGAGTGCCATCGAACATGGCGCGGATGGCGTGATCGTTTCGAATCACGGAGGGCGGCAGGTGGACGGTGCAATTGCTACGGTCGAGGTGCTGCCACGCATTGTGGACGCGGTTGCTGGGAAAGGGGAGGTGTTTGTCGATAGCGGCATTCGTTCCGGCATCGATGTGCTGCGTATGATGGCGCTTGGCGCGAGCGGCTGTCTCATTGGCAGAGCCTATCTCTATGGCCTGGCCGCAAATGGAAAAAAGGGTGTGCTGAAAGCCCTCGAGATAATTCGTAAGGAACTCGACCAGAACATGGCACTGTGTGGTGTTCGGGATATTAAAAACTTACCGAGCGACCTAATTTTCCACTCAACGAGTAATTGAGTGAATCGAGAAGCTTTATTCCTTGAGTCCTACCAGTACACAGTGCATTTCGGTGTCTTTGTTTAAGTAGTAGGCCGCGCACATACGATGGTAGCCGTCGGCGATGAATAACTTTTGATTCTTTCGAACTAACAGGACGGGAGCGAGAGCCTCGCCTTCAAACAACTTCACGAATTGCTTTTCCACGTTTTCGTTTGTTTCCGGCTTCAATTCATTCTGGGACGCTCGTAATATGTCCCGTACTTTGAATGTGCGGATACTGCCACGATACCGATGGAGTAGTGCGATAGTTTCTTCAACATCCTTCGGTTCAAAGATGAGCTGCAGATATTCCTCAGCAGCGTCAAGATTTCTTTTCTTAACCTTCTTTTCCCAGCGGAGCGTCATAATGCACCCATGAAGCTTTGCGTGCCAGTCGAATAGCAATACTCTCTTCGTAAGCAATTAAGACGCCGGAGACGTGGGAAGAATCTTTTTTATTTTAGGTGTCGTTCCAATAACAATGGCCGCAGGAGCCTTAGCTGGTGCAGAGCTTGGGAGCTTGATCCGTGATCCCTCCGTGACGATGAAGACGCACGATCCCCAGTTGCGCGAACGCCTGCGATCGCTCGCTCCAGTTCATACAAACCCGCAAGGAGCGGCGCCATGGCAGGTTATAGACAGCGAATGGCCGGAGCGATCTCCAAGGAGTAAAGGATAAGCCGTAATTAATGTTTTTGAAATCAAGGAGATTTCTTTCTGATTGTTACTACTCCGAAAAATGAGTTCTTCCGGTTAGCCACTCGCGGAAACGAAGGTGGCTCGATTGTGTTTTCCTTTTATGGCAACGAAGACCCTTGCGAAACGGAAGGCGGGGAGAAAGCGAGAAATTGCTTCGGAGGTTCACAGGGCGAATGCTTCACTTCAGATGCTTGCCCGCCGTATCGAGGCGCGCGGCCGCAAAATCCCCGCAGAAGTGCAGGATGAACTCTCGCGGCAAATGAGGGAACGTGATTCTTGTATTGGTGGTGGACCGAATCCGATCCATGAACGAAATTTTCGCTGACACTAACCATAACCATTGGGCTGCCCTTCAAGTTAATCGTGATCGTCTGCACCGGTATGCGGTGAAAGCAATGTCTGAGTTGCCGGCTAATAGTCATATTGCTACCTCGGATCTCGTCTTGATTGAATTTCTCGCTCACTTTTGTCAGAGCGGAAAACTCGCACGTTTGGCTGCCATTGCGACGTGGAAGGATATTCGCTCTGGCGGAGGAATATTTGTGGTTCCCGTTTCCCCCGAATTGGTTAATCGTGCCGGAGAACTGTATGAACGTGCCTCCGATAAAGCTTGGAGTCTGACAGATTGTTCTTCCTTTCTCATTATGCGCGATCGTAAGATTCAGGACGCGTTAAGTGCCGACCACCATTTTGTGCAGGCAGGATTTCGGACTTTACTGCCAGCCTTGTAAAATCCGGAAGGCACGCGAATTGCCCGTAGCGTGCAGCATGGAAGTCATCGTTATTACCGGAGCCTCAGCAGGAGTGGGGCGCGCCACGGCAAAAGAATTTGCCAAATTAGGATGTAAAATCGCGCTGCTGGCACGAGGCCATGAGGGATTAGAAGCCGCCAAACGGGATGTGGAAGAGCTTGGCGGAAAAGCGATTACCATCGAGTGCGATGTGAGCGACTGGAATGCCGTTGAGCAAGCCGCCGAGCGCATCGAGTGGGAACTGGGTCCGATCGATGTGTGGGTCAACAACGCAATGTCGAGCATGTATGCGCCCTTCTCAAAAATGTCGGCGGAAGACTTTCATCGTATTACGGAAGTTACCTATCTTGGCGCCGTTTATGGTACGAAAGCGGCGCTCAAACGAATGCTCGAGCGCGATCGCGGAGCCATTGTTCAGGTATCCAGCGCGCTCGGATTCCGTTCCATTCCGCTTCAATCGGCGTATTGCGGCGCAAAGCATGGGATCGAGGGATTTTCGGAAGCGGTGCGAACAGAATTGATTCACATGCGGAGCAACGTGCGCATCACCACGGTTGCATTACCCGGAGTGAATACGCCACAGTTCGAGTGGACGAAGACCGTCTTTCGACGCAAGGGCCGTCCGGTTGGAAAAATCTATCAGCCGGAAGTTCCCGCTCGCGCAATCCTCTGGGCGGCACAGCATAAGCGGAAGCGTATTGTTATTGGAGTTCCCACCCTGGAATCGCTCATTGGCGAGCGCCTCATGAGTGGCCTTTTCGACCATTACATTGCGGACAAAGCCTGGGAAGGATCGATTGGCGATGAGTTGGTAACAAGCCACTACCGGGAGAACTTATATCAGCCGGTCGATGCGGAGACCGATTTTGGCGCGCATGGCTGCTTCGATGAAGAATCGGCTCCTGAAAGCATCCAACTATGGCTGAACCTGAACCGTATGTGGTTAATTTGCACCGGGGCCTTGCTTGTGGCGGGGATATTACTTTTGCGAAACCGTGATACCGAGATAGACTTCTTGGCCGATGGGTTCGAAGAGCCATCCCGATTTGGTAAAGTTCCACTCGAAAAAGTGCTCGGGTGATGACACTCATCGATCCCGAGCGCGCAGAGCGCCTAACCCTTGCCATTCGTGCAGCCGGATGGGACGCCATGGTTTGCGCGTATCCCAAGAATGTGCTGCTCCTTGCGGGTTACTGGCCGATCATCGGGAACTCAATTGCCGTGGCCGATCGGGAGGGGCGCAGAGTGCTTCTCGTTCCAAGTGATGAAAAGGAATATGCTGCACGAACGAATGCGGATGAAGTGCTCACGTTTCATTCTGGTGAGGCCCCCCTGGAAGATGTGCGGGAATGCCTGACGGGAATGCTTCAGCCATACTCGCGGCCGGGTTCACGAATTGCGATCGAACGCGGGCCCCTGACGCAGGAAGCAAGCTATGTTGGTATGACGAATTATGGCTTTGGGATTTCGCAATTGGTTCGGCAGATCCTGCCGCATTGCTCTATCGAATCGGCGGGAATAGTGTGCTCTCCCGAACGCGCGGTACTTACTGTGTATGAACAGGAGAAACTCCGGCGGGCATCGAAAATCGCGCAGGGTGGCTTCGAACGGGGAGCTTCGCTGCTAAACGTTGAAATGACCGAACTCGAATGCGCGCAGGCCTTCGAAGCACCGCTCTCGATCCTTGCGCACGATTACAGCGATGTACTCCGTGCATGCGGCTTGGTTTCCTGTATGTCGGGCGAGCGGTCCGGGCAAGCATACGGAGCGTTTGCAATGAGTTCCCATCGACGGATTCGGGCCGGAGACTTGTTGCTGGTGCACTGTAATTCGCAGGCCGATGGGTTTTGGACGGATGTTACTCGCACCTACGTTCTAGGCAACATTCCAGACCGAATCTACCGCATGTATGAAGCCCTGCTCGAAGCGAGTCAAGCCGGAATTGCGAGCGTGAAGGCCGGCATTCCGGCGCGAGAAGTAGATCGTGCGGTGCGCGAAACGCTTCGAGAGCAACGCTTTGGGGAGGCATTTAAGCATGACGCCGGTCACGGCGTGGGGTATTCCGCCATCGATCACACCGCGATTCCCCGACTGCAAAAGGATTCGCCCGATGTGCTCGAATCGGGAATGGCCATGAACATCGAGCCAGGAATTTATCTTGAGCACTTCGGCGGAATGCGCCAGTGCGATATGGTGCTTGTCACGGAAACCGGGGCCGAAGTGTTGACACCGTTTCATAATACGATTGAAGAATTACATGTCAGAGCAACTGCAGGCAACCTCAAAGAGTACGCGTGATCTCGAAGCCCAACTGAAACGACACGTCACAGGCGAAGTTCGCTTCGACGCTGGTTCGCGCGCGCTCTATACGAGCGATGCCTCAAATTACCGGCAGGTTCCGATCGGCGTTGTCATTCCGAGGAGCGTGGAGGATGTCATTGCGACCGTGGCAACCGCGCGCGAATTCGGCGCGCCGATCCTTTCGCGAGGAGGTGGCACCAGCATTCCCGGTCAGTGCTGTAACGAAGCCATTGTGATGGACTTTACAAAATATTTGCATCACATCATCGAGATCGATGCCGAGCGTAAACTGGCTCGCGTGCAGCCGGGTCTTGTTTTGGACGATCTGCGCGATGCGGCGAAGAAAATTGGGCTGACCTTCGGCCCGGACCCCGCCACGCATAAATGGTGTACGCTGGGCGGAATGATTGGGAATGATTCCTGCGGCGTGCATTCCATCATGGCGGGTCGCACTGCCGATAATTTGCACGAACTGAAGGTGTTGCTGTATGATGGCACCATTCTTCAGGTCGGCAGGAACCTGATCGAAGGCGCGCGAGCTTCGGAAATTCGAAGCAGACTCGAATGGATTGCTCAAACCTACGCCGAGGAGATTCGCCATCGTTATCCGCCAATACCTCGCAGAGTTTCGGGCTACAATCTCGATCAGCTATTACCGGAGAAGGGTTTCCAGGTAGCGCGAGCGCTTTCGGGTTCGGAAGGAACGCTGGTTACAATCCTCGAAGCTACGGTGGACCTCGTTCCCAATCCGGATAAGCGGGTCCTCCTTGTGGCTGGTTACGATGACATTGCCACCGCGGGGGACCATGTGGAAACCCTGCTCGCTTATAAGACGGGCGAAGAAGGCCGACTGGTGGGACTCGAAGGGATGGACCGGAAGTTCATCGCCGACATGAAGAAAAAGCATTTGCACGAGAAGCAACTTGGGCACATGCCCAAAGGAGAAGGATGGCTTATCGCCGAGTTTGGCGCGGATAGCACGCAAGCCGTAAAGGATGCTGCCGAACGCGCGCTCGCCGACCTTAAACGCGATGGCAAAATGGTGGACAGCCGCCTCTATGATGGCAACAAGGAGCAGGAAGATGTGTGGACCGTGCGCGATTCCGGTCTGGGTGCCACGGCACGCATTCCGGATCAGAAAGACAATTGGGAAGGCTGGGAAGATTCCGCAGTCCCACCGGAAAAAGTAGGCGGATATCTGCGCGATTTTCGCAAGCTTATGGCGCAGTATCATTATACCGGGTCCGTCTATGGCCATATTGGTGATGGCTGCATCCACACGCGGTTGGATTGGGAACCCAAGAGCCGCGATGGAATCGATAAATGGGTGAAGTTCGTGAACGAAGCGGCGGATTTGGTAATCAGCTATGGTGGTTCCCTTTCCGGCGAGCATGGCGATGGACAAGCGCGCGGGGAATTGCTTCCCAAAATGTTCGGTCCGAAGATCATGCAGGCTTTCGAGGAGTTCAAAGAAATTTGGGACCCCGATTGGAAGATGAATCCCGGCAAGCTCATTCGTCCGTACCGGATAGACCAAAATTTGCGCTATGGGGCGGACTATAATCCGCCCATGCTGCCCACGATCTTTCAGTTCCCAGACGATGAAGGGAGCTTCGCGCGGGCAACCGAGCGCTGCGTCGGCGCGGGCGTTTGCCGCCGCGAGCAAGGTGGTGTGATGTGCCCCAGCTATCGCGCCACGCGCGAAGAGGCACATGTTACGCGCGGACGAACGCACCTCCTCTGGGAAATGATGCATGGGGATGTCATCACGGAAGGCTGGAAGAGCGAGCATGTGAAAGAAGCGCTCGATCTTTGCCTCGCCTGCAAGGGCTGCAAAACCGATTGTCCCGTGCGGGTGGACGTAGCAACATACAAAGCGGAGTTCCTGTCGCATTATTATGAAGGAAAGACCCGTCCGCGCGCTGCATTCTCGATGGGAATGATCGATAAAGCAGCGAACCTTGCCTCGAAAGCGCCGTCGCTGGTGAACTGGCTTACGCATTCGTTCCTCACCAAATCCATGGTGAAGAAGCTCGGAGGAATACATCCGAAGCGCGAAATACCAAAGTTTGCGAAGCAGACCTTTAAACAATGGTTCTTTGCGCGCGCCACGAAACCATCGCCACAGAATGGGAACTCTACCCTCTACCCTCTACCCTCTACCCAGGTCATCCTTTGGGCGGATACCTTCAACAATTACTTCCGGCCCGAGACCGCGAAGGCAGCCGTGCGGGTTCTCGAACAAGCGGGATTCGAGGTGAAAGTCTATCATAAGACGATGTGCTGCGGTCGCCCGCTCTATGACTGGGGAATGCTAAAGCAGGCGAAGCACCAGCTCGAACAAATTTTGCGGACAGTGGACAAGGATATTTCCGCCGGTCTCCCCATGGTCGTGCTGGAACCCAGTTGTGCCTCCGTCTTTCGCGATGAACTTCGCGGCCTTATGCCGGAACGCGAAGACGCCAAGCGGTTGATGGAAAATACGTACCTGCTCAGCGAATTCTTAGAAAAGTTTGCTCCGGATTATTTCTCAAAGAATCAGAAGAACATCGAAGAAAGGAAGTATGCTATTGTCCAGCTTCATTG
>JAKAIL010000215.1 GCA_021825235.1 Bacteroidota bacterium | reverse complement strand
TGCTCGTCACCACGCCGTGCGCATTCGGCGTAAGCCCTTCGGCCAACTGCGCCGTACCCGCCGTAAGCGCATAGGGCGCGGCGTCCAGCGGTACGCGGGGAGTAAGTTCCGGGTTGCCGTCAATGCTCACGCCCAAATAATACGGCTGATCGAACGTTACCGTCGGGGGAATCGGAGTAATGGAACCAATTTCGATCTGGAACACGCCGTTCACCACCGTGACCTGGTGCGGTTCCTGATACAGCAGCGTCCCCCCCACCGAATCGTCATAGAGCGCGACGGTAATCTGATGGGAACCCGTTGCAGGAGCGCCGCCGCTGGCCAGCACACCCTGATAGCTGATCGTGCGCGGCACCTGGGCACGCACCGGGGCCGGCAGCGCCCACGCCGCCAGCAGTCCCACCAGCAGCAGGGGAACGATGGTTCGACGGAACGGCCTTCCCCCCGTATGGGAATGTTTATTACACGCGCACACCGGCGAAACGCGGAATGGTTCCGCCATCGGGAGACTGGCAAAGTGGTTCATGGGGATCGATAAAAGCCGGACGCAGAAACGTCGAATCGAGGCAAACGCAACGGTTCGTGCGCCACCGGCGTAATTAAACTATTGAAACTAAATGAATCGTAATCTTCGCTTGTAAAAATCGCGCCAATCGTGGTCGGATTCGCATGCGACCCCTACGCTCGGAGGAGCGGCGGTATCGTCAGGCTCGGTGGTCGGCAAAAACCACATTCCTTCCCGATCGAAGAAAAGAGCCGGAACGAAAAAAGGACGTTCTTTCCATGAGTGAGAGAAGTAACGATCATTCCATTACCGGCAAATCCTAACTAGTCCTATCTATTTCCTAATAGCGATACAAGCAAACAGGCAACAACCTCAAACTCTCAGGTATGGCAACCCACCGGGGAGTTACCGAAGTTCCGAATTCCAGTATTATTTTTCGTGGAAAAAGATATTGGAAAGCTATTTCGAGTGGAAACAAAGCCTGGACAGACCGTCCGCGTGGAGCAGGCGCCCCGGCCTGCTGTCTGGACAGACCGTCCGCGTGGAGCAGGCGTCCCGCCTGCTGTCTGGACAGCCGTCCCCGGCTGTCCGCATCGCCCTGTCATCCCCGTGAAAGCGGGGACCCACCACCCTGTCATCCCCATCCTCACGAAAGTGCGGAGTATGGGTCCCCGCTTTCGCGAGGATGACAGCACCGGCAAAAAATAAATTTCAATAATTAGGGGTTTTCCGGGGGTTGACTTCCCATAAGGGTGTCGTAACTTTGCAGCGTTCTTTTGAAACGACGCGTTTGGAACGGTAGGTCGCCTGCGTGGAAGCGTTGGGAATCGCCCGAAAATTCGCGCCGAACGGGGCTTTACAAAGTTCCAAAAAGAAAAAAACAAAATTAGGGGTTTTTCAGGGGATGGATGGTTGAATCCCCACCGTAATTTTGCATCCGTTCTTTCGAGACGATGCTTGCATGGCTCG
Organism: Bacteroidota bacterium; assembly: GCA_021825235.1. Classification (GTDB taxonomy): domain Bacteria; phylum Bacteroidota; class Ignavibacteria; order Palsa-1295; family Palsa-1295; genus PALSA-1295. The sequence goes on along the minus strand of JAKAIL010000215.1, from coordinate 5,515 downwards.
ATAGTCGGAAGGGAGCGCCGCACTCACACTGCGAGCGATTCTTCCAAAAACGGATTTTTCCAAAAGCGGATTTTTCCGAACGAGGTTGCAGTAACTCGCTATCTCAGGTTTCTCTCACGCCCGGTATGCTCACACCTGCCGGACCGGTGAGAATCGATGCGGTGTAGTTAATAGGGTCGCTTGCCGTTGGTTTCGCTTGACACAACTGATCGTTGGGGGCTTAAAGTCGCGTTTGGCCTGTACGCTCGGTGGGTCGATGCGGTGTAGTTAATAGGGTCGCTTGCCATAGTACAATTTTTCTTGACGTCTCCGACGGTCTCGGGCCATGTCGCTATGGCACGGGCGGCCGGATTATCGCTTAGTCGTTTTTTTCGCTAAAATACCCGGGCGTGTCGCCTGCTGTGGTTATTATGTGGAATTTTACGAGGTTTAGTAAACTCGTCCTGTCACCGGTTTTTGCGCCGGCGATGTGCGCTGCGGCTTTTGGTGCCGCCGCGCTCCTCGCTATGGCGCCGGTTGCTTCTGCTTACGATGGCTCGAACGATTGCACCCAGTCCGTCTCGGAGGGTGCCAGCGTGGCCCAGCCCATCGCGCTCGTCAATATCCAGGGGATAAACTTCGGTCGCATCATCACCGGCTCCGCCGCCGGATCGGTCACCGTCTCGGCCACGGGTAACGTGACAGCCCCTTTGATCGCCAACGGTCCTGCCGTCTATAACGGATCGGAATATATCGATCCATCCCCGGCCTCGTTTTATGTAACGGGCGAGCCGGGCTACTGCTACAACATCATCACGCCGGCCACGTGTACCGTCTCCAACGGCACGAACACGATGACCGTCACGCTCTCCTCGCCGACCGCCGAGACGGTGGACGGCCACTCCCCCAGCGGGCACCTCTCCGGGACCGCCAGCGCCATCGACGCCGCGGGCTACGATGCCTGGGTCATCGGAGGAACGCTTTCCGTTGGCGCGAACCAGGCCTCGGGGTCCTACACCGGTACATTCACGGAGGAGGTGGAGTACCAATGAAACGGGTATCGGGTATCGCCGTGCTCCTCGCCGCGCTGGCCTGTGCGGGTGCTGCGCGCGCGCAGGACCGCGCTTCGGCCGCCGGAACCGCCTCGGGCACTATCGTCCAGCCGATCAAGAGCAGCGTCAGCCGGGCCATTGATTTCGGCAAATGGGTCATCAACGATAAGGACGCCTCCGACAACTGGGTTACGCTCGCCGACGATGCCTCGAGCACCATCACCCACGGAACCGGCGTCCAGCAGATCGCCGAAAACTCCCATCCCGCCTATAGCGCGGAGATCGCCGTCACCGGCATACCCAACGCGAATTTTACGATTACCAACTCCGTCCTTTCCATTTCGCCGCAGGAAGGCACGCTCGTCCTGAACTCCCCCGCCAATGGGACGCTCGACGCAAGCGGGAACGCCACCTATTATGTCGGCGGGACCTGGACTTGGACGTCCAACGGGGACGCCAACGATTTCGACGCCTCCATTTCTTCCGTCGTCAACTACGATTAGTAACCACACCATGCAACGCGCTATCATTTTGACCGGTATGGATTCCCGCTTTCGCGGGAAGGGCGAGAGCGCGAGTACCGGCAAGCTCCAGCTTGCCTCTACACAACCGAATTTTTGGGCAATGCCCGCTCTCCTTTACAACGCGGGGAGGGCTATCAATCCATATCACTCGCTTGTCTTTAAAACCATGCGTGTGGTGAATTCTTCAACTACTTCTTCTAACTACAAGAATGAATAACTCACTGAAACTGCTGGCGGCGCTCGCGATTCTGGGCTGCGCCGGAACTGCTTCGGCACAGAACAGCGCCACGGCACCCGGTTCGTCCAATGCGACGATCGTGCTGCCGATTACGCTTTCGGAAGTGCAGGACCTTAATTTTGGAAATATCGTCTCGACGACTGGCGGCGGGAGCGTTTCTGAATATGGTGGCTCGGATGATTATTCCGCCGACCCGGGAAGCGATCCGGGCACAAACAATCGCGGCACAATTGGGGACTGCATCTTCGACATCGGTGGCCAACCCGGCTTTCTCGTCGATCTCAACTTCCTGTCACCCAGCTTCGTAAACAACCCGGTTCCGGGCATCTCTGGCATTGCTTGGAACCCAATTCAGTCGAACATCACGCTCGATGGTTTGGGACATGCTACCTATCACGTCCACGGACAGCTCTACATTCAGGGGAACGCCAGCCCCGGCGCCTTTAAATTCACCTGGACCGAAGTCGCTAACTATCAATAAGCCGCGGACCAGAATCGGAACATAATCATGTCACCCCATAGCGATCGGCACATACCGGAAGCGCACGCGAAATCCTGGATTTCGGGTGGCTATGCGGCGACATGCGCAGGCGAGGACGCCTGCGCCACGCGGCCCAACTCGCTACGCGGCGCTCTTCACTCGCCATTAAAAAGTTTTTGCTTCGGCAGTTTGGATTATTCAGACCAGAGAGGCTCTTATTTCGGAAGCCATCGCGCTCCAACATCGGGGAGTTACCCCAGGCCTTCCGTTCCGGGTTTTCCAATGCTTCGCAAAAGGCTCAGGGCTTTCCAAACCATTTCTCCTGCTTGCGTTGCCGTGACCGCCTGGTCAGGGCCGCGGCTCTTCACGGACCGTGACCAGACGGCCACGGGGTGTGGGATGTGGCAAAAAAGTTTTGGGCAATGTCTGGACGAGCAATCGTTCAACCTGGATGAGCAATCATCCAATTCGGATGAGCAATCGTCCGAAAACTCTTCGAACCGGCCCTCCTTGCGGAGGGCACAGTCCGAGGAGCGTATTAAATCACTCATGCGCCAGACTTTCATCGGAATTGCGCATGAAGCTTTCTAACCACTTACAAGACAAAACACAACAATGAAAAAATCCATTATGGTAGCCGCGGCCCTCATCGTCGCTGGTTTCGCAGGTAATGCATTCGCGCAGAACTCCGCTACCGCTAACGGTACGGCCAATGCCACAATCATCGCGCCGATCTCGATTTCCTCGCCCGAGAACAATGGCGGTGCGCTCGATTTCGGTAACATCGTCAGCACCTCGAACGGTGGGACCGTCTCCGAGAGCGGCGGAAACGACAACTACACCGGCGATGCCGGCAGCAATCCGGGTGCGAATAACACCGGTACGATCCAAGACGCCGTGTTTGACGTGACAGGTGCGGACAATGCGTACTTCGCATACTCCTCCAGCTCGGTCACCGGGCTTCCGGCTGGTTTCTCCGTCAGCCTCACCGGCGCCGACAATCTCTCTGCACAATTGAGCAACACGGGCACCTACACGATCACAGTCGGTGGAACGCTCACGGTTCCTGCGAATGCGGGCGCACAGAACGTTTCCGGTACCTGGACCGAGACTGCTCAGTATAATTAATTCCTCCAACGGCCACTAAACAGAAAGGCCACGGGGCATTATGAAAAAGCAGTATATCCTACTTCTTGCGGCAGCGGGGCTACTGACCTTCGGTCAGACGGCCCTGCGCGCCCAGAATTCGGGTACGGCTGGCGGTACAATGGACGCGCACATTATCGCACCGATCACACTCACGTGGGAGCATCCGCTTAACTTCGGAGTATTCACGACGCCAACCGGCCCCGTGGTACTCGAAGAGGATGCCCCAGCGACACCGATCACCGCGCTTAATGTGAACAACATCAACCAGGCACCGACGTTCGTCAGTGGCGCAGGCAACACCGCGCTCACGAACACTGCGCAATTTAGCGCCGGCGCCAATGGGAACCCGGGACCGAGCATCTGGTATGTGACGGGAATGCTGAATGCGTTTTACAGCATCACCCTCCCTGCCAGTTCGATTACGGTCACGGGTCAGAACTTCGGAAAAACGATGACGGTGGACTTGTTCCAGGCGTACATCGGTGGTTCCCCGGTTCTGGGAGGCCAGCTCACCAGTGGCTTAGGCTATCAGTACTTCGCCGTTGGCGGAAGGCTGCATGCCGATGCTACCGACGTACCCGACAGCTATGTCGGTAACTTTACCGTTCAGGTGACTTACAACTGATTCGGTCGCAAGACCTGAACGACTTGACAACGGAGCGATCGAGGCACCGGCTGATGCCTCGGGGCGGAACGACCGTTCGACTGGCCCGCCAACGCCTCGATCGCAAAGTTGTTGCAGGACTGTAAGGGAATGGGTTCCCGCATTCGCGGGAATGACACTTCCCTTCGGCGCGCAGCGCTAACGCGCATACGCACCTGTCATTCCCGTCCTCACGAACGTGGGGAAGGCGAGAAACCGGCGGGTGGACAGCCGGGAACGGCCGTCCAAACAGCGGAGAACGAGGGGCAAATGCTCCTCCAATAAAAGGAAGAAAGGAATTTTCGATTATGTCGCCAGAACGCTTAAAGAACATTTGTATCGCGGGTGCGCTCTCACTCGCAATGGCTGCGCCCCTTTGGGGACCCCTTGCTGCACTGGCATGGGCGCAAAACTCGGCCACTGGTACGGGGACCGTGGGCGGAAGGATCGTGAAGGGCATCGCGATTGCGCCGCAAAATACCGGCCTGAATTTCGGGAACATTGTCGGCCAAAACGCCGGCACGGTTACGGAAGCGGGCGGCATGAACACGTTCAGCAACACACAGAACAATCCGGGCGCGAGCAATGCCGGAACGGTGCAGGACGCCATGTTCAGCGTCACCGGCGAACCCGGATTATATTTCAGCATTACCACGCCGGCCTCGGTTGTAATCTCGCACGGCGCGGATAACCTGACGGTGGACCTGACGAACCTGAGCCCGGCCATGCACAACTGGAACCAGCTTAACACCGCGCAGGACAATCCGGAAGTGGGCGCTGCCACGGGCCAATATATTTTCGATATTGGCGGCACGCTGCACATGACGGCCACCGCCGGCCCGGGACTTTATACCGGCATCTGGAACGAAGAAGTTGCATATCAATAATCCTGGAGGGACCATGAACACATTGCCCAATCACAATTCCACTATCACGCGCGTCTTTACCCCTTCGCTTTCGGCGAGCGGGCAGGCGGCGCTCATCTTGTTTATGCTCTGCGCGCTCTTGAGCGTATCGCTGGCACAGGTGCGGCAAACGAGCCTTTATGTGGACAACGGTTCCGGCGCGTTCGCGCAAATCAAGGCCACGAACCTGACGAGCGGCCAGACGTTCCAGTTCCCCACGACGGGCGGCACGCTGCTCACGGCGGGCGGCGGCGCTTCGAGCGCCGTCAATTTCGATCCCACCTCGGCACAGACCGCGACGGACGCGAATTATCTTTTCAACATCACGGACGCCCCGCCCGCGGGCGCGGCCCCGGGAGCCTACCTTTCCTCCTCCGGCAATGCGGATAATTCCCGCTCCGCGACGACGGGCCTTACAATCGCGGCCAACGATGCCGACACCGGCATTCTGCTGGGAACGGTTACCGGACTTTCCATCACGGGCGGCAACGGCCTCAACGATTACGGCATTACGTTCAACATTGGCGGGACGAATGCCTACGAC
>JAKAIL010000214.1 GCA_021825235.1 Bacteroidota bacterium | reverse complement strand
TCCCGTAGTGACGCAGTACATCGCCCTTTCAGGGCTAATAATTTTAATCGCATCAAAACCCCAACATTCCACTTCGTTCCATGTTGGGCTGCGGATACATTGTGCCTCCGGCACTTAGGGGTGCAGCACCTCCCTACTCTTCCTCCACCTCCGGCACGACGCTCACCAGCATGAGCGCCTTTTCGTCGCCGAAAAGGCGGGTGGCTTCGGCGCGGACTTCGGCGAGCGAGAGGCGCGCTATCTTCTCCACATCTTTCTCTATCGGCTGGTAGCCGCCGAAATAGAGGGCGTTCTGGGCGGTGCGCATCATGCGGTTCGTCACCGATTCCATGGGCAGGACGAGCGCGCCAATAAGCTGCTCTTTGGTGCGGTCGAGTTCCACGGCGGAGATGGGCCGGGTAATAAGTCCGTGCGCAATCCGACGCATCTCGCGAATGGCGCGCTTCTGGTTTTCGATGGACGTTGCGATATAGAAGCCAACGGTTCCCGTCTCCTCGAACGGAGCGTAAAACGCCGTGGCATCGTAGGCAAGGCCCATCTCCTCCCGCAAACGCAGATTGAGCCGGCTGCTCATTCCCGCGCCGGCAATGGTAACAAGCGCATTGATCGCCAAATGGCGCCGAGAATGCACGCCCGGCGCGCGGCGGCCCAGAATAATATGCGCCTGCTGCCCGGCGGCGCGCGGGAACTGCCGTTCCAGTTCGAGGTGCTGTGGGAACCGAGCGGCCGCTGCCCGACGCCGCGGCAGATGCGGCGGCACGTGCCGGATCGCGCGGTTAACGGAGCGGAACAAATCCTCGTGATTATGGGAACCGCTGGCTACAATCACCATATCGCTGGCGCGATAATGCTTCTTATGAAATGCCGTGAGCTTCTTCCGATTAAAATGCTCGACGGAACTGACCGATCCGGCAATGGGCCTCGAAAGTGGGTGCTTGCCAAACATCTCGCGCTCGAACAGCTCGAAGACCAATTCGTCCGGCTCATCGTCCAAGCCGGTAATTTCTTCTATTATCACGGCTTTTTCGTTCTCGACATCGGCGTCCGAAAACTTTGGCCGCGTGGCAAGATCGAAGAGGACGGAGACGCATTCGTCCAGATGCGCGGTGCGCGTCCAGGTATAGAAGCAGGTGTGCTCCTTCGTGGTGAAGGCATTCAGGTATCCGCCACGGGACTCGATGGAGCGCATGATCTCGCGCATGGTGCGGCCATGAGTTCCCTTGAAGACCACGTGCTCGATAAAATGCGCGATGCCATTGTTCCGGGAAGTCTCGTTTTGGGAACCGACGTGGACCCATAGGCCCATCGCCAGCGAGGACGTGCCTTCCACGCGCTCGCTTACGACCCGCAAGCCGTTCGGATAGGTCTCCATCCGGATGTCCACGGGCGCGATTTCTTCCGGGCGCAAATAGCGCGCAATGAGAGGGTCTGGTTTAGCTCCTGATTTAGTCAATGTTTGGCGAATATAATGTAATTCTGGCAACAATTTGCTAATAAACAAATAATAGTAGCTTATTCTCCCGCTGTCACTCTCGCGCGGGGTACTTTGTTAACGGTTCATGCCCCATAGTATCGTACTCTCTACATGCGAATTGCACATCTATCGGATTCCCACATTAATCTAAAATACCATCCGCAGCATTTACCGAGGTTGCGGCGGGCACTGGAACACGCGCTCGAACGAAACTACGCCGACCACATTATCATCACCGGCGATCTTACGAGCAATGCCGATGCCCGCGATCTCAGGACGGTCCGCCGGCTGTTCGAATCGCTCGGCATTATGAAGAGCAGCAAGCTCACGGTGGTCGTTGGGAACCACGATATTTTTGGCGGCCCGCACTTGGCGGACGATGTACTCTCCTACCCCGGCCACTGCCAACGGCTGGATTATGCTGAAAAGCTCGCCATTTTCCAGGATACGTTCGCGGAGCTGTTTTCGGATACCATCACGATGAGCCGAGAGGGCTACCCGTTCCTCAAGCGCGTGCAGGACGTGTGCCTCATGGGATTTAATTCCATCGCCGAACATTCGGCGGTAAAGAATCCCGTGGGTTCCAACGGCCTGATTACCGACGAGGCGCAGGAACAAGCTCGCGCGCTTTCGCAGCACCATGCGTGGCGCTCGGCTGGGTCGAGAATCGTGCTGCTGCACCATCATACGTTCCGGCCAAAAGATGTATCGCACCTCGAAGTAGCGGACGGCTTTTCGCAGAGTGGTATTGCCGCGCGCCTGGAACAATGGACGCTCAAGCTCTATGGGAAGCGGCAGCTTTTCAAGTTCCTCAAGTTTGCGGGAGTGGATATTGTGCTCCACGGGCATATCCATTTTACCGGAGCATATCTGCGCGATGGCATTCAGTGCCTGAATGGCGCCGGGGCGGTGTATCCCGTCTTTCGTGGCGGCGGATATTTCTATAATCGGATCGAATTGGAAGGAACATCGCGGGAATGCTCTGCCATTCGCGTGGACAAAAAAGTAATCGTTCCAATACCGGAGAATAATACTGTGGTAATGGCAAACAGGTAGATTTGTGGAGATCTAAGGAGCATAGAATATGCGGAAATATTGGCCTATCTTTTTACTTGCTTCCCTGGTACTTGTCGTGGCGTTCGGCTGGGGCGGACCCGACGTCCGGTTCCCGCTCGCGCTGGTGATCATCCGGCTCATTGTCTTCGTCACGGAGAGCCGGTGGCGGCGGGCGCGTGCTTAAGCGTACTTCTTCATCCAGGTCACCTGGCGCTTGGCATACTGCCGGGTGCGGATGATGATGCGCTCTCGCGCTGCTTCGAGCGAAAGCATTCCGTTGTCCAGCACATCGAATAATTCCCGATAGCCGATAGCCCGCATGGCGGGCATTTCACGTGTAACCCCCTTCTCTTTTAGCCGCTCCGCTTCTTTTAACCAGCCGTTCGTGAACATTTCATCCACGCGGAGTTCTATTCTGCGCCAGAGCTCTTCGCGTGGGACTTGCAGCACATTGTATTGCGGCTCAAATTCACATTTCTCCGACATCCGCTTTCGCGCCTCCCCGAGCGGCTCGCCGGTGGCATAGTAATGCGTCCAGGCGCGTTCGAGGCGTAATGGATTTCGCTCCCGTCGAATCTGAAGGTAGAGTTCGGGGTCCAGCTCGTGCAGCCTCTCGTGCATGGCGTCGAAGCCTTTTTTGGCAATTTCGGATTGTGCGCGCTCGCGGGCCTGTGTGAGAATCCCCGGCGGAATATTCAGTTCCGGAAGCCCATCGAACAGTGCGTCGATATAAAGGCCCGTTCCACCAACCACCATGGGCCGCTTCCCTCTCGCAATAATCTCACGGATTACCTGGCGAGCGTGTGAACTATAATCACCCGCGCTGAACGGATGCGAGGGTTCCAGAATATCGATAAGATGATGAGGAATCTCCGCGCGGATTTCCTGGGAAGGCTTTGCGGTGCCGATATCAAAGCCACAATAGAGAAGCGAAGCATCGGCGTTCACAATCTCGATGGAACGATCCGCTCGCGCTAACGCAAGCGCGCGTTCCGTCTTGCCGGAGGCGGTGGGGCCGGTAATTACCAAAATGGGATCTGATTCCCTGCTATTATCCTTCTCCATCCTGAAAAGTCTGCTTCAGGACCATCCTTCTTTCCCAATGAGCGGCACGAAGGCAAAATCGGCCAGTTCCTTTGCCGAGAGCTTTTCCCCGTTCCTCTCGATGAGGTACATGGTCTGCTTCTGCTGGCTGCCGATGGGGATTACCATTCTTCCGCCGTTCGGCGAGAGCTGCTTCGTAAGCGATTCCGGCACATCCGGCGCGCCGGCGGTAACCACAATGGCATCGAAGGGCGCGAATTCCGGCCAGCCGCGGGAACCATCGCCCGCGCGGGAAATAACCTTGTGGAATCCAAGTGCCTCCAACCGTTTTCGCGCTGCTTCTAACAGCTCGACATGCCGCTCGATGGTAAAGATCCGCATTCCCATTTTGGCTAAAATCGCGGTTTGATATCCAGAGCCGGTCCCGATTTCCAGCACTTTCTCTCCCGGTTGCAGCCGTAGCGTCTGCGTTTGATAGGCTACGGTGTACGGCTGGGAGATTGTCTGCCCTTCGCCAATGGGCAGCGCGGAGTCTTCGTAGGCCCGCAATACGAAGGTAGGATCAAGGAACTTATCGCGGGGAATGGCGACCATCGCTTCGAGCACCCGATCGTCATGGATGCCGCGTTTGCGAAGCTCCTCCACTAAGGTCTGGCGCATCATGGAAGTAAAGCCGGTATGGGTCGCTGGATAATTCAATGAGTTATCTATCAAATGCTTCTCGTGCTTCGAGCGCGTAGTCACGGGATTCTTTCGGCGGATGGCTGGGTCGCCTGGTGCTCGCTACCCCGGTAATTGCTTTGGCAATCCGGGATTTCATCTCCTCCGAAGAAAGATTGGTTGCCAGCCGTCCGGACTGCGCGATGGCAAACTGCCCGGTCTCTTCGGAGAGCACCAGGGCAAGAACGTCCGCTTGCTCCGAAATGCCGAGCGCGGCGCGGTGCCGGGTTCCCAACATGCGTTGGCCGATGCGGTCCACCGCCGAAAGCGGGAGGGTACAACGCGCGGCCTCGATGTACCGATCCTTGATGATAACGGCGCCATCGTGGAGCGGCCCTTTGCGATTGAAAATGGAAACCAGGAGTTCCTTCGAGATCAGCGCGCGAATCGGCAGGCCCGTATCGACGAATAACTTTATGTCCGTCGTGCGAATGATGACGATCAGCGCCCCATCGCCGCGCTGCTTCATCTCTTCGAGCGCATTCACGATCAGCTCCGCATATTCATTGACATCGAAGCGAATAAACAGCTTGATGACGGGATTGCGGCCCAGGAACAACAGCAACCGGCGGAGTTCCGGCTGAAATAAGACGACCAGCGCGATAACCCAAATATCCGTAAGCGTTTTAAGCAGCCAGGAGAGCGCCTTAAGGTCCGCGACGCGCGCCACGAAGGAACCTGCCATGACGATAAGCAACCCGAGGAATATTTGTGCCGCTATCGTTCCACGCATAGCGACATAGAGCCGATAGAACAGAAACGTAACGAGCAGAACATCTAAAATGTCCAGCCAAGTGACGGTCAGAAAGCCGAAATGAAACAGTTCCATCGAATGAAGAATGCGGAATGAAGAATGAAGAGTAAGGTTCGTTCCTCATCCCTACGGTTCTGACGAGCAGTTTTAATGAAAGAAGCAAGAATCCTGCAACGCTCATCGCAATCTTTGATTAGTGAATCCGCTGCTTTCTTTTCAATTTTTTCAGATTTCCGGAGAAGCATCAACCAGTAGTATGTTTCATGTGCTTTTTTATGAGCAATAGAACTCTTCGAAATTAACTCTTTGTGCGAAACCGCAACGGCGGCCTCATAAACGTTGGAGCCAATTCCCGTTCCCGATCGTAATACCTGATCGGCAAGAATAAAGGCTCTCTTTTCGGAAAGATGGTCGGCAAGTTTAATAATCCGCAGAGCGAATTTAAAACTTTTCTCTCGAACTATGCTATCTTTCATTTTTGTATGAGTCTTGTTTGTAATTTTTCAACTCCATTGTATTACAGGTACCCTCCCCTTCACTCTTCACTCTTCACTCTTCACTCTTCATTGTTCATTCTTCATTCCGACTGCCGCTCGGTGGCTTTCTCCTCTTCGCCGCGGTGGCCGGGGGATTCGTGGAACTTCTCATACGCGTTGATAATATCTTTCACCAGCTTGTGCCGCACGACGTCCGTCTTATTAAAATAGACAAATCGAATCCCCGGCACATCGTGCAATACCTGCTGGATCTGGATGATGCCGGATTGCTGCCGGCTCGGAAGATCGATCTGGGTCTGGTCGCCGGTGATAATGGCCTTCGAGCCGGTTCCCAAACGGGTCAGGAACATCTTCATCTGCATCGGGGTGGCATTCTGGGCTTCATCCAAAATAACGAACGCGCTGTTCAGCGTACGGCCACGCATATAGGCCAGCGGCACCACTTCGATGGTCCCACGCTCCACGAACCCGCGTACCTTCTCACCGGTCAGCATTTCCTGCAAGGCATCGTAGAGCGGGCGCAAATACGGATCGACCTTCTGCGCCAGATCGCCCGGCAAAAAACCAAGACTTTCGCCTGCTTCGACGGCTGGGCGCGCCAGCACAATCCTATTTACCTCCCGATTCTTGAGCGCGGAAACCGCCATAGCTACCGCCAGATAGGTCTTGCCAGTCCCAGCGGGTCCAATGGCAAAGACAATATCGTTCCTCTTGACGGCCTGATAGTATTCCTTCTGCGTCGGAGTCTTGGCGCGAATCGCATCGTGGTGCGCAAAGACAATCACCGATTCCAAATCTTCATTGGGAATCCCTTCCGGCGGGCCGGTTTCGATCAAATCGAGCACGGCGGAGACATCCCGGATCGATAGATTACCCGATTTGGAAAGAATAAAATTCAATTCTTTAAAAACTCGCTCAATCTGGGTGACTTCATCGGGCGCACCATGCACAATAACCGTATCGCCGCGGGCAACAATGCTGGCATCGAATTTCTGTTCGATGAGCTGGAGATATTGGTCCTGCGGCCCGAGGAGTGCCATGGGGTCCGCCGGAGATAACTTGATTTTACGTTCGATGACTTCCAAAACCAGAACCGAGGATTACGCGGATGTTAGCGGGTTATGCGGATGATTACACGATACCATGCCAGAATAGAATCCGAATTTCCTCCGAATCGCTCCAAAAAAATGTGCACTAAATAAAAAGCGGATTACGCGGTCAATCCGAAAAGATCGTCCGCGTAGCCCGCTTAAACCCGAGGAATCCGTATCTATTTGCGGCGATGCCGGTATCCGGTCACGTCCTTATCTTCCGGAGTGACCGGAGTCTTGAGTATCGTAAGCTGCATACCTGGCTGAATAATGTCCGGGTTATGAATCTTGTCCTGGTTCGCGTGCCAAATCTTTGGCCATGCAAACGGATCGTTATAGATGTTCGGCTTCTTGGCAATATTCCAGAGGCAGTCGCGATCTTT
>JAKAIL010000011.1 GCA_021825235.1 Bacteroidota bacterium | reverse complement strand
TCGATAGCATCATCAATGCACACCGACGGGATACCAATATTCATTTTCCGGACACCAATATTCATTTTCCGGACACCGGGTTCCACTTCCATGACTCGCTTGGCGGAGGATTCGGCGATCACGATACTATTGGGGTTCCGGACACCATGTTCCGCCACCGGCTTGACAGCATTATACAGTTGCACCGCCATCGCGATACGCTGATTCATTTCCCGGACACCAACAGCCGCTTCTGGCATCCGGATACGAGCACGATTCGGATGGAACTCGATAGCATCCTTAACCGGCTCCGTAACAATGGGACGCTGGACAGCATTATCAATCTCTTCCGCCATTGGCATGGCTCTATTGGAGGAACCAATTTGAATGGAGGTGGAAGCACGCTAAGCATCATGCCGATAGTCCCTAACCCACTCACGATGGGCGGCAGCGCGACGCTTCAGCTTACAATTACCGCTGCGGAGACCGTTAATGCGGGCGTCTACAATCAATCCGGCAATTTAGTCCTGCAACTTTCGAATGGCCCCTTGACGGCGGGAACGTATAGTTTTACGATTGCCAGCCCGCAGCTTACCACGGGAATCTATATTGTCCGGGTACACGCTGGCAACGATGTACGCTCCGAAATGCTGATGGTACAATAAGGCTTCGGAGTTGATAGAAGGTGTTATATTAGAGGGTGCTGCGTTGGCAGCACCCTTCGTTTTTTATTACGAATTCGATGAAACCGAACCAACACTCGCTTTACTTCGCACTTGCACTTCTACTGTGGAGTGCTTCGGCAGCCGCTCAGCCAAAAACGACCGATCTCAGCTATTTCAATAGTTCGCCCGGTTCGAGTTTTTTCCCATTGCCTGGAACGTACGGCGTTACCGCAGGCACGGATACGGCACGAACCGTCATCGCCTATTCCGAACGATTCTCCTGTCCGTTTGCCGCAACCTACATAGATAGCGTTAGCGTCCTTCTGACCATCGATAGCATAGGCCCCAATGCGGCCATCGCGGTGGAAGCATTTCCGACGTATTGGTCGAACGGCCATTCCTTTGTGAATTTCGACACATCGCAGATCGACGAGAATGAACTCTTCCCCACTGATCCTATGTATCAGCAGGATTCCTCCAAACTATACACCTTTACGATGAACCACACGGAAATTCCCGATACGGATTTCTTCGTGTCGGTGATTGCCCCCGACCCGATACACACTCGTGCATTTATTTGGGGCGATTCGGTGTCCTCTCCAACCTATCTTCCGGTGGATGAGAATCGCGACCGCTCCCGGCTTTTGCTCGATCAGCCGTATGGCGGCAGCGTGCAATACTATCTGGCTGGCACACAGCACGGTTCCAGCAATCAGTATTGGTATCCCAACTTTGTTATGATCGCTTATGTCTCCACACCCACCGGCAGCGTGGACGAGCTGTATCCTGCGGCTGAGGACCCCCTCGCATTTTATGTCGAACGAATGCAGAATGGAGCAATGCTGCTACATTTTACACCACAGCAGGCCGCACCGATTCGGTTAGAACTATTCGATGAAAATGGGCAGATCGTCTCGACATTATTTTCCGGAACAGCTTCGCTCACCGATTATTCTTTTTGGGTCCCGGCAACCCTGGCAAGGGGAATGTATTTCGCGCGCATTTCCACACCAAATGCCGTCGAAACACGAAAGATCATCATAACACAATAAATTTCACATTCCATTTAAACTTTAAGGGCATGAGCCACGTCAAACGTGCGGATTTCCAAACCACTTAATCCTGGTCATAATATGCTCAATCGAATCTACACGCTTCTTCTTTCCTCTACCACTTTAGTATTACTTGCGGGTGCCACGAATGCTCAAAATTCGACTACCCCTGTTCAAAGCCAGACCTCAAGCGCAATCCATGCTGCATGTCCACCCAGCCCGATGATGATGGGAGGCCCAGCTATGGGAGTTGCGCGCCGACAGTTCGTTGCAAACCATCCACGAATTGCGCGCGCTATTCGCTTTTTACGAGATGCCTCCTTCCGCGATTCGATTGAAGCACCGATGAGCAGCACGGATAAGCAAACGATCGAGTCCGATGTTGCACAGATTAAGAATGACATTACGACCTTAAAAGGACTTCGTCCACAATTTAAGGCTGCGCATGAGGCGCACGATACGGCGGCGCTCCACGCTCTCTTTCGTTCCGCGCGGCCCACATTCCTTCAGATTCGAACCGATCACAAGCAGATTATTCAGATTATTATGAAATACAGGTCTGCTTCCGGCACACAGAGTGAGCATCTGCTCGATCCGGTCTATCCGAATCCGGTACACTTGGGCACGAGCGGAGCAACGATCACCTATCATCTTACGAGTGCCGGACCGGTGAACATTCTCATCACGGATGCTTCCGGCAATACCGTTCAGGACATTTCGAAGGACGCGGAAACCGCAGGCGATCATACCCTCACGGTTGGTTCCTCACTTACCAAACCCGGAGCCTATTACGTAACCGTAATTGCGAATGGAACGAAAAGCACGCAAAAACTTGCCGCCGTCGAATAACGAGTAACATTTTGACCTGTCAATCCCCTCTCCCGGTCGGAACGGGGATTGTTATTTCGCCATCGGGTTCGCCCTGGAAACAATAGGGAACTGTATCTTGACTTGCGTTCCCACGCCAAGCATGCTCGTGAGCGTAACATCCCCACTCATCTGGCGCGCATATCCCCGAGCCAGCGGCAAGCCAATACCGATACCTTCGTATCCGCGGCCAGGGCCATAGCTCTCTTGTTTGAATTTATCGAAGGCGCGCTCCACGAATTCCGGAGCCATGCCGATACCACTATCGATAATCTTAAGAATGGCCAGGTCTTCCGAAGGCAAGCCATAGGGTCGGGGACGCACTTCTTCGGAAATATCGACGGTAATTGCACCTATATGCGTAAATTTAATCGCATTGGTCATGACGCGGTCGAACGCTTTTTCGAATCGTGCAAGGTCCAGAAGGACGACCTGGTCCCGTTTCTCCAAATTCAAACGGAGCGAAAGCCCTCGCTCACGGATTCTGGAACGAAAGGTTTCTACGCAATCTGTAACAACTTCCGAAAAAATCACCGGGTACAGTGCAAGGTCACTCGGTCGCGATTCGAGCGCAGCCAGTTCCATTACTGACGTGAGCGTGCTCAGCAACCGCTTCCCACTTGCATGGATGCTCCACGCAAAATCCTGAAGGTCTCCCTCTGGAACACTCTCCGCAAGTAAGGAACTAAATCCAAGAATCGAGTGAAGTGGCGTCCGCAGTTCATGCGTAAAATTCGATAAGATTACGGACTTTGCGCGTGCCAATGCTTCGGCTTCTTCTTTCGCTGCGAGCAGCGCCTCCTCGGCCTGCTTTCGTTCCGTTATATTCTGCAGAAAGACCACGGCGACTCGCTCGCCAAGTAGTTCCGTAGGACTAAGCCCAATCGACACCGGAATACAATAGCCGGCCCGATGGCGAATTGCCAGTTCTATTTGAGTGCGTGTCAGTCGCTCTTCACGGAAGGCGTTCCAATGCTCCTCGATAACGGGCCAAAATTCCGTTGGAATGAATTGTAAGATCGAAGCTCCGAGCAAGTCTTCCTCGTTATGCCCGCATAGCATAAGCGCAGCCTGATTAACATAGCGAATGATGGGAGCAACGTTGTCTCCAAAGGGTGGCAGGTCGTAGCCATTGGTTGGATCCGCCTGAGGTGCAATGATGACAAGCCCGATTCCAGCAGCATCGGCCGCATCGAAGATGGCAAGCGAAGCATGGGCGAGCAACATTGCTTCTTCCGGAATAGGAACGGAAAGGTCCTTGCCAGAGAATGCCCCAACAGGAAATAGAGGCTCAGTTGATTGTTCGAACAAAGGGATAAGCGATTACGAAGATACTTTTAAAACGCCCTTCACAACAGAAAGCGTTCTTTCACCTTACGGTTATTCTACGGGCAGCCGTTCACGACGGCGCGCCCGATTACGAACATATTCGATTACGGGCGGAAGCAGCGAAAGCAGAATAACGATACCGATAATCAAATAGATATAATCGCCGATATTCTTTACGGATGCCCCTAACAGCAGACCCACCAGTAATACGACGCAAACCCAGAGGACCCCTCCGGCAATATTAAAGAGGGTAAAGCGCTTAAAGTCCATTTCCGCCGCGCCGGCCACAACAGGAACGAATGTCCGAATAATCGGAATGAACCGTGCAAGCACGATCGTCTTGCCACCATGTTTTTGATAGAAGTGGTGTGCCCGCTCCAGGTGCTCGCGTTTGAATAACCGGGAATTCGGGCGCTGATAGAGCGTCTTCCCTGCTTTTTTCCCAATAAAATATCCCACGGTCTCTCCCAGGATTGCCGCAAGAGAAAGAACGACAAGCAGAGGAATAACGGGTAGGATATGATCTGCGCCGACCAGAATGCCGGCTGTAATCAACAGCGAGTCGCCGGGTAAAAAGAAGCCGGCCAGAATGCCATTCTCGGCAAAAATAATGAGGGCCATCATGAGCATTCCGCCCTCGCGTACAATGTGCTTAAGGCCTGCGGGGCTGCCAAGCGTGTGAAAAAAATCGGTAATCGCGTGCATTCTGTAGATGTGATGATTGCTCGTGCGTGGCCCCACTACGCGAAAACAGGCAAGGGAGTTCACGGGGATTTAAACCTTCCGGGTGATTAACTCGTCTATCTTGTGTTTCTGATAAGGGGTCGCGAGCGAGCCGCTATCGTCGCAAGCTGCAGCTTTTCAACCCGCAAGCGTAGTCATTTCTTGTTATCATCATGGAGCGAAGAACTTTTTTGAAGAGCGCGGGCGCGAGTACGCTCGCGGGGGCCCTTGGCGGGTCACTCGGAGTCGGAAGCGTAGTTGCCACCCTTAAGTCATCCACAGCACGGGCCAACCAGCTCCGCCATAGTAGCATTCCTGCTGGCCAGCCACGGGGTTCCCTTTCAGCGGACCTCAGCCCCTACACCGGTTCATGGGGCGATGTGCAGCTCCGGCATGTGCTGCGCCGTACCATGTTCGGAGTTCCGGAATCCCAATTTCTCGCCGCACAGGCACTGGGATCGATGGATGCCGTGGTAAATCAACTCCTCGCCTGCCAGGACTTGACTACAGTCCCCTTACCCACAGCGCCCGCATCGTGGTTAACCACCTTCCCCTCTGAAGTGACGGGAACGACTGCCCAGATGAACCGCACTCGGCTGCAGGCCATGGAGCGCCAACAGATCGAGAATTGGTGGTTCGATCAGATGGTCCAGGAAAACCTTTCGATTCGCCAGCGACTCACGCTGATGTGGACAAACCACTTTGTCACTGGTTCCCTTACCGTGCTCTCTCCGCAGATTGTCTTTGCGTATCTTATGCTGAGCATGCAGTATGCGCTTGGGAACTTCAAGGACTTTGCGTACCACATGTCCATTTCCGATGCGATGCTGCTCTATCTCAATGGGAACCAGAATTACTACATCAACGGCAAGAGCTCTGCAAATGAAAACTATGCCCGGGAACTCATGGAGCTTTTCACGCTCGGCATTCTCTTCCCCGGAACGAACGTTCCGAATTATACCGAAACCGATATTCAGAACTCCGCGCTGGCTTTGACGGGATGGCAACTCTCTAATTATAAGCAGCCGCCGGTTTCGCCTTTCCAAGGCATATTATGGGATGGGACTAACGGAAACCCCAATTGGCATAACACCGGAACGAAAACCTTTCTCGGACAATCGGGTAATTTCGCTCTGACTGACATCCTCGCTATTATTTTCCAACAACCAACGTACTCTCCTGCAAGCCCGGCCGGAATTCCAACGGGCTATCCTTCCGGCTATACTTCCGCCTATTGGGTGAGCCAGAAGCTGTATCAGGAATTCGTGTATTATGTGCCGAACACCAGCGTAGTGGATGCAATGGCGCGGCTCCTTATCCAAAACAACTTCGAGATCGCACCCGTGATGCAGGCCTTACTTACCAGTGCCCATTTCTACGATGCGAGTGTAATCGGCGCGCAACTCAAAAGCCCGGCTATTTTTGCCGGAAGCCTCGTCCGGGAGTTCGGACTCACGTATCCAGCCTTCAATCCGGAAGACCCGCCACAAAAAGATCCTTCGCAGGATCCAACACAAGTAGTAGTTACCTATGTGGACCCCAATCCGGCCTTAAGCCTTATAACCTACGGTGTCTTGAATGTCGAAGGGCAGGAATTATTAAATCCGCCGAATGTAAAAGGATGGCCCGGTGGTCACAATTGGGTTTCGACGGGAACGTTCCAGGCGCGAGAGGCATCGAGCTATGCATCGCTGAACAATGCCTTCAGCAAAGGTTATAGTCTCTCCTTCGATCCATCCGCGTACGGGATGCAGGTCCCTAATGCAACCAGCAGCACAGCAGCGGCGCTTGGCCAAGCGCTGGAAAATATGTCGCTCGCGTTTACCTTGGGCCCTCTTGAATCCGGCGACCTGCTGAGCGATCTCGAAGTGGATTATAAGGATCCCACTTATCAATTCGATCCGAATGGCCTAAAGCTATTCGCTCCGGCACTCGCATTATTGCCCGAGTTCCAACTATTTTAAGACTTAGCTTTTCTACGCTCCACACTTTAGCACTTACATGTTATGAAACGTCGCGAATTTCTTAAGAATGGAATTAAAATTGGTGTAGCAGCAAATGCGTTGCCCGTCATGCTCGGGGGGCTTCCGGTGCGCGCACTCGGGCGCTCCCCGCTTCGGAGCGTGCTCTCCAATTCTACGAATAATAATGTGCTCGTTATTATTCAGCTTCAGGGTGGAAATGACGGCCTCAATTGCGTCGTGCCATTCACGGACCCGAATTATGCGTCGCTCCGGCCCACGCTGGGGCTTTCCGGCACGGCACTGACAAGCCCGCTTCCAGACCATAGCTCCCTTGCGCTCCATGCTGGAATGGAGGGAATTTTATCGCTGTATGGAAATGGCGGGGGCAATGGTAACGTTGCCATCCTTCAAAATGTGGGATATCCGAACCCCATTCTATCTCACTTCCGTGGGACCGATATCTGGAATACGGCGACCGACAGTAATATTTATGCGTCCACCGGCTGGGTAGGAAGAATGTTATTCGGGCAAAATCCGGGCTATCCGCCTGCATCGATTCCTACCGGTAGCTGGCCATTGGCGATCGAATTCGGCAGCTTCCTCAGTAATCTGTTCCTGGCTAACAGCGGTGGAATGGGCATCACGCTGAGTAAATTGCCAACGCAGGCAAATCCGACTGGACTCAATTATGATCCGATTCCTGCGAATCCGACGACGCAATACACCGAGCTTCAGTACGTCCGCACCATCCAGGAAGAAACGCAAATCTACACGCAAACGCTGCTCGATATTGCGGTCAAGAAGAATAATGTGACGTATCCAACGAGCACACTCGCCATGCAATTAGCACAAATAGCACAGCTCATTGCCAGCGGATTTTCGCAGACGGGTTCGCCCACTAAACTCTATCTGGTGACCCAGGGAAGTTACGATACGCATTCGAACGAAATTACCACGCAGGCAAACCTGCTCACCGATCTTTCCGCAGCCGTCGCGGCATTTCAGGCCGATCTCGAAGCTTTTGGCGCTATCAATGGCATTAACGTCGCCGATTCAGTAGCGATGCTGACCTATTCTGAATTTGGCCGCCGGCCCAAAGAAAATGGTTCCGGAACCGACCACGGCACTGCCGCGCCGCACTTTATCATTGGTACGCAGGTGAAAGGAATGGTGTATGGAAGCGATCCCAAGCTCGACGCCGCTTCGCTGGCAGGTGCGGAAGTTACTGGCAACCTCACCTTCGATCCGCTTCACGATTTTCGCAATGTCTATGCCACCGTCATGAACGAGTGGCTTTTGGTTGGGCAGAACCAATCGCAAATCAATGCCGATATTCTTTCGGTCCTCACGCAAGACTCGAATACAATGTATTCGACTAATTCCAACTGGCAATCGCTCGGCATTTTCAAGACGGCGCAAACACAATACGTCGGCTCGAACCCCAATGCAACCGGCCTCATGTTGCTTCCCAATTATCCGAATCCCGCCTCGGGCCGGACCGTTATTCCCTACACGCTCGACGTGGCAGGCCCCGTAGAACTCGGAATCTTTACCAGCGCAGGCGTGGAAGTGGAACGCCCGGTCGATAGCTGGCAATCGGCCGGGAACCAGCAGATCTCATTCGATGCGAGCACCCTTGCAAACGGGACCTATTTTTATCGGCTGACGACATCTTCAGGGACTGTCACGCGGCCGATGGTGGTGGAGCACTAAGAACACTTTGATGTGTGGTGCCGGGAGTATACTCCCGGCACCATACAGACCGTTCTCTATTTCAATTTTCTAATCAGCGCGTCTCGGCTCGTCCGGTATTTAAATGCCTCTTTGCCATTGATAAGAATAACGGGAATTTTATCCCAGTATTTCTCCCACAATGCATCACCCTGACGGATCTTGATAATATCCAGATCGAAATCGACATAGTCCATGGCGGACTCGAGTTCTGCGAAGGCATCGTCGCAGAGCGAGCAGCCTTCCTCTTTCGTAATAAACTGGACTTGCGGTTTTGTCTTCATGGTGTTGAAACGGTATATGGTACGGGATGCGTGGCATCCGGCGGCATAAAGAATACGGTAATCGGGGTTGTGTGCGTAAGCTTAAAGTTCACCGGCACCGTGCCTGATTTCCCGTTGCTTACTGGAATCGTATAATTCCCGGACAGCGTATCGCGAACCGCCATCCCGCGCTGTTTAAGCGAAATGGGTTTACCGGCAAAGGTGAAACTTGCCGTATAACTTGCAGCAGTATTCACGAAGCGCACACGTGCCATAGTCGTATCCGCCGGTGTCGAAACCGTGTCGAAGAGTTCGAGTAAGCCAATGGCCGGCTTCCCGGCGTTATTCGGAATCGTATCGATCGCGACGAAGGTCCACCGATCACCCTTGTGCGGCATAGATATAATTGCGCCAAAGGTATCGCTTGCATTATTGGTGGAAAAGCCAAAGGCAACATCGGCCGGCCTGGCCGTTGGCCCGAACCAGAAATCGTACCAGGGCAGGAGGGAACTTAGCGCCATATAATCGCTTACGGAATCTCTCCGAATATCGGTCACTTTCATCTGGCCGGAGAACGGCGCATAGCCCGGCGAACGTGGAATCCCTGGCGTTTCATCGTTGGCACTCGAAATAAGAAGCGTTACGGAATCGAGCCTCGCAGCATTGACGATTCTCGTCCCAAACGTCTCCGTTTCATAACTAAAGGTTCCTCGATCCTGCAAGCCATCCTCCAGCACCAGCGCTTCGGCGACCGGCTCCGCGCCAACCGGGTGCGCTTCGCCACGAATGACAATGGTTGCTAAAATTCCGCCGGTCCCCATGTTATACGGCAAGTTAACGATCGCATCGTTCACATTGGCATCACCAGTGGGAAGAATGAGCAGCCCGGGCACTTGGGATGGGAATTGAACATAGTCTTCCGGCGAAAGGCCCGTGCCATCGTCGGAGGTGGAACCACCAGGATTCTGGTGCGAGATACGTCCGAACCCAATATGAAGGTCTGGATGCGGCTTCACCGTATCGGAAAAATAGACATCGAGCCCACCGGTATCGAGCGGACCGTTAATATCGGGTACGGCATGAATAAAGCGCGCAAAAGAATGGGCCTGGGGGCTTAACAATACATCGTTCAAGTACAACGCGCGCGGGTCTTGTGCCATTGATCCTCGAAATTTCCCGACAAAAATAAGACTTTGGCGGCTTTCGCGAAGGAGAAAATTCGAATCAACAATGGTTACCAGCGAATTCTGGCCCGGGACCTGCACCCGAGCAACAATGTGATGAAGCCCGGCGCGAAGTGGAGAACCATCGGAAATGAAGTTCGTCCGGTAACCGTAGGTGTTATTGAGATAATGGGTAGAATAATACGAATTGTTCAAATCATAGTACGCGCTGTCAAAAAGTTTTCCGTCGATATAAACGACAAGCACATTCTCGTTGCTAACTGCATTTAGAATGCGTACTTGCGCCAGGGCCTCCGTTGGAATGCTATCGCACGAAGGCTGGCAGCCCCAAAGCGCAGCGGATACTCCGCCAAGCACAAGGATTCCCCCAAGAATAAAAGTATGCTTTAACGTCATCGAATTTATAATCCCCCCTGGGCCGGAATGGCAATGAATTCCCCCTCTACAGAACACCCCGGAAGGCCGAATGTTACGAACTGGATAAAAGCGCAAAGTCCATCGGAGACGGATGAGCGACAATCCGCGTTAGAACTACGCATCGGAACGCGGGTTCGTGCCCGGTTTCGCCGGGAATCCCAGTGAGTTCATTTTAACGGCTTGGGAGGATTCTCGTAGAGGTTCTGATTCCATATCTGATGTCCAAGTACTATTTTATCAGCGATGTACACTTAGGCTACGGCTCTCGTGTAGATGACCGCGCGCGGGAGCAGCGTCTTGTGCGGCTGCTGGATGACATTTTTGCCGAAGGCATGCGCGGGGAACTCGGTGGCGTGTACGTAGTAGGCGATCTGTTCGATTCCTGGTTCGAGTTTTCCTCCGTCATTCCCCGCCGGCATGTTCGGGCCATCGCGGCACTCGCCCGCATCGCTGCCTATGCGCCGGTGGAATATCTTATGGGCAACCATGACTTCGGCCACAGGAATTATTTTGAAACGGAGCTTTCCATCCCGGTCCATCGCGGAGACATCGAACGCGTCCTGCATGGTAAAAAATTTTTTATTTCTCATGGCGATGGAAAAGCCGCGAACGATACGGGATACCTTGTCCTGAGAAGCATTTTGCGCAATCCGGTATTACAAGCGGGTTACCGGCTTATCCATCCGGATCTCGGCATTCGCTTTGCCGAATGGATATCCGGACGGTCGCGCGCCTATACCGATAATCGCGATGCCCTCCGAAAAACGGACGGTATGAAAGCCTTTGCGGAAGCAAAAATTAATCGCGGAGAAGCCGATTTCGTGGTGATGGGACACCGGCATACCCCGCAGCTCATGGCATTCGAAAAGGGCACGTATGTTAATCTTGGTGATTGGATTCGAAGCTATACCTACGGGTTTTTCGATGAACAAGGATTTGAAATACGGAATGCGTAGGAATGCACGCGGACTGCATAAAACAGCACTACCGTAACGCTTATGCCGAAACACTGGTGGCTCGAAGAAGGCGAGGAACATCCCGGATCGGCGGGTTGGGAACCCATACCTTCGAGCGAGGATTCGAACCCGGACGCGGTACACGCATACCATGCTTCCCCGGAGCCTCGCAAGCAATGGCATCTCAAACCGTGGCAAGCTATTGGCGGTATCGTTGTTCTCGCGGGGATTGCTGGCATTATCTGGCTTTGGATCGTCGTCGCGCGCGGAATGCCAACGCTCGATCAACTCGAAAACCCACATCCCGATCTCGCCACGCAGGTGATCAGTGCCGATGGCGAACGGCTCGATCAATATTATATCAAGAACCGCACGTCGGTTGAACTCAAGGACGTTCCCGCGTCCGTCATCGAAGCTCTCATTTCCACGGAAGACCGTGACTTTTATCATCATTGGGGCATTAATCTTTGGGGCGTTATTCGTGCAGCCTGGCTGGACCTGAGCACCCTCTCACCTCGGCAGGGCGCCAGTACCATTACCCAACAGCTTGCGCGAAATCTTTACCTGACCCAGAATAAAAGCGTTATCCGCAAATTGCGCGAAATGGCCTCCGCTGTTCAGATTGAACGGATGCACACCAAAAACGAGATCCTCGAAATGTATCTCAACGTCGCGTATTTTGGTCGTGGAGCGTACGGCATCGAAGCAGCAAGCCAAATGTATTTCGGCAAAGATGTGAGCCAGCTCACGGTTCCGGAAGGCGCCTACCTTGTTGGCATCCTAAAAGGCCCGGAGAATTATGATCCCGAGGAGAATTACGATCGTGCCATTGCACGCCGAAATCTGGTCCTGGATAATATGGTCGAAACGAAAGACCTCTCTGCCGCTCAGGCAGCAGCCTATAAAGAGGAACCACTCAAGGTCCAGCCGATGAAAGGCTATAACGGCATTGCTCCGCAATTTGTGGAGATGGTCCGGCAGCAGCTCGCTCATACCCCGGAACTTGCCGGCTACAATCTCTACCGCGATGGCCTCATCGTTTATACCACACTCAACGCCGCCATGCAGCGCTGTGCGAATCAAGCCGTCGAAGAACACATCTCCGATTACCAAAAGAATGTTGTCAATAAGCGTTGGAACTGGTCGTCGCATAGGGATTTGCTCGATTCACTCATTACGAAAGCGGTTTACCAGAACATGGCATACCGCGAGGCAAGCCGCGCAGCTCAGCCTGCAATTGCGGCCCAGCTTCGGGCTAACCCGCAATTTGTGGACAGCGTGAAGCATGAAGCGCTTCGGATTCAATGCGGCTTCGTATGCCTCGATCAATCGACCGGACAGATTCTGGCAATGGTCGGAAGCTCGGATTTCGATAAAGCGCGCTATGGCCTGAACCATGCCACCCAGATCGCGCGCCAACCAGGCTCAGCCTTCAAGCCGATCCTGTACGCTTCCTGCTTCGAACATGGTGCTACGCCGGAAACGATGGTCTCGAATGATCCGGTCTCGATTCCCGATGGCAATAAAATCTGGTCGCCTGGGAACTTTGAAGGAGAAGCGGAAGGAGGGATGCGCTCCATCCGGCAGGCGCTACAGTATTCCGTAAACCTCTGCGCCGTCCATGCCATCCTCGAACTGACCTCCGTGCAGGACGTTGTAAAGATGGCACACCGGCTTGGCATTAGTTCCACGATTCCGCCATACCCATCCATCGCACTGGGTACTGCCGAGGTAACCCCGCTCGAACTCACCAGTGCGTATAGCACCTTCGCCAATGAAGGCATCCGGGCCACCCCGTATGCCATCCTTCGCGTCGAGGACCGCAACGGCAAAGTGCTCTATCAAGCCCATCCCGAATTTCAGAGTGTCCTGCAACCCCGCATTTGCCACATGATCACGTCCGCCCTGTGCGATGTCGTCAATGCGGGGACCGCCACGCGCATTCGTTCCGTCGGATTCCACTATCCTGCGGCCGGGAAAACCGGCACGACCCAGGATTTCGCCGATGCCTGGTTTGTCGGTTATACCCCGCAATACACGGCCGGCGTCTGGGTGGGATTCGACGATAAACGCATCACCTTCACCGGAGCCGACGGGCAGGGTGGCCGCGCGGCAGCCCCTATTTGGGGACTGTTTATGAAATACGTCTATGATGAACTGCACCCGCCACTCGAATACTTCACGACCAGCTATTCGAATGTCGCCTCGCCGAATTTCCCCGGCGAACAGCCCGCAGATTCCGGTGCCGCGAATGATAGTTCCAATATGCCCATTGAACTAACCCCGCTACCCAATGCGCCGAACCACCGCCCGAATCCCGGCGCACCGGTTCCCGGGCAGCCCCTGCCAGCGCCGAATGGACCCATTGGTGACTATGACGACTCCACGCCGCCAGAAAGTACTCGTTCCACCGAAAAGCTTATAGGCCCACCCATGTTCGCAAAGCATATCGGCCATGATTCATCGAGAACATTCCGGACGCTACACGCCATCTCCGATAGTGTCACCGCCAAAGAGAAGAAGGAACGATAGGCGCAAGCTACCATCCCATTTGTGAGCGGGTTCTTTAGCACCAGGTGTTCATTGTCACGAGGTCGCGGAGTGCAACTCCGCGCTACACTGGCCCGGCGACCGGCAATGTGTACCACGGAGTTGCACTCCATGACCCGGGTCACAGAACTAAAGCACCCCGAAAATCCATTTGTAGGGCCGCATGTCAGGACATTCGAAATGGGCGCAAATTAAGCGGAAAAAAGCGGTTACGGACCGCAACCGTGGTCGGCTGTTTACTCGGCTGATTCGTGAAATCCAGATTGCGGCGCGCCTGGGTGGAGGAGATCCGGAAGGTAATCCCCGTTTGCGATTTGCCATCGAGCAGGCGCGCAAGAATTCCATGCCGGCCGATAATATCAAACGCGCAGTTGCACGCGGCGCGGGCGGAGAAGGCGCAGCCGCCCTCGTCGAGGGAAGCTACGAGGTCTATGGGCCCGGAGGCGTGGCCATTGTCGTCGAGACCGCGACGGACAACAAGAACCGTACGGTGGGTGAAATCCGGCATGTGCTCGGCAAGTTTGGTGGGACGCTGGCGGAGTCCGGCTCGGTAAGCTGGATGTTCGCGAAAACAGGAACCATCGTAATCCCCAAAGAGGCCGTAGGAGAGGAGCGCCTGTTGGAGCTTATCCTCGAGGTTGGCGCGGAAGACCTTCGCACGGACGATCCCGAATTCTTTGAAGTGCGCACGCTGCCGGAGGATTTCGAGCGCGTCCGCGACGCGATTGGCACGCAACACATTCCTATCGAGGATGCGAAGATCGCGATGATTCCGGCCAATTTGGTTACCGTAGAAGGTCCGGAAGCCGCACGGCTGATGCGGCTCATCGAGGCGCTGGAAGAAAATGACGATGTGCAGAACGTCTTTTCCAATGCCGATATCGATGAGAATGCACTGGCCGAAACGTGAGATCGGAGTGCCGATCTACGTGATAAGATTCTAATGCGCTCTCAGGAGCGCTTGCTTTAGTTACAATGATGATCGCCATTCTCGTCCTTCAGATCCTGGCTGGACCGAACGTACACATTCACGCAACCACCCAGGACCCTGGATTCCTGGGATTTAAACTCGGAATGCCGGCCCGTGCTGCGCTGCATGCAGCCCGGAAGAACCCGTATGCGCTCGACCATGTGAAATCACATGGCGGCCAGAGGGTACTTTCGGATACGGTCGCCATCACCGACTGCAATCTTGCGTTTCGCCGCTCACTCGGCTTCGATGACCACGGCAAGCTTACCGCAGTCGGGTTTATGTACAAGACGACCCCGGAACGCGTCGATAGCGCGCGTGCCTGCGCGTACCGTTGGCTTAAGCATATCTATGGCACTCCCACCGATGAACGAATGCGCGCCGATACGAAGCAGGAAGTCTGGAACTTCGGAAACGCGCGGATCACGCTCGAATCAAAAGGTTATAACCCACGGGACTATTTCGTCCTCATCTATTATTATGAGGCTTCTATGGAGAAGCAGGATGAATAACGTGACTCCCGGCCCTTCGTTCTTTTAGGAGAGGAACAACTACTGAGCTATTTGGGCATTCAGTTTGTTTCGAACAATGCCATGAAGAAGACTCGGGCGCTCTCGGTATATCATAAAAAGCGGCATTTTACGAAAACGCCGGAGCCACAAGGCGCGGTCCGCTCCTCCACCAATGGCTCGCTCCACCGTTTCGTCATTCACGAGCATCATGCCACGCGGCTCCATTTCGATTTGCGACTGGAGGCCGAGGGCGTGCTCAAGTCTTGGGCGGTTCCCAAGGGTCCCTCGATGAATCCCAACGATAAGCATTTGGCCGTCATGGTGGAAGACCATCCCATCGAATATGGCTCCTTTGAAGGCACAATCCCGGAAGGCCAGTACGGGGCCGGGGAAGTGCGCATTTGGGACAAAGGCACCTATGAAGCAATTGGCGATCCGCTTCCGGAGCAAATCAAAGCTGGAAAAATTACCATTATCGTTCATGGCAAAAAGCTGAAAGGCGAGTTCCACATGGTAGAGATGAAGGGGCGGGGCGAAAACAACTGGCTCCTCTTCAAGCACCGAGATGAGTATGCCGATGACAATTGGGAACTCTCACCCATTTTGCACTACGGCTCACGGGCACAAGCTCCCAAAGCGAAGAAAAAGGATGAAGCAGGAAAACATGCGCTGGAACGCTTAGTTCAGCAATCGAAAAAACGGGCGAAGACGCGTGGCTAAACGAGGGTCAATCGCCAATGTCCCCGGTGCGCGCAAAGCTCCGATGCCGCACGAAATCGAGCCGATGAAGGCCGTGCTCGTGGATGAGCCCTTCGACCGCGCGGGATGGATCTTCGAAGATAAGTATGATGGCATTCGCGCGCTTTCCTACCTCCGCGATGGCAAGCTCGAAATTCTTTCCCGTAATCAAAAGCCAATGGCGATGCGCTATCCGGAACTAAAAGAAATGCCCAAATGGGTGAAAGCCAAAGAAGCGGTGCTGGATGGCGAAATCATCGTGGTAAACCAAAAAGGGACGGCGAGCTTTCAGGATTTGCAATCGCGGTTTGGCGTAACAAACCTGACGGCCATCGAAAAGCTCGTGAAATCGCAAAAGATTATCTACTACGTCTTCGATCTCCTGTATTGCGATGGCTACGATCTTATGCCAGCTAGCCTCCTGAACCGCAAACCGGTGCTCGCTTCGATTCTTCGAGAGAATGAAGTCTTCAAAATGGCTCCGTACACCGAGCGGCAAGGAACGAAACTCTTCCGAACGGCGGAACGCCAGCATTTGGAAGGCATCATGGCCAAAAACGGAGCAAGCCGCTATGAGCAGCGGCGGTCGAACGAGTGGCTGAAGATCAAGACGACGATGCGCCAGGAAGCGGTCATCGTGGGCTACACCGAGCCGCACGGCAGCCGTGAATACTTTGGCGCGCTGGAACTGGCACTCTATAACGGCCACGAGTTTGTTTCCGCCGGTCGTGTGGGAACCGGATTCGACCGCAAACTCCTCAAAGAGCTGTTTGACAAAATGCAGCCGCTAAAGACTTTGGAGCCTCCTATCGCTGCATCCCAAGCACGCTCGCGGGGTGCTGTGGTTTGGCTAAAGCCCAAGCTCGTCTGCGAGGTGAAGTTCACCGAAATGACGAAGGAAGGTTCCTTCCGGCATCCGGCATTTGTCGGCCTGCGTTCAGATAAAAAGCCAAAGGAATGCACGCTCGAACGGTCGAAGGAAGTGAAATACACCGTCTCGGAAGCGGAGAGGAAAACCGGACTAAACGTAAAATAGCAAGCGACATGTCATCGAGTCTCATCCAAAGTCGCCATTCGTACATTCCAACAAAACACAGTCAGACGGAATGTTTGCTGGCTAAGGGCCGTTGGTTAATTGTCGCAGTATATGCGACAATTGTCACACATTGATGAAAGCATCGAAAGAATTTGTGAAACGACACCGGGGGGGCCGAAATAGCACAACGCCTTCAAGGAAGAGTGCAGCAGTCCAGGACCGAAAACGATTCCGTACCGCCAGAACGCGCCCGTTACTGCGGTGGGCAAGCCTCAGTCCCATCGAGGTTGTGGCAACGGCGAAAGCCGGGCTGCGGGGGCGTGAGCTGTGGCAGATTCAGCAACAGGCCAGGTTTTCGAACGAGGAATGGTCGCGGTATCTTCAGGTAACCCCACGTACGATTCAGCGCTACCGTACCGAGGAAACCATTGACTCCGCTTCCTCGGAGCGCGCCATCTTAATGGCCCAAATTGTGGAACAAGGCCGGGAAGTATTTGGGACCGACGAAAAATTTAAGATATGGTTCCACAGCCCGAGTTTCTCCCTGGGCGGAATCGCTCCCAATGAGATACTGGACACCACCACCGGTATGCACCTCGTAAAGTCGGAACTCACGCGTATTGAATACGGCGTATTCTGATGATCGTTTACCGGGTTTGCCACCGCACACATGCTCAGGACCTAACCGGTGAAGGGGCACGGCTCTCCGGCGGCCGCTGGAATTCAGCCGGCAATCCGATGATATATGCGGCGCGATCGCCGGCACTTGCATTACTTGAAGTGCTTGCGCATGCAACGATTCTCCCCAGTAATCAAGTACTGGTCACACTCCGGTTACCGTCACGCGTGCATATTGGAAAGCTGGGAATCAACAAATTGCCAGCAGGCTGGAATAGTCTTCCATCCTCCGCAACAAGCCAGCAAATCGGGGACCTTTTCCTTCGCGAAGGACAGTTCCTTGCTATACGAGTTCCTTCGGTCATTCTGCCGGAGGAAGAGAACATCCTGATTAATCCCCGTCATGCGAGCGCGAAAGAGATCGTAATTGTAAGCATAGAAAATCTGCCAATCGATCCGCGGCTTAAGTAAGCGACGCTTTAATCCCCCTTCATCAGTACTTCGACTGCCTTCTCCAGTTGCAGATCGCGGCCTTCGGCGAGCGATTCCGGCGTGTTTTCGACGACGTAGTCCGGCACCAATTGTTGACCCTCCAAATACTTCCCGTGCATGTCGAGCACGCCAACCTCGGGAATTCCGAAGAAAAGCGAATTATCCTGGAGCGTCTCCCACCAAACCGCTGTAGCGGTTCCCGGCACCGGCATTCCTACGATTTTGCCGATACCCAGCGCGCGGTAGGCATCCGGAAAGAACGAAGCATCGCTGTAGTTGCTTTCGCCCACGAGCACAACAGACGGCTTCGTCCATTTGTCGGATGGCTCGATTCCCAGGTCCTGCCCGCGTGGTGAAAAACGAACGTATTCCTTCCCGCTGAGGAGCGTGGCGAGTTCATCGTGAAGCCAGCCACCGCCGTTAAAGCGCGTATCGACAATCACCGCCTTCTTTGCGTATTCGCGGCCGAACAATTCCGAATAGACATGGCGATAGCTGGCATCGCCCATGCTGCGAACGTCCACATAGCCAATGGTTCCATGCGAGAGGCTGTCCACCTCTTCGCGCCGCGTTTTGATCCAGCGCTGATATAGTAATTCTCCAAGCTCCGATTGGTTTATCGGCTTTATCGTCTCCTCCCATGTAGAATCGTTCCGTGGATTATGAATAGCGAGCAGCGTAGGAATACCCGCTTTTCGATTCAGATAAATATTAAAATCTTCCGCGGGAGTAATTTCGTTGCCATTGATGGCGGTAATAATATCGCCAGCACGAATTTTGGATTTGGAAACATCGAGCGGTCCCTTTTCGATTACTTCCGCCACGCGAAGTCCGTTACCGGTATAGTTCCTGTCGAAGAAGGCTCCCAGCGAAGCGGTTTCGTTGCCATCCGGGTTTGGAATGCGGTAGCCGGATCCGGTGTGGGAAACGTCAAGCTCGCCTAACATTTCACTCAGCATTTCGGCAAAATCGAAATTGTTATTGATATATGGCAGGAACCGCTCGTAATTCGCCTTGTAATAATTCCAGTCCACCCCGTTCATATTGGCGGTATAGAGTTTCTCTTTCATTTGTCGCCACACATGCTCGAACATGGCCGCCCGCTCCTCCGGCGTATTGATGTCCATCTGGGCCTTATAACCAATATGTGTTTCCTTGCCGGAGGAAGTATCGATGCGCGTTATGTTCCCGCCATTCAGGACGTACAGGTCTTTCCCCTGATGATCGAGGATCAGGTCTCCGCCCGGCGATGGAAGGTTCGCAAGCATTTTCGTCTCACCATTACGGAAAACATGCACCCACAGCGCGCCACCTTTGGGATAGCTCGTTAGGTAAAACAGCCGGTCGCCATTCGGCGAAAGGACGGCATCGGACATCATTGACGAATTAATCGTGAGCCGTGCAACTCGGTCATCGATATGTCTTAAATCGATGGTGATTGGCTGAGTTGGCTTGTTCACTCCGTTGGTATCCTTTCCAGTTTTCCTGGCCTTTTGCCTTTTCGCAGAATCGCTCGCAACGGATGTTTCTTCTTTGTCCTTTGCTTCCTGTTGGGCAAGCGCAAGCTCTTCCGGAGTCAATCGGAACTGATCGTATGCGGAAGGCGTAAAAAACATTCCAAAGACGTCCGATTGGCCATAATTATTGCCTTCATTGTGCAGTCCCTCTCGGTCGCTGAACCAGTACATCATCTTCCCATCGCGGGACCAGGCCGGGTGCGTGTTATCGTAGCCGCTCTTCGTCAGGTCAATGATCGTTCCTTTCCCGTCGGCTGAGACAAGTCCTACTTCGTTCGACCACCGATCGTTGTCCATGAACTGCACCAAAAACCACTTGCCGTCCGGTGACCACTGGTACCACTGGTCGCCGTCCACATAGGAATAATTATGGGTGGAGTCCATAATCATTCGAATTTTCCGCGTCTTAAGATTAATGACCTCTAAATTCGTGCGGTCTTCGAGGAACGCAACTTCCTTCCCATCCGGAGAATAATGGGGCTGGAACGATTCATGGTGCGTAGCTACGATAGGCTCTTCTTTCAGCGTTGTTGCCGCATAAAAATAGGGCTCATCTTTATGCACAATAGAGGTCTGATAAATCTTCCAACTATTTCCTCGCTCGCTGGCATAAAGTAACGAACGGCCATCGGGACTAAAACTGACGCTCCGCTCTTCTCCGGGCGTGTTGGTGATGCGTTTGGTAATGCCATAGTCCACCGAGGCAACAAAGATATCGCCACGCACCACAAAGGCAAATTCCTTTCCATTCGGCGAAAGGGCAAATTCCGTTGCGCCCGTGGTGAAGGTCTTAAATTCCGTGCTGTTCGATTGTTCCGTCGGTGTAATTTCAATGGGGACCTTCACGGGCTGTGCCGCACCGGTAGGCATTGTGTATATCTCGCCATTGAAGCCGAAGGCCAGCGTGCCATTCTGCGCAATACTTAAGAATCGTACCGGGTTCCGGTCAAAGGCGGTAATTTGCGTCGGGTGTGATGGGTCTGCAAGAGAAAGTTTCCAGATGTTGAAAGAGCCGCTCTGCTCACTGAGATAATAGGCATCCTTTTCATCCGGGCTCCAAACAGGGTTCCGGTCTTCTCCAATGAAGGTCGTGAGCTTCGTAAATTGGTGGGTATTCCGATCGTAGAGCCAGACATCGCGCGCGATGGAAGCCATCTCGTGCTTGCGCCAGGGATTTTCATAGCCCTTGAGATCTTCATAGAGAATGCGGTTCCCTTCGCGGTCCATTTGTGCATGAATGGCCGGCGTGGTAAGCAATTGGTAGGGCCGGCCAGCATTCACCGAAACTTCGTAAAGCTGCGGCTGTGCAACGGTCGGATATTGCGCGTCGCGGACATCGGGCATACGGTCCGCGGAAAAAAGAACCGAGTCACCCTTCGGTGTGAAACAGGCCGGAATTTCATTCGCGGTGTGGAATGTAAGCTGCTTCGAATAGCCACCCGTGGAGGAAACGAGGAAGACGTCGAAGTTCCCGTTACGGTCGCTGGCATAAGCGATCCATTTTCCATCGGGCGACCAAACCGGGTTAAAATTGTACGCATCATACGTAACAATTGGCGTAGCCCGGCCACCACTTACAGGCACAGTATAGATATCGCCCTGATATTCGAAGGCAATCGTGCTGCCATCCGGAGAAATGGCCGGATAGCGCATCCACAGCGGATGGTCGCTGGTCGTGTCCAGCACATCCGTTTGGGCGTGCAGGTCGGCATTCCCAGCTACTCCAAATATTACGATTGAAAAAAATAAAGCGAGATTGAATCGGCGCATGCGAAAATAAGCTCCTGAATCGACGAGTATGAACGGGCGATCATTCCAAACGGATCGCTCGGCTTGTCTTTAACGAGAAGATGCTCGGACTTGTTACCGGACGCTTACCAGCGGTGGTACCTCATGAACCTTCCCTCCCCTTATGTCGTAAAGATGGCCGATGTACCTTCTCCAAAGCTGGATCGAGATCATTCGCAGCGAATTTCAGGCGCATGGCGGCACCTATTGGTGGATGGCCTGGAATGCACTGCTGGCCCTCATTCCCGCAGTGCTGGCTATCATATTTTTCAAGCGCGAGGAGCAGCCACGCAGCGGTATTCGCAACATTACCTTTGGCTTCGAGTTGGCGCTGGTACTCCTCTTCCTACCGAATGCGCCGTACATCGCTACCGATCTTATCCATTTCCTCGAAACCGTGCGCGCGACCGATGCCTCGCTCTGGCAGCTCCTCTGGAACGAGTTCCCACTCTATTTCATCTTCGTCCTCTTCGGCCTCACGTGCTATTCGTTTACGACGGACCGGCTGCTCTATGCCATTCGCATGCGGCTTGGACGGTTCTGGGCCTGGGCGGCGCTCCTTGCAATCCCGTTACTCTCGACGATTGGAATTTATCTGGGCCGCGTGGCGCGCTATAACAGTTGGGACATTCTGAGTGACCCCCGCGGAATTATTCACTCCAGCCGTTCCGTACTCAATCAGTCGCGTGTGGTAAATGTGCTGTTTGCCATCTGGCTTTCGCTCATCGTGGTCCACCAGGTCTATCGGACATTCCATGATGGATTGCGGGCGCGGATGGAAGGCAATGCTTGATCCTCGGTTCTTGCGGGGAAGAGTTCGATCAGCCAATTCTTCTAACATTGACTCAGGAATGGAATGTTATGGCTACCGGTTCTTCAATCGATTCCCTTCCACTATTCCCGCACGATGTATGGCATTACGGTATCGCCGGCGCATAAAAATCATTCCTGGAGTCCACCTGAATATCAGCAAATCGGGCATTAGCACCTCGATCGGGGTTCGGGGCGCGAGCATGACGTTCGGCAAGCGCGGACGCTATGCTAACGTAGGCATTCCCGGATCGGGAATTTATTGGCGCTCGCGTGTTGGCAATTCGGGCGCGTCGCATACGGCGCCGACCATCCTCACTCCTTCAGAAGAAAGGGTTGCGTCCGGTCCAGGTCCTGCAACAATGCCCATTCATACGCACCACCTGCACTGGTGGAAAGTGCTGCTCTTCTTTGCGCTGGCAGTGGTGGCAGGCGCGACGAAATCCGATCCCATTATCAGGATATTCTGGATCGGCTGGTTCGCCTATTGGGGATTTTTACTGGTGCGGCTGATCGTCCGAAAAAGCCGAGGGGCGCAAGCTGTCTAATTTAGCGTTTAGCTTTAGATTTCGAACGAGGAGCACGCAAGGGACGAGCTCTTGCATTACGAGCCTGCTTGGCTTTGTAGGTTTGGAAGAACTTACTGTCCGCTTACTCTCTTCCTGAGATAGGTCACTTGAGATCAGAATGTCGGCTTCGTCAAACTTTTTATAGTCAGGTATTATTGAAAGTCCTTGAAATAGCTGCGAACCAACGCGCTGGCTCCCCTGAAATCTAGGACCCTCCGATTGCCATACAAACGTTTTGCCCCAGGCGACTTTTCGTAGTGCTCCATAAGAAGCGTTTTAGCAACAAAAATAACAAAGCCTTCAAGGAAACTCTGATTAAGTCAGGATTCTATCAGAGTTTCCTAAGGGAGAGTTCATACACACAAAATTACGGCGAATGGCGGTTGCGCTTTTCATTTCGAGTCCCCCGGCGCACTTTCCGGCTATTCCGTGTTACCCGGCCCGGAAGAATATATTGAATGGCCAAAACCAAGACAACCAAAGAACTACCACCTCCATCGGAAATGCGCTCGCGGCATGCGCCGCAAATTGCTGCACAGGAAGAGCGCCCCCTACCCTCCACCAACAATGAGCAGGTGCGGGAATTGCCGGAATGGGTGCCGGTGCTCGCTCTGCGGGATGTCGTGATTTATCCTTACATGATATTCCCCGTGCTGGTGGGCCGCGAGTCCTCGCTGGGATCGGTCACAGCCGCCATTGGGCGAGAACGATACCTTTTCCTGGTTGCCCAACGCGATGCCACACAGGAAGAGCCAAAGACGGACGAGCTATACCAATTCGGCACGCTGGCCAAAGTCGTGCGTATTATTCGCTTGCCGAATGGGCTGATGAAGGTGCTCGTGGATGGCCTCGAACAAGCCATGGCAACCGAATACAGCTTCGTTGATAGCCATATCGAAGCAAAGCTCACTGTTCTGCGCCCGCACGAATTGCCACTTGCGGAGCTCGAAGCGCTGACCAGGCATGCAGGCGATCTTTTCAAACAATATGTCAAAGAATCGCGCGTAGTGCCACAGGAGGTGGTCATGGCCTTCGAGAATATTAGTGATCCTCGCCGCAGACTCTTCTATATTGCCGCGCACCTTACGAAGGATTTAGAGAGCAAGCAGCATATCCTCGAAATTACGGATTTGCGCGATCAATACCTTCATCTCACTGCACTGCTTACCACGGAACTCGATATTCTGAAGATCGAGCAGGAGATCGATGAGAAAGTGCAGCAGACGATTCAGAAATCGCAGCGGAAGTATTTCCTAAGCGAGCAAATTCGCGTATTGCAGGAAGAACTGGGCGAGGAGATAGACGAACAGCATCCGGAATTCGGAAAGTTAGTCGAGCAATTAAACACAGCCGGGCTTCCACCGCAAGCCCGCACCCGCGCCGATGAAGAGCTGGAGCGCCTTAAAAAACAGCCGCCGATGTCGCCCGAAGGCTCCGTCATCCGTACCTATCTCGAATGGCTGGCGCAGGTCCCCTGGAAAAAGCGAACGCTCGACCATCTGAACATCGAGCACGTCCGAGAAGTGTTGGAACGCGATCATTATGGTTTAGAAAAGCCGAAGGAACGAATTTTAGAGCACATCGCGGTCCTCAATTTGGTAGAGAAAATGCGCGGGCAAATTCTTTGTCTCGTTGGACCGCCGGGCGTGGGGAAAACCTCGCTTGCCCGTTCCATTGCCAGCGCGCTGGGGCGCGAATTCGTGCGCATCTCGTTAGGGGGCGTACGCGATGAAGCGGAAATTCGCGGCCACCGGCGGACCTATATTGGTTCTCTTCCGGGGAAGATCATTCAGTCCATGAAGCGCGTAGGCGTTATCAATCCCCTCATGCTGCTCGATGAAGTGGACAAAATGTCTATGGATTTTCGAGGCGATCCAAGCTCCGCCTTGCTGGAAGTGCTCGATCCGGAGCAAAACCACACGTTCACCGATCACTATCTCGAAGTGGACTACGATCTAAGCAATGTCTTTTTCGTCACTACGGCGAACGTGCGCTACAACATTCCTCTTCCGCTCGCGGACCGCATGGAAATCATCGAGCTGCCCGGATATTTGGAGCATGATAAGCTCGAGATTGCGAAACGCCACATCATTCCCAATCAGCTTAACGCGCATGGGCTCCCAGCGGGTAGCGTCACGTTCGAGGATGATGCCATTCTTCGCATTATTCGGCAATACACGGAAGAAGCGGGAGTTCGCAGCCTCGTGCGCCAGATTGCACGGGTGTGCCGCAAGGTAGCACGAGAGATTGTGACGAAAGCGTATCAGTCCGAAGTCCGAACTCCGGGAGCTGAAGTCCGGGAACCGGAGTCTGTATCGATCCCCCAGGGGCCCAATGGGCACACTACGATATTGCCGGACGTGGAGGTGACGGCACATGGCATCCTGAAGGTCGAAGAGGATGGGAAGGCCGACAAGGATCTTGCCGAAGAGGAAAAACCACGCGAGCCCTTGCATGTACCCGAAGGATTCCATGCTACGATTGCTGCGAAGCGCTTGCCGGATTACCTTGGAGTTCCCAAATTCCAGATTTCCAAAAACGAACTCGATCCGAAGATTGGCGCGGTGATGGGACTTGCCTGGACCAGCACGGGTGGCGATGTGCTGCCCGTCGAAACGGTGCTTGTCGATGGTTCCGAGCGGCTTACGCTTACCGGCCAGCTCGGCGATGTCATGAAGGAATCGGCGCAAGCCGCGCTTACCTTCATTCGTGCCCGCTCCCGCGAGCTAAAAGTTCCGAAGGACTTTACCAAGCACAAGGAAATTCACGTCCACTTGCCGGAAGGTGCTATTCCGAAGGACGGCCCCAGCGCCGGCATTACCCTTATAATGGCGATTATTTCCGCGGCAACCGGCAGGCCCGTTCGCGGCGATCTGGCAATGACCGGTGAAATAACACTCCGCGGCAATGTGCTAGCGATCGGCGGATTGCAGGAAAAGTTACTTGCGGCCAAGCGCGCGGGAATGAAAGCGGTAATCATCCCGGAAGACAATCAACCATCGCTCACGGAGATACCGGCTGCGATCAAGGAAGGACTCAATATCATTTCCGTAAAGACGGTCGATCAGGCTATACCGTTAGTGTTCGATCTTACCACTGCGTCCGCAAAATTGAAGGCCGCTGCGCCACAAAACAGGAAAGTGGTACGTAATACCAGGACAAAAAAGCGAAGTATCTCACCTACACGGAAACGAATCTCAAAGAGAAAGTAAGAAAAACTTCTCAGGTACTGCCGGGAGAAGAAGGCTTAGATTCCGGTGTAGATTTTGTTTCCGATGTGGGTTTCGATTCAGGGGTGGCTGGCTTTGCAGTCGTGCCGCTGGTTTCCTTCCCGCCGCTCGATTTTTTGGAATAATCCGTCACATACCAGCCTTCGCCTTTGTAGATTACTCCGGCGCCCCCGGAAACAATTCGTTCCAACCCTTCCTTACCACAGTGGGGGCATTTGCTAAGCGGCGCATCGCTCATGCGCTGAAACGCATCGGTCAGTTCGTGGCAAAATCGGCAGCGATATTCGTACGTTGGCATTATCTGTCAATGATGAATTATGAATGATGAATGAGGAAATCATAAATTTCCATTGTTCATCCAGCATTATAACTATGCTATGGTCTTCGCACTATAACCACTTTTGCCTCGCCATTATTTCCCGTCTGCGGTGAAGTGGCGCTAATTAAGTACATTCCGCTGGGGACTTCGCGGCCTAATGCGTCGAGTCCATTCCAGGTGACGGTCGAACCGAGCGCCGTGCCATTTATGGTATTGATTAGCTGCCCGCCAAGCGAGAAAATCTGGACCGTCGAGCCAGCCACCAGCCCATCGATATAGACCGTCGGGCTGCCTTCGCCAGTTTGGACG
The DNA here is from genome assembly GCA_021825235.1 of Bacteroidota bacterium. Taxonomy (GTDB): domain Bacteria; phylum Bacteroidota; class Ignavibacteria; order Palsa-1295; family Palsa-1295; genus PALSA-1295. Next base: position 5,036 of record JAKAIL010000011.1, on the reverse strand, counting down.
ACCGGATTCGGATAGACACGAATATGGGTATAATCCGGGTTACCTTGCTTGAAGATGGTGCTGAAGCGCGAGATTCCCGAAGGGGTACCGGCATACGCTTCCCCCCGAGTGGGATCGATCGTGATCGCTGTGACGACATCATCCACCAGGGGCGAATTCTCTTTAGTAAAACGTGCCACACTATCGGCACCATCCGGCGAAACAACAAAGATACCGTTATTCGTGGCAATCCATTTGTTGCCCACGCCATCAACGGCAATGCCATTAATAATCTGCGTTGCTACGAATGGTACACTGCGGATAGAGAAAACCGGATTGGGCTGGTCAATGGCATCCGGATTGGAGACAATTTCAATTCCGGCGTTGGTGCCGCACCATACCGCACCATCCTGATCGGTAATGAGCGCATTGATGTCTTCTGTTCCTTCCGTTGGAGTTCCCAGCGATCCGCTGCTCCCCCCGGGTATCAAGCCATAGCTGAAATCGGAAGCGCGAAGCCAAAACAGGCCGGAGGTCGCGAGGATCCCGCCATACCGGGATCCGACCCAATAGTTACCGCTAAAATCCTGCGTAACCGGACCCCACGCTTCGGTTCCGGAGGCCAGTAATGCATAATTCTGGAAATTGGTCCCATCCCTGGAAATGGATAATCCTTTGGAGTTTCCGGCCCACGTCGTCACCACCAAGTTACCACTCTGGTCCAGCATCATTCCATCGGTTATAATATAACTGCCCGAAAAGGCCGGAATTTTGGTAGAATCCACCGGATACCAGACCGGCGAATCCGTTTCCAGTCCCTGAATGCGGTAAAGCGGACTGCCATAGGTACCCAACCATACCACATTGCGAATGGAATCGTAGAAAATGGCAATACACTCCTGGTTTGAGACCCGGGGCAAGAAATCGTTCCAGGTATCGGTCGAGGGGTGAAACACGCCAAATCCTGATTTCCCATTTGCGACATAGAGCGCATCGCTGGCGGGAGAAAACGACAGATACTCTAAGCTATTGGCGATCGGTCCGGCTGGAAAGAGATTTGTGACGAGGCTTCCGTTGAGAGGGATCGAAAGACCGTGTCCGATCAAGGCAAGGACAACCCCTCCGCGAAAGTCTGGCGTAATCGCCTGGACCGAATCATTGATGGGCTGGCTCGAAAATGTGACAAGGTCACTCGTTGCATGGAGTGTACCCGATTCATCCAGAAGGATCAGCGAATCGTGAGCCACAATTAAACGATTGATCGCAAGTTGCGGCGCGGACGAAACAGGTAGGAGTGTTCCCTGGCCGATGGAAACTTCAAACAGACCATTTTCTGCGCCTGCATACACTTTGCCATGATAGTTCACTAAGGCACGGACCGAACCGCCGGTATCCGGAATCAGCGTCCAGTTATGGCTATTATGCAAGTCCGATCCTGCTTTTGCGAACACAACGCCTTCATGTGCAGCACCATAGACATAGGAACCATCGGAAATAATCTGGCGCAGGCTGTCTTCCGTTGGCAAGTTGGCGATCTGGGTGGCGGTGTATCCAAAATATCCCACCCCTCCCGATTGGACGATATAAACACTCAACCCATAACCGGTTGCAAGATAAATGGTATCGCCAGAGATTGTAATGCCATTGATGGCTTTGTTGGTGTAGGATGCGGAACGAATATCGCTCCCTAACTGGTCGATCGTTCCGGTAGCGGTATGATAGACGTCAAACCCGCCGCCGCCGGCACCAAAATAAATATTGCCGGAATCGTCTGCCGCGACCGAGGTCAAATCGTTCTCCGAAAGACCATCCGTGGTGCGGAGCGCCAGCGTCACCTGCGCCGTTCGAACATCCGCTTCGAACGCGCCTCCGCCGGTAGCGGCCCAGACATGGACCGAATCGGAAGCAAGTGCGACATCCATTGCAGAGCGCATCGAGGTGTAGGTACGCCACTGCTCGGGCTTGAGCGTCTGCGCGGAAACTGCGAATGGAATCACCATCGCAACGAAAAAAAGAAACGACCGGGAAATTCGCATGAGTTACTTCGAGCGTAAGAAACGGAGAAGGTTCGCTGTTTCAATGGCCGTGAGTGCTGCCTGGCTCCCCACGTTTGCTTCATCCAGCCCGGAGCGAGCACGCGCCTGATCCAAATCATACGTGGTAAGAATGCTACAGGTTACGGGCAATTCATAGTCCCGTGCCACTTGCGCAATTCCATCGTTGGCAATACGGCCCACATGATCGAAGTGTGCTGTGTCACCTTTCATAACACAACCGACGGCGATGATGGCGTCAAATCCGTGCGTGGCAAGTTCCTGGGCTGCCAACGGAATCTCCAACGCACCAGGAACTTCCATGACTACAATATCTTCTTCCCGGACCGAGCAGGCGGCCAAAGCCCGGAGTGCCCCATCCAGCAAAGCTTCGGTGATTTCAGCATTCCAGCGGCTTCGAACAATGCCAATGCGTAAACCTGCGCCTTCGGTATCGCCTTTTGTTCTGTTAATCATAACGTTTTCACTCGTTGCTAACCGGAAAGGAGGTACGAAACTATCCCGGTTCCGGTAACAATAGGTCACTTTTTATTACCCATGAGCGAATCGGGGAACGGAAGCACAGCCTGGGCTGGAAAATACGAGGCAAAGCGCTCGTCACTCGTGCCAATAAGCACCGTCATTCCCCGAAGGTTTTCGTGCATAAGAATATCGGCAATTTCCTTTGCTTGTTCCGCGTCCAAATGTGCGGCCGGCTCATCTGCAAGGAGAACCAGTGGTTCGGAGGTTACGGCCCGGGCAATGGCGATGCGCTGGCGCATCCCCATCGAAAGGGCTCGCGGATAGAACGACCGGACGTCCTCCAACCGAAACCGTTCTACAATGGCCGCGGCTTGCTCTTCACGCCGCGTTCGCTTCATGCCTGAAAGTTCCAGAGGCAACCGGATTTGATCGAACACGCTGCGGTCATCGAGCAGCGATGTATCCTGGAATACGGTGCCGATGGTCCGCAGGAATTTTGCCCGGTTCCTGCTACGAAGGGAGCCAACATCCGTATCGCCAACTCGAATGCTCCCGCTCCCCAACGGTATCTCCCCAATCAGCATCTTGAACAGCGTCGTCTTTCCGGTCCCGGTTGCACCGAGAAGAACTCGGAGAGTTCCCTTCTCGACCTGTAGGTTAATCTCGGAAAAAATCGCACCGGGGTCGCTGCGGGCGGTCACGTTCGTAACGGAAATAAGGTCTGAACGGTCCATTGCGGCAGCTCAATAAAAAGCGTTTTGGTGATGGCGGATATCCACCTTTTTATCGAAAATATCGACCGCAATGACATCGAAACGGCAAACGACATCCGATAGGCCATTCACGTAGTAGTACATTCTCGCCACACGCTTGAGCTGCGCCTGTTTGCGCGGATTGACCGATGCTTCTGGTTCGCCGTGGCTATAGTCCTGCCGGGCTTTTACCTCGACAAAAACAAGGCAATCGCCATCATAGGCCACAATATCTATTTCGCCGACTTTGCCAAAACGAAAATTTCGTTTGACAATCCGATAGCCGAGCGCGGCTACATGTTTCGCTGCATGTTCTTCCCCCAGCTCCGCCAGCTTTTTGCGGTCGAGCTTTCCTGCCGAGGGCACAAGTTCACTAAAACCCGTTTCGAGCGCCATACGGTTAAAACGCGCTAATTTTAATTGTTGTGCCAGCTTCGGTTGGCACTCTGGGCGCATTCTACTGTTCTGTAAGAGAGTATGCTTCGCTTACGGCTCATCCTATGGTATTCCTTGCTGGTCGTTCTGACGATCGGAGCGATCGGGCTGTTCCAATATTACAAAATACGCCAGTCGCTCTTTCAGGCGCTCGATGCCTCGCTCATCGATGACGCGAAGATTACGCTCACGCTCATTTCCACGCTCCCGCCCAACACGACGCCGCAGGAAATCAAAATGCATGGCGAAGTTCGTTCGGCCAATACGCTGCGCGATCTCATTGACCAGGCCTTACGCGAAGTGCCGGATACCCTGAAAGGACAAGCCCTTGCCGATCGAGTAGTGAACGAAATCATTGACCAGGTTATTACGGAACTTTCCTTCGTTGACTCCACCGGCAAGACCGTGGACCCGCTCGATGCCATCGTCGAACGCTCCGTCTCCAGCCGCCGCAATAATTTCGTCGAAATTTATGGCGTGACGCGGGATAGTATGGGAAATCGCCACGATTTGCCATTCTTCCATACGCCTAACCTGGGAAGCGATACCCTTATGCGCCTCGTCCGGACCGCCCACATGCGGCCAGAAACGGACACGACCTCTGCCTATCATACAGTAAAGATCAACAAGGAGAACGTTCGGGTAGCGCGGGCGCATAATGCCAGGTTCGATGTCTATGTGGGTTATCCCGTTACCGATATCGAGCAAAGCCTGCGCAAAGTACGCTCATCGTTCTATATTGGCATTCCACTGGCCCTTGCCATCTCAATATTTGGCGGCTTGTGGCTGGCCCGAAAAGCTTTGCGACCCATGGACCAGATCGCGGATACCGCCCGCGAAATCGGCGCCAAAAATCTTTCCCAGCGCATCGACCTTCCCGGCAAAACCGACCGGGAACTCGTAAATCTGATCGAGACGCTGAACCTCATGTTCTCCCGGCTGGAAAATTCGTTTCAACAGGTCACGCAGTTTACGTCCGACGCCTCACATGAACTGAAGACGCCGCTCGCCATTATGAAGGGTGAGATTGAACAGGCCGAGCGCCACCTGGATGCTGCGCAAACACTCGATCCCGAAGAGGCCCACGCGGTGCTGGGCAGCGTGATGGAAGAAGTCGAGCGGATGCAGCGCATTGTCGAAGGCCTGCTCATGCTTTCGCGCGCCGACGATCGCCGCCTGCCGCTGGCAAAAGAGACGGTCAATGTGTATCAATACCTCGATTCCCTTCGGGAAGACGCCGCCATTCTCGCCGAGGAACGCGGTCTCACGCTGCGCGGTCGTTTCGAGGAGGCCGCAATGAAAAAAGAAATGCAAAACATGCAAAGAACAGAGCAGCTTAAGGTGAGCGGGGAAA